>JAZRIV010000001.1:0-1842 GCA_045645465.1 Candidatus Egerieisoma sp.
AGGTTCAGGTACCGGTACACGTTACTTGTCTATGGGTTGTGGTACAACTGCTCCCAACCAGGTGAAATGGGAGAAAGGTAACGGCAATGATGGTGGTTGTTTGCTTACATTTAATGCTGTAAGTAATGGTACAACAACTTATGCTGCCCAAATTGCTGCTGCTGATATGATGATTGCTGCAAGTAAAAAGTATGTTTCGTTCGGAGTATATACCATCAACAACAACTTCAACGGCCGTGGTTCAATGGCTTATGGAACATACAGTGGCAGCGAATATTTCGGTTTGAACAATATTACATTGTCCGGTTATACTAACAGAGGTGTTGCAGTAGAAAATGATGCAAATAAATATTGGTGTATAGCACAGACCGACAAAGGTATGTATATCTACAATATTGGCAAGGGAGTATTCTTGCAGAACCATACTGGCGATGTTGTTGCTACCTGTTCACAGGACGTTGCTACCGGCTATTCATTTGAAGAAAGAACAAATGGAGGTAATAGCTATGTAAGTATAAAGAATGGTGATTATTATTTGAGTTATTCTCCGGGTTGGTACCCAAATCAAGGTCAGGTGCGTTGGTTGACTGATAATGAAGAGGCTGCAACGTTGCTTACTTTGACAAGTGTAAGTTTTGCAAATTATGTAAACGAGTTGATGAAACTTGATGCTATTATTGATGCATACGAGAATCCTCATACACTCAATGTAACAGGAGCCGGTTGGGCAACATTGTATCTTGGTTATAATGCTCAAATTCCTGGATTCACTGGTGAAGATGCAGGAGCTTATATTGTAACAGGTACAAAAGAAGGCGATTGGCTCAATTTGGTTAAGGTTGAGGGTGTTCTTCCTGCAAATACCGGTATCATTGTTAAGGCTGATGAGGGTGGCTATGCATTTAACTACGCTCCAGAAGCAACAGCAAATGTTGAGGGTAACCTTCTTGAGGGTTCTGTTGTTGCAGAGACTATTTCTGGCGCGGCTTATGTTCTTGGTTACGCCGAAGGTTCAACAGATGTCGTTTTTGCAAAGGCAAAGTTGACTGATAATACATTCCTTAACAATGCAAACAAGGCATACTTGCCTGCAACTGCACTGACAACAGGTTCTGATGCCCCATACTACAGCTTCCGTTTCGGTGAGGGCACAACAGGCATCGAAGGTGTAGAGGTTGAGAACGAGGTGAAAGCTATCTTCGACCTTACAGGCCGCCGTGTTGAGGCTATCACTGCTCCTGGTATCTACATTGTAAATGGCAAAAAGGTTTTGGTGAAGTAAAGCCCCACCTAACCTCCCCCTGAGGGGAGGAATTTAAAGGGGCAATATTAAAGAGTAATAATTTTTCACTTAATAAATAAAGTGAATTAGAAAAGTCCTCCAAACTCTCCCCATTATGGGGGAGACGGAGGGGGCCACTTATACGATATATGAAAAAGAGTTATGTATCACCTCTCATGGTAGAGGTAAATGTTGAAGCGGAGTCAATGCTTGCAGCTTCATTGAAATTGGATAACGAGAAGACAGTAAATACCTCAGAGGAGGGCGCACAGCTCGGTGGTGGCAGCCGCGGTGAATGGGGCAATTTGTGGAACTAATCCGCAAATTGACCTATCGCGAGTTTTGCAGCAATAGGTCGCGGGCAGCGCAGACATAGGTTGCGCCCCGCGGGTTGCGAAAACACTAACCAGCGAGTAAGAACCAAGCTTGCTTGGGTTCTGCAACGAGCGCAGTTGTGTTTCAAAATGGTTAAAAGCAAAACGAGTCAATGGGGTAACCTCTGGAATTAAAGTGTTAAAAATGCCCTGTATGGGCTGTTAAAAGGAATATAGTGAATTTTC
>JAZRIV010000002.1:0-54400 GCA_045645465.1 Candidatus Egerieisoma sp.
AAACATTGTTATGAAATATACATCACAAGACTTTAAAAGTGATCAGGAAGTAAAATGGTGTCCGGGTTGTGGTGACCACGCAATTTTGGCATCAGTGCTTAAAGCAATGCCTGAGGTATGTGAGGAGCTTAACATCAACAAGGAGGACTTGGTATTTGTATCAGGTATCGGTTGTTCTTCACGTTTCCCTTATTATATGAACACATACGGATTCCACTCAATCCACGGTAGAGCTACTGCAATTTCTACAGGTGTGAAAGTGGCTAATCCAAAACTTTCTGTTTGGCAGGCTACCGGTGACGGTGACTCATTGGCTATTGGCGGTAACCACTTTATCCACGCTATCAGAAGAAATATAGACCTTAACATCATTTTGTTCAACAACAGAATTTACGGTCTTACAAAAGGTCAGTACTCTCCAACTTCAAAGAAAGGTATTGTAACCAAAACATCCCCTTACGGATCCATTGAGGAGCCATTTACTCCAGGTAACCTTGTATTGGGCGCAAGAGGTACTTTCTTTGCAAGAAGTTTGGATTCAGAGTTGAAACTTAACCAGGAGGTTATGGTTGCTGCAGCAAAACACAAAGGAACTTCAATTATGGAGATGCTTGTAAACTGTGTTATCTTCAACGACGGTACACATCAGGAGTTTGCTGAAAGATCTGTAAGAGCAGACAGAACCATTACCCTAAGACACGGCGAGCCTATGATCTTTGGTGCAAACAGAGACAAAGGTTTGGTTCTTGACGGTTTGCAGCTAAAAGTTGTAACTATTGGTGAGAATGGTGTAACTGAGAAGGATATTCTTGTTCACGATGCAAAATCTGATGACAAGCTCCCAATCCACACTATGCTTGCAAATATGAAATATCCTGATTATCCTGTAGCTTTGGGCGTTATCAGAGATGTTGAGGATTCAACTTACGATGAGAATGTTCACAAACAGGTGGCGGAGGTGAAAGAGAAAGCCAAAATTTCCACAATTGACCAGCTATTGCGTTCAGGTGCAACTTGGGAGGTTAAATAATAAAATAAACAGACACACATTTTTTAACAAAAATAAAAACACGTAAAATAGAAAAAGTTATGAAAGCAGCTGAAATTATGGCGAAACTTCAGGCTAAATATAGCCATGAGCCAGAGTATCTACAGGCAGTTCACGAGGTGTTGGAGTCTATCGAGGAGGTTTACAACCAGCATCCTGAGTTTGAGAAAGCTAAAATCGTAGAGAGAATCGTTGAGCCAGACAGAATCTTCACATTCCGTGTTACTTGGGTAGACGATGCAGGTAATGTACAGACAAACTTGGGTTACCGTGTACAGTTCAATGCAGCTATTGGACCTTACAAAGGTGGTATCCGTTTCCATAAAGCAGTAACTCCTTCAATGCTTAAATTCTTGGGCTTTGAGCAGACTTTCAAAAATGCTCTAACTACTCTTCCTATGGGTGGTGGTAAAGGTGGTTCAGATTTCGATCCAGTTGGAAAATCTGACGCTGAGATTATGCGTTTCTGCCAGGCATTTATGCTGGAGTTGTGGCACAACATCGGTCCTGATCAGGACGTTCCTGCAGGTGACGTAGGTGTAGGTGGCCGTGAGATTGGTTATATGTTCGGTATGTACACTAAACTTGCAAGAGAGTACAATACAGGTGTTCTTACTGGTAAAGGTGCTTGCTGGGGTGGTTCAATCCTTCGTCCTGAGGCTACAGGTTTCGGTGCACTTTATTTCACAGAGCACGTTCTTGCAAAAGCTGGTAAAGATATTAAAGGCAAAACTGTTGCATTGTCAGGCTTCGGTAACGTTGCTTGGGGTGCTGCAACCAAAGCTACTGAGCTAGGTGCTAAAGTTGTTGCTATCTCTGGTCCAGACGGCGTTTGCGAGATTCCAGACGGTATCACCAAAGAGATGATTGACTATATGCTTGAGATGCGTTCATCTAACCGTAACAAAGTAGAGGATATGGCAACCAAGTTCCCAGGTGCTGCTAAATTTACTGCAGGTAAAAAAGCTTGGAGCGTAAAATGTGATATCGCTCTTCCTTGTGCATTCCAGAATGAGTTGAACGGTGACGACGCTAAAGAGCTTCTTGCTAACGGTACTTGGTGCTGCTGCGAGGTTTCTAACATGGGTTGTACTCCAGAGGCTATCAAAGCTTTCCAGGATGCTAAGATCCTATTCGCTCCTGGTAAAGCAGTTAACGCAGGTGGTGTAGCTACTTCAGGTCTTGAGATGACACAGAACGCTACTCATATCAGCTGGTCTGGTGCTGAGGTTGATGCTAAACTTCACTACATTATGCAGAGCATCCACGAGGCTTGCGTTAAATTCGGTCAGCTTCCTGATGGTAGAATTGACTACGTTAAAGGTGCTAACATTGCAGGTTTCATGAAAGTAGCTCAGGCTATGTTGGAGCAGGGTATTATCTAATAATATATCTGACCAAAAATATTGGCGGGACTGGTTTTCCAGTCCCGTTTTTTTATATATTCAAAAACTTTACTATATTTGCATCTTCCCTTAATTGGGTGAATTGTAGAGATGAAAAACCTACAAAAAAATTAATATTAACCTTAAAACAAACTTTTATGAGAAAAGTAAAGTTTTTCTTGACAGTACTCTCATTGTTTGCAGTTAGTTTTGCGTGGGCACAAAACATAACTGTTAAAGGTACTGTTACTGATCAAAGCGGATCTCCTATTATTGGTGTATACGTTTTGCTTCAGGGTTCTACTCAGGGTACTTCTACAGATGTAGATGGTAATTACCAGATCAGTGCACCTGCTAATGGAACTCTAGTTTATACCTTAGTTGGTATGAAAGATGTTGTTATGCCTATCAACAACAGATCTTCAATTAATGTAGTTATGGAAGAAGAGGCTGAGATGCTTGACGACGTTATGGTTGTTGCATACGGTACTGTAAGCAAAGAGGCTAAAACTGGTTCTGTAACAACAGTTAAATCAGATGTTATTGGAAGCGCTCCAGTTGCTTCAGTTGAGAAGATGCTTGCTGGTAAAATGGCAGGTGTACAGATTTCTTCTTATTCTGGTCAGCCAGGTGCTCCTTCAACTATCCGTATCCGTGGTATCTCTTCTATTGGTGCCGGTAGTGATCCTCTATGGGTTGTTGACGGTATTCCTGTTATGACCAACGACCAGAACGTTATGTCCAATGTTGGTGCAGGTTCGGGTACTACTATGTCGGCAATCAACCCTAATGACATTGAGTCCATTACAGTTCTTAAGGATGCTGCTGCAGCTTCTATCTACGGTTCACGTGCTGCCAACGGTGTTATCCTTGTTACTACAAAGAGCGGTAAACAGGGCAGATCATCATTTACAGCAAGAGCTAAAGCTGGTGTAACCCAGATATCCAATGACAAAAACTTCAGACCGGTTAGCGCTGCTGAGCTTTTGGACTACCAGAGAAATATGATCATCAATGCTGGTTTCAACCCAGATGATGCACAGGGTGGCTACTACCGTCCAATGTCTTTGTTGAATGGTGAGATTACTGACTGGTATGATCATCTAACAAGAATTGGTACAATGCAGGAGTATGAGATTAACGGTCTTGGCGGTAACGACAAATCAAGCTTCTATACTTCATTGTCTTACCACGATGAGACTGGTATCTACTACGGTGTTGACTACCAGAGATTCACTGCTCGTTTGAATGCAGATTACAAACTTTTGAACAACTTGAAAGTTGGTGCTAAAATCAATGCAGGTTATGCAGATCAGAACTCTGGTCAGATGGGTAGCTTGTATTATTCAAACGGTGCGTATGCAATGTGGAATATCCTTCCTTGGGAGCCTGCATACGATGAGAATGGCAAACATAACCAGGATCTTCCTAACAATGCAAACACTAACCCAAGAGCTATTGCTGAGTATGACCAGTATAACGATAAATCATACCGTTTCCAGGGTAGTATGTTTGTTGAGTACAAACCTGTCAAACAGGTTACCATCAAATCTACCAATGGTGCTGAGATGAGTTTGGTTAACTCAAGACAGTATTGGGCTCCAGAGACAAATGAGGGTACTTCTACACTTTGGACATACCGTACAGAGGAGTACAGACTTACCACATCAAATACTGCTTCATACGATGATATGTTCGGCAAACACTCTGTAAGAGTTCTTGCAGGTCAGGAGGCTCAGTATGATGCTTATAACTACTTTGGTGGCAAATCACCAGATGTAGATCCTGCTATCCCATTCCCTAACACTTCTTCAGCAGAGAAAGATGCTGTTTACTATGGTGAGAGTGCAGAGACTTTGATGTCTTTCTTTGGTATTGCAGATTATAGCTTTGATTCCAAATATTATCTACAGGGCTCAGTCCGTTATGATGGTTCTTCATTGTTCGGTTCTGCAACTCAGTGGGGTTTGTTCTGGAGTGCTTCAGCATCTTGGAATATGCACAATGAGAACTGGCTAAAAGACGTGAAATGGTTGAATACTCTAAAACTTAGAGCTTCATACGGTGTAAACGGTAATAACAATATCTCCAGATATTTGGCTTACGGTCTGTATGCAACTTCTACTTATAACGGTTTCACAGGTATGCTTCCTTCACGTGTTGCCAATCCTAACTTGTCTTGGGAGAAAAACAAATCTTGGAACTTTGGTGTTGACTACGCATTCTTAGACAGAATTAACGGTAGTATTGAGGTTTACCAGCGTAATACAGAGGATATGCTACTTAGCAAACGTGTTCCTCAAACATCTGGTTTCACTTCAAACACTATGAACATTGGTGCTGTAAGAAACAGAGGTGCTGAGTTTATGATTGAGGGTGACATCATCAGAAACGAGGATATCACTTGGACTGCAGGTTTCAACATTGCAATGAACAGATCTAAAGTTCTTGATCTTGCAGGTTCTGAGTTCCTTACTGCATCTGACCAGCGTAATGGAGGTGATACTCCTGTAAGAATTGTAAACGGTGAGCAGCTATATCAGTTCTATGTACGTGACTGGTATGGTGTTAACCCTTCAAACGGTGACGGTTTGTGGTATGCAGAGGATGGCTCTCTAACCAATGACCGTTCTAAAGCAAGATATGCTTACTTAGGTTCACCAGAGGCTAAAGCTACAGGTGGTTTCAATACTCAGTTCTCTTGGAAAGGTCTTTCATTGAGCGCATTCTGTGAGTACACAATGGGTAATGATGTTCTTATTGCAAACATTTACGGTTGGTATGATGATGATATCAACGTTCCAGTAAACAACTTTGCACTTGACTATTGGAAGAAACCAGGTGATACAGCTACTAACCCTAAACCAGTTGTAGGTTCTTCATCAGTTTACTATGCAGGTTACTCAAGCCGTTTCCTACAGAATGGCAGCTATTTGAGAATTAAAGATATCACTTTGTCTTACAACTTGCCTCAGACAATTAGCAAAAAAGCTGGTATGAAGAATGTTAAAGTTTATGTAAGTGCTATCAACCCTTATACTTTCCACGATGTTGAGGGAGTATTTGATCCAGAGCTTGGTTCACTTGGTTATGAGTCTGGTGGTGGATACTCAATGGTTAAATCATTTATTGGCGGTCTAGAGATTACATTCTAAATAAAGAAATGAAGATGAAAAATATTAAAATATTATTGTCAATAATTGTTGCCCTCTCTTTTACCAGCTGTGGTGATTTCCTAGAGAAGGGACCAACAACTTCTCAGAGTACAGAGGTTACTTTGAGTAACTATGCGGGTCTTAACAAGGCTGCGTACGCTGCAATTATGCCTATGTACGGCTGGTATAGCAGCTCATACGTTCAGATGGTTGAGATGCGTTCAGGTAACGGCCGTAGAGAGGCTTCAGGTACTTTCCAGAGTGGTAGATTCTACTCAGAGTATATCTGGAACTATTCTGCAGATGCTACTTCAGGTATGTGGGGTAATGCATACTATGTAATTTCAGCTGCAAATAACGTAATCAACAACCTTGAGGGTAAAGACAGCGAGGATGGCGTAACCCTACAGGATTTGAATAACCTTAAAGCTGAGTGTCTTTTTGTAAG
Source organism: Candidatus Egerieisoma sp. (assembly GCA_045645465.1). Taxonomy (GTDB): domain Bacteria; phylum Bacteroidota; class Bacteroidia; order Bacteroidales; family UBA932; genus Egerieousia. The sequence continues at coordinate 6,037 of JAZRIV010000002.1, forward strand.
AGCTATGGCTCACCACATTCTTGTCCTTTACTATGCACAGCCATACACTTATCAGCCAGATGGTTTGGGAGTGCCTGTTGTGTTGGAGACAAAATTGGATGAGCCTGCAAGAAACACTACTAAAGAGGTATATGCTCAGATTGTAGCGGACCTTTTGGAGGCTGAGTCAATTATGGCAGCAGACTACCAGAGAGCAGGTGTTACTGATGCTAAAGCTACTATTACTGTTCCTGCTATTCAGGCTCTTCTTTCAAGAGTTTACTTGTATATGGGTGAGTGGCAGAAATCTGCTGACTATGCAACCAAAGTTATCAACAACTCTAAATACAATCTTTGGACAGCTGAGGAGCTTCCTACTGTATGGACAAAAGATGTAGCAACAGCTAATGGTGAGGTTATCTTGGAGTTCTACGGTAAGAAAACTAACGGTTACTACCAGTCTTGGAGTGATATTTCATATGTTACAAATCCTAACGGTTATGCAGACTGTGGCGTTTCAAATGACCTATACAGCTTGTATGAGGATACTGACGTAAGAAAAACTTTGCATAGAACTGATAAAGACAATGTTTCTGGCGGTTTACAGTGGACTACCAAATATGCCGGTAAAGGTGATGGTACTCCAGATTGTAACAATGTTATTGTTTTGCGTCTTTCAGAGATGTATTTGAACAGAGCTGAGGCTATCCTTAACGGTGCAAGTGTAGCTGGTGCAACTGCAATTTCTGATATTAACGCAATTAGAGCAAACAGAGGTGTTGAGCCTTTGACATCTTGTGCTTTTGGTGATGTCAAACTTGAGAGAAGACTTGAGCTTGCATACGAGGGCCACTATCTATGGGATCTTGGAAGATGGGGTGATCCAGTTGAGAGAACAGATTTCACTGCAGGTGACTCTTTCAAAAATATTCCATTCCCAAGCTACAAATGGGCTCTTCCAATTTCTCAGAGCGAGTTGGATATCAACCCTAACCTTGTTCAGAATCCTGAATATTAATAAATTGAAGAACAATGAAAAAGATATTTTTATTATTAAACATATTTGCTCTATGTCTGTTGGCTGCTTGTAATCCTAATGAGTATGCTGTATTTGATGATAAAGATGCTTTTGTGGCATTTGATGGAGCAAGCTATTCCATTTCAGAGCAAGGCGGTACATTGAGTGTTCCTGTAACCCTTGCATCTGTAAAAGGAATTGATGCTACTGTAACTGTTTCTGGTGTTGACGGTACTGCAAGGTCAGGCGTTAACTACAATATTAAAAACGGTGGTAAAATAACTTTCAATTCTACTACAAGAACTGCATACGTAGAGATTGAGATTGTTGATTTGGCAGGTGAGTATACAGGTGACTTGTCATTCAACCTTGAGTTCTCAGACTTGGGCACTGTGAATGCCGGGCAGAAGAGAACCGCTTCAGTAACTATCCAGGACTTGGATCATCCGCTTTCACCAATTTTGGGTACATACACAGCAACATCAGAATCTGGTAGAGGTGAGTTTACTTGGAATGTGACTTTGGAGAAAGATTCAAAAGATGATACTAAAGTTTGGATTTTGAATCTTGACCCTTATTTTGCTTCTTACGGTTACACAGCAGATCAAGGATACAACTATGTTTACGGTGTAGTGAACAGTGATATGACACAGATTGCTGTACCTTGTGGTCAGGCAGTTGGCTATCAGAATGTTGCATTTGTAGTTTGTGATGAGAATAAAGATGCAATTTATAGTGGCAACATTATTTTCAATATTGATACAGCAAATAATACTATTTCTGTAGAGGGTATGTGGGGAATTGATGATGCAGGTTGGTGGAATTACTACGCAAATACTGTATTTGTAAAAGAGTAAGTATTATATCAATTTGATATGACAAATCCCTCAGGCTCTATGTACTGGGGGATTTTTTTATTATATTTGTGCTTAGACACCAATATTGGATGTTGTATTTGAACAAACATAAGAATATGAAACGTAACATATTATTTTTTATAGCTTTATCATTGTTGTCATTTGTGGCAATGGCCCAGAATCCTACAACAACCTGGCCTTATATTTACAACGATTTCCAGAATGCTACACTTTTCTTAAAGAGTGGGGAAAAGCAGCATTATTTGGCAAACATTCATCTTCAGGCAAGCCAGTTGCATTATGTAAAGGATAACAGCAATATAATGGAGGCCGATTTGAAAGATATTCTGTTGGTGGAGATAGGTCCCAAGAGGTATATGAATATAAACAATTCACTTATGGAGATTGTTACAGAGGGGAAAAGGGGGTTTATTGCAAGGCTCGCATCTCCCGACTATTCGAGAATGAATGAAACAGGTGGAGCATACGGTTCATCTTCCAATACAATTTCCACAAAGGCACTTACCTCATTGGAGGGGATAGGTTCCATTACAAACCATATGTTGCAGCAGTCAGAAAAGGAGAGTGGAAAAGTTATACCGTTGCAATATGAACTTTACCTTGTTGCTAACGGAAGTGTTTATCCTTGCCAGAAGAAACTTTTTGAGAAACTTATTCCTGCAAACAAGCAGAGTGAGTTGAAAGGCTTCCTTAAGCAAAACAAAATAAAATGGAATGATCCGCAAAGTTTGATCAAGTTAGCAGAATTTTTACAGTAAAAATTATCGGGAATGAGAAACAGATTTTCAATATTTTTCAGGAGTATATTTGCTTCTCTTCTTCTTGCAGTTGCAGTATCTTGCACTGAAGATGATGATATTCAGGTTTCAGCTTCATCAATTGAGATGGAGGTGCAGGGAGCATCATTTACAGTAACATCAAATGTATCTTGGGCAATAACCCAAAGTGGCAATTACAATTTTTCTGTATCGCCTGTAAATGGTGTTCCAGGTTCAACAACTGTAAATGTTGCATATACGCCAAATGATACAGGAGAACCAAGGAATTCAACACTTTCAATATCTGGAGGAAGTGCAAGTGCAACAGTGCAGATAACACAACAGGCTCTTGAATTTGAGACAACACCAGACACATTGTATTTTCCCGACGGAGTATTAACCAAGAATATTTCCATACACAGCAATACAGAGTGGTCTACTGAAGGGATAACAATTCCAGACTGGATTACAACAATAACACCATCTAAGGGTAAAGGAAATGGAGAGTTGAGTATAACCGTTAAAAGTGACACCGAGCGTATTTATGAGAGAAATTATCTTTTGAAGATAACCTACGGAGGCGCTTTGAACAAGAGAATTGAAATAAAGCAGGAGCCGGCTTACAATAACCCTCCAACGAAACCGGTTTCGTCTTATCCGGCCGGACATAATGATGTATCTCTAATGCCAACGTTTGTCTGGGAACCATCCACAGACGCAGAAGGTGATGAAATTTCATACTATGTGCTTGTTTCAGAGGATGGCAACACCTGGAAAAAGATTAAAGGTGGAAAAGAAACATCTGTACCTCTTCCTGCTTCTATAGGAGTTTTGAAAGCCAATACACAATATTATTATAAAGTGGTTGCAGATGATGCTCATTACAAAGGTACCACAGAGTCCGATACATATACATTCTCAACGTCTGTTAAGGATGCATACGCAGATGGTGACTATCTTGTATATATGGAGAGTACCAAAGCATCCCCTGTAAAACTCTTCTTTACAGGAGACGGATATTTGGCAGAGCATTTCAAATATGGTGGGCAGTTTGATAAGGATATTAATGAGGCAATAGAGGCATTGTTTGAAATTGAGCCTTACAAATCATACAGAGAGTATTTTACCGTTTACAAGATTGCCGCATACAGCTCTGAGACAGGAATAACCAATCTTGCGGAAAATGATGTCAAAAATACGAGATTCAAACTTCAGTGGGAAGGTGGCAACAGTACAGCGCTTTCTCTCCCCGACAGTGGAGAGAGTGTATTTGAGCTATGCAAAACAATTGAAGGGGTTTCAAATAATGACTTTAAACGCAGCTCCATTGCCATTATTTCTAATGCAGATGTTTATGCAGGAACCTGTTGGTTTTGGGGTGATGGGAAGAATATATCATTGATTACGTATTCCAGAAATTCAAAATCTGGTATGACAAAATTTGCAAATGTGGTTCGTCACGAGATGGGAGGTCACGGCTTTGGCCGGTTGGCTGATGAGTATCAGAATTCATCGGGAAGTATACCTGCTGATGAAAAAGAGAATATTCTTGTTTGGCAGAAAGTTGGCCACAGTATGAACCTGTCTGTATATCCATTGCAGAAAGATTCTCCTTGGAGCCATTTTGAAGGGTTAAAAGATTATTCTCATGTAAGTATGTTTGAAGGCGGCGGATATTACAAATATGGAGTGTGGAGACCGGAAAAGATAAGTTGTATGGATGACAACAGGCCTTATTATAATTCTCCAAGCCGATACTATATTGTAGAAAGGATATTAAGTATTGCAAACGAGGAGCTTACAATGGAGAAGTTTATTGAAAAGGATGTGCAGAAGAGAGAGGAGGAAGAGACAAAAAGTATGAATTATGTAGAAGAATTCAGACCATTAGGCAGGCCGGTATTAATTCCATAATGAATATATTGCTTATAAATTGTAATTATATTTAGCCATTTAGTTATAGAGTGATAGGCTTTTATTCAGAAAATCCCTTTTTTTTGTGCAAAAAAAGGGATTTTCTGTTTGTTGGGATTTTTAACATTAAATCTGTTTGAATTTAAATGGCTGAATATTAAGTAAGTAGCTCATAAAGTGGATAAAAAAGAAGAAATTTCTTTGAAATTTAAATTTTTGTTGCTTATATTGCGCTATTAAACTTGTTGTGCGCAAGAGGGTATAGTGCGTGCTTACAAATTGAAATTAAATATATACCTAATAATTAACCTAAAAATTTAACATTATGTTTAACCAGAAAAAAGTGAGTCTACTATCACGTTCAGTGATTATGACCTTGGCCTCATTGTTTATAGCAATGGGTGCATGGGCTCAGGATCTTACTGTTTCCGGTAAGGTTACAGATAAGAACGGAGAGCCTCTAATTGGAGTTTACGTTTTGCTTCAAGGAACAACTTCTGGAACATCTACAGATGTGGACGGTAACTACTCGTTACAGGCACCTGCCGATGCAACTTTGATGTATTCATTGATTGGATACCGTGTTGCTGCAGTTCCAGTACAGGGGAAAGCTGTATTGAATGTTGTTTTGGAGGAGGATGCGGTAATGTTGGATGACGTTGTGGTAACAGCAATGGGTATCTCAAAGAGTGAGAAAGCTTTGGGTTACGCTGCTACAACAATGAAGTCTGATGAGATTGTTGCTGCAAAATCAGGAGCTTTGATGAGTTCATTGGCAGGTAAAGTTGCCGGTGTGAACATCTCTACAGGTGGTGCTGCAGGTACTTCTCAGAAAGTTATCATTCGTGGTATCTCATCTTTGAACAGCAATACCCCTCTTTACATTGTGGATGGTGTTCCTATTGAGAATAACCGTATTGGTAACAATTCTGCAGACTTTGGTAACGGTGCAAATGATATCAACCCGGAGGAGGTAGAGTCTGTAACTGTGCTTAAAGGTGCATCTGCAACTGCTCTTTACGGTTCACGTGCTTCTAATGGTGTTATTATGATTACCACAAAAAAAGCTCAGGCAAATGAACAGCTTACAGTAACTTACGACGGTGCATTTACAGCTACAACCACTGCAAGAGTTATGAAAACTCAGGATTTGTTCGGTCAGGGTTGGGGTTCTTGGGACAGAGCTGAGAACGGTTCTTGGGGTCCAAGACTATCTGGCATCATGCACGAGTGGGGATCTGACAATTTGGAGACACCTATGGTAAAACCTTTCTCATATGTTGAGGATAACCTTAGGAATTTCTACAAAACAGGTACAGAGTGGAATAACTCAGTAAGTGTGAAATATGGTACTAAAAATTCTGGTATCGTAGCATCATTCTCTAATTTGTCATCTAATGGTATTCTTCCTAACGATGGTGACAAGATGAGCAGAAATACTTTTGGCTTGAGAAGTTATGCTAACTACAAGAAACTTTCTATGGATATGTCTATCAACTATGTAAGAAAAGACATCCGCCGTACAGAGGGTATGTATGATGAGCTGTTGCAGCACTGTACAGATATTGACATTACAGGTGGTAAAAATTATAATGATCCAGCTTGGAACTTGGACAACTATTATACTTTCTATGCAACCAACCCATATTGGATGATTGACAATTACAAATATGAGTATCAGGATGATAGAGTATATGGTAAGATGGAGTTGAAGTATAACATTATCCCTGGTCTTAATGCAATCGCACGTTTGGGTGGCGACTTTATGAGCTATGATATTAAGAACAAGAATGCAGAGATCGCTTTCTCTGAGGGTTCTTACAGTGACTTGGGTGGTGCAACCCCTAGCAAAGGTTACTATAGCGAGTACAAATACAGAAGAGCCCAGATTGATGCTTCTGTAATGCTTACTGCAGATTATAAATTGGGTGAGAACTTTAATTTGAGTGCCATTGCAGGTTGGAATATGAACCAGAGAGAGTTCCATCAGACAGGTGGTTATGTTTCTGAGTTGGATATTCCAGACTGGTACAGCCTTTTGAATACAACTACTGCAGCAACTACATCTACTGACTATTGGAAGAGACGTCTTATTGGTGCTCTTGCCCAGGTTGAGTTATCTTATAAAGATATAGCTTATTTGACATTGAGTGGTAGAAATGACTGGTCATCTACTCTACCTCTACAGAACAACAGTTTCTTCTATGGTGGTGCAAATGCTTCAGTTCTTCTAACAAACTTGTTCCCTGGTTTGAAAGATACAAAATTTGATCTTTTGAAAGTGAGAGTTGCTGCAGGTCAGACTGGTAATGATGCTGGCGTATATAAGACAGCTTCATACTTCAGCCCAGTCAGCATCAACTATACCAAACTTCCTTTGAATGGTGCATCTGGTCTTACAGAGAGCAATACAAAACCTGCTTTGAACTTGAAACCTGAGATGACAACAGAGTGGGAGATTGGTTTGACAGCTGCTTTGTTCCAGAACAGATTGAACATTGATATCGCTTACTACGATAAGATTACTAAAGATCAGATTATCTCTGCTTCACTTCCGCCAGAGACCGGTTATACTACAGAGACAAGAAACGTAGGTAAGATTGGTAACAAAGGTATTGAGGCTGCTCTAAGTGTAACCCCTGTACGTAGAGGTGACTGGGAGTGGGAGATTGGTACTACATTTGCAAAGAACAACTCTAAAGTTATTGAGTTGTGGGATGGTTTGGATGAGTACAGCTACACTTCTTCATACAATGTATATGGTGTATTGAAAGTAGGTGAGCCTCTTCTATTGTTCCGTATTCCTGCTTTGCAGACTGTAGAGGATCCTAATAGCCCTTACTACGGATATCAGGTTGTAAACAACAACGGTATTCAGAACGTTGATTCATCTAAATACAAATATCTTGGTTCATCACAGCCAGATTTTACAATGGGTTTTAACACCACACTTAGATGGAAAGACTTTACTTTCACAGCAGTGGGTGACTGGAGACATGGCGGCTTGATGTATTCAAGAACTGCTAACATTACAGGTTTTAACGGTAATGCTACATTTACAGTATACAATGAGCGTGATGCATTCGTACTTCCTAATACTGTTAAGATTGTAAATGGAGAGTATGTAGAGAATAACATTCCTATTATGGCTACTTACTGGCCAACTGCTTTCGGTAGCCAGTCACAGGCAAGAAACAGAGAGCAGTGGGTACTTCCTAAAGATTACTTCAAACTAAGAGAGGTAACTTTGGCCTATACTCTTCCTTCTAAACTTATCAAGAAATCGTTCTTGAAACAGGTTACTGTATCTGCAATTGGTAGAAACCTATTCTTGGGAACTCCTGCAGAGAACAACTTGGTAGACCCAGAGTCAACTAACTTGGGTAATGACCTTACTTCAGAGTTTGGTGAGAGCGGCGGTACTATCTCTACCCGTAACTTTGGTTTTGGTTTGAAGGTTGTATTTTAATAATTTAAAGAGATTAAAGAGATGAAAAAATATTTTAAAATATTTGCAATGGTGGCTCTTTGCAGCCTCTCATTGGCCTCTTGCGAGAGTTTCTTGGATATAAACAAGAACCCTAACTATCCTACAGAGGCTACTTGTGCTACATTGCTTCCATCTGTTTGTGCATCAACAGTAGCATATTTGGGTACCAGTGGTGAGCAAATTGGTATTTTCTTCAACCAGTTCTGTACTCAGGGTAACTCTACCAACCAGTACAACTCGGTAGTTAACTTCTCGCTTACTGCAGGTAGTTTTACTGCTTTCTGGAGCAATGCATATGGCAATACCCTTCCTGACCTTAAAATCATGACTGCTCTTGCTGAGGAGCAGGGTGCTTGGAATTACTGGTTGATTGGTAAAGTTCTTGAGGCTTATAACTGGGCACTTTTGATTGACCTTTATGAGGATATTCCTTTCACAGAGGCTTTGAATTCAGATGAGTTCCCTTATCCTAACTACGATAACGGTAAAACTGTAGTATATCCTGCAATCCTTAATATGTTGGATGCTGCAATTGCTAAAGCTGGTGATGCTTCTGCTAAGGGTCTTCCTACAATTGCCAACAAAGATTATTTCTTTAACGGTGATATCAATAAATGGGTTGCTTTTGCAAAATCACTTAAGCTTAAGATGCTTATGAAAGATTTCAATGCAAAACAGAGTGAAATCAGTTCATTGTTAAGTTCAGGCGGTCTACTTGCAACAGATTGTAAAGTGACTTGCTGGGAGGATGCAACCAATAAAGGTAACCCTTTCTATGAGGCTAATATCCGTCAGTTGAATACTCAGGAGAATGTGCGTGCTTGTCATACTTTCATTGAGTATATGATTGCTAATAATGATGTTCGTTTGAACAAAATTTTTGAGCCTACATATAAAGCAGAGCAGGCAGGTGCAACTGAACTTAGAGATAAATATGAGGGTCTTCCTTATGGTACAAAACCTCCTACAGATGGTGATGGTGGTGTTCCAATTACCTCTTCAAGCAGATATTTGCAGCACTGGAGCGATCCTGTTTACATAATGAACGAGGCAGAGTCTTACTTTACTCAGGCAGAGGCTTATGCAAGACTTGGCCAGACAGATAAAGCTAAGGAGATGTATGATGCTGGTGTTCTTGCAGGCTTCAACAGATGGGGTTTTGACGGCTCTTCTTACATTGCAGATGGTGGCGCATACGAGTTTGATGCAGACAATATGATTGAGTGCATTATGATTCAGAAATGGGTTTCATATGCAAAAGCTAACGGTATTGACGGTTGGTTTGACAGAAACCGTACCGGTTATCCAAGAGTGGCAGGTGCAATTGCTGTAAGGGTTGATGACACCAATCCTGCTGCTGGTCTTACAGCCGGTTATGAGTTGGCTACATTTGTAGATCCAGGTGAGACTGGTTTGCAGCCAAAACAGATGCCAAGACGTCTTATGGTTCCTACCAACTCGTCACAGTACAACCCTAACGCTCCTGTAACTAAAGAGCTTTATGAGCCAATGTGGTGGCAGGTAGCTGATGGCCAATAATTGTTTAACTTTAAGAGATTACGATTATGAAATTCATTAAAAATATTTTGTGGGTGTTGATGGCTCTTACTGTAGTATCTTGTGGTATTGATGACTATAAGATTGAGTATACTCCTATTGCACCTATGGGAGGTCAGTACAGAATTATCTCAATTGTTGATGAGACAGGTACTGAGTTGAAATCAAAAATCGGTAGCAGCGACAGATATGTTTTCTTGTCAAATACAACTGCATACGACACAGACAAATGCTGGGTTAGAATTGGCCGTTACAGTTATGCAGCTTCCAATTTTGCAAGTATCAACGGTAAAGTAAGCTGTAATGTGAGCAACAAACAGAATATGACTTTCTCTGGTACTAATGTAGAGAATCTTGCTGGTAATGTTGCTTCATCTACAAGCACTTTCACAGTAGAGGGAGTAGTTGTAGAGAATGGTGCTACTTGTCCTTCAAAAGAGGTTACAGAGTCAATCACTATGACTTTTACCAACTCTAAATTCCCTGGTAAAACTTATAAAGTTACCGGTTGGAAATATACAGGTTGGCCAGAGGATCTATAGCAGATAGCTTGGACAACTATATAAATTAGGTGGTGACTGCAAAAAGTCACCACCTTTTTTTATAACTTTGCATAATTGGTATTCATTTATGATAGGTATTTTTGATTCAGGGGTAGGCGGTTTGTCTGTTTGGAAGGAACTCTTCAAGGAGTTTCCAGGTGAAACATATCTGTATGTTTCTGACAGTGGTTATTGCCCCTACGGACCAAAACCAAAGGATGAGGTTATTTATAGGGCTAAAGCCATAACAGAATTCCTTATTTCCAATGGAGCCGAAATTGTTGTAGTTGCCTGCAATACTGCTACAGCAGCTGCAATAGAATATTTGAGGGGGCATTATAATATTCCTTTTGTGGGTATGGAGCCTGCTGTAAAACCCGCTGCAATCAATACTAAGACAGGTGCAATAGGGGTTCTGGCAACCAAGGGTACTTTTAAGGGGGAACTTTATCTTAGAACATTACATAAGTTTGCCTCAAATGCAAAGGTGTTGGAACAAATTGGTGAAGGGCTTGTTGAATTGGTGGAGAGTGGCAATACAGATTCTCCTCAGGCACGTGAAATTATAGGAAAGTATATAGTTCCCATGTTGGAGGAAAACGTAGACCATATTGTTTTGGGGTGTACTCACTATCCTTTTTTGAAGAAAGTGATAAAGGAGTTTACAGGAGATTCTATTGAAATAGTTAATCCGGCACCGGCAATTGCAAGAAGAGTTGGTGAGGTTCTTTCACAAAGAAGGGAGCTTTTGCGTGAAAAAAGTACACTTGGAGAATTGCAAGGGGCGATAGCAAGTACTTTTGTTACAACTGGAGACAATATGCAGGTACTTATGAAGATGGTGAAGGATATTGCTCCCGATGAATCTGAAAATTTTAAATTTTTAAAAACTGATATACCTTATGGCAGCTTATAGTAAAGATAAAGTTATAAGGGAGATAACGCCTCTTTCGGAGAAGGATTTCTTCTATATTGCAGACAGAAGTAAGAGTGAGTTTACATATCCCATTCACTCTCATGCAGAATATGAGCTGAATTTTACTGAGAATGCCAAAGGTGTAAGGCGAATTGTGGGAGACAACATAGAGGTGATTGGTGATTATGATCTGGTGCTTGTATCAAGTAAAGATCTTGAACATGTGCTGGAGCAGCATGAATGCCGCAGTGAGAGGGTGAGGGAGATAACAATTCAATTTTCTCCCGATATCTTTGAGAAGAACTTTACCAACAAGTCACAGTTTGAATCTATAAGGAGGATGCTTGAGAGAGGGCAGAGAGGAATTGCCTTTCCAATGTCTGCAATACTTAAGGTATATCCCATTCTAAGCGAACTTTCATTTGAGGATGATTCTTTTTATGCAGTAATGAAGTTCTTTACAATTTTGTATGAACTTTCAAGATGCGAAGGGGCAAGAACTTTGTCAAGTTCTCCGTTTGCAAGAATAGAAACACACTCAGACAGTAGGCGGGTACAGACTATACAGCAATATATAAATGAAAACTACAAAAAAGATATCCGTCTTCCTGTTCTGGCACAGATGGCAGGAATGTCTTCTGTAGCATTCAGCAGATTCTTTAAGATGCGTACAGGAAAGAGTCTTTCAGACTATATTATTGATGTACGTCTTGGGTATGCAACCAGTTGTCTTATTGATACAAATAACTCCGTTGCAGATATATGTTTTGATTGCGGATTCAATAATCTGTCCAATTTTAACAGAATATTCAAGAAAAAGAAACATTGTTCACCCAAAGAGTTTAGAGAGAACTTTAAAAGGAATAAGAAAGTGATATAGGATGAAGAGATTTTTAACACTCATTATATTATTTTCTACTGCTGTACATATGTTTGCGGCAGATACTGTTTCATATGAAGTGAGACAGTTGGAGAACTGGGCGTTTTATGGGACTCAGTATCCAAAAGTGCAGATAGTAGCTTCAAATGATAGGGGAGTACCTAAAACACTCAATCTCAAATGTGAAATAATTGATCATAGCGGACGATCATTGTATGAGCTTATGCAATATGGAACTGTAAATCCAAAGGATTCCCTTGAGATGTCTTTTGCATTTAAGGCTCTTGCTCCCGGTTTCTATAACGCATTGTTTTGGAGTAATGGTGATATTGTAAAGAGTGTGAATGTAGCTTATGAGCCAGATAAGATTGTTCCGGCAGATCCTGTCAAAAATTTGGGAGAGAGTATAGAGCCTCTTGGAGATTATACCAGGGTGGCCAATAAGGTGGCATTGGACAGGAGGGACCATAATCCAAAATTCTCACTTGTCAGAAATAAGAAACTGTCGGGAAAAGTAAAAAATGTGTATGACTTTAAAATGGTTTCTTTGGATGGTGAGACTGTAAAAGGTCTTGTTGCATTTCCCAAAGGGAAGAAAGGGATACCGGCAATGATTTCATTTGTACCTGCAGAGAATATCAAAGAAAATCCGTTGGCAGATTTTACGGCATCTGCCCAGATGGCTGAGCTTGTCTTTTATGTTTCACAAAGAGGTGAGGGGGAGAAGTATTTTAGGAATATCCTTGCGGATGTTGTCTTGTGTGTTGATTTTTTTAACAAGAGGGCAGAGATAGACAAATCAAGAATATATGCTCAAGGAGAGGACTTGGGTGGAGTTTGTGCATTTTTGGCATCTACTTTGGACGAAGGCATAGCAGCATCTTTTGTTGCAACTCCCGATTTCAGAAAGTTTGTTGAAAGCTTTACAGTGGAGTCTTTGGCCAAAAATGTTTCTGTTCCGGTTCTTTTTGGATTAGGTTTGCAGGACAAGACATCAAAACTGCAAGATGATTTGGCAATATATAATATGACTTCTTCAGTTAAAGAGTATTTTATTTTTCCTGGAACAGATTCGGTGGAGAGGAATCAGTGGAAGTATATAAGGGATATGTTCATATTGCGGATGGGTATGTAGGTAATGCGGGTGTATAAAAAAACTGCGGTACAATGTGCCGCAGTTTTTTTATGGTTGTACAGTATTGTTACTGTTTGTTTGGAACATCAAGGTTAAGGTGAGGGTTCTTCTTAGATGAGAAGAATAGCAACAATGAAACAGAGATTGCTACAATACCCAAAATAATGAATACGTACTCTGCATTTACAGCAGCCTCTACTCCCGAGTATTTGTTAAGGATGTGACCTACGATGATTGGAACTGCCATCATACCCATATTCTGGATCCAGTAGATTAGTGAGTATGCAGTACCAAGGTTCTTCTCAGGAACGATTTTTGGAACTGAAGGCCACATAGCTGCAGGAACTAATGAATAGCCTACACCAAGAATAGCGATACCAATGTAACCGAAAATAGCCTCACCTGGAGCAAAAGCAATGATTACGTGTGCTGCAAATACCATTACAGAACCTGTAATCATCCAGGTTGTAGCTTTACCAATCTTGTCAACAAGACCACCGAACAATGGGGTGAACACTACTGTAAAGAAAGGAATCATAGATACCATCATTGAAGCTGTCTGCTCAAAGTTTGCAGCATCTGCACCGAATCTTGGGATAAGGATAGCTGTAGCAAATTTTTTGAATGAGATGATACAGCAGTAGAAGAATACGCAAAGCAATGAGATTAGAAGGTAATGTTTGTTACCCAAAATCTTGAAGATATCTGAGAATTTGAATTTGTCTTCCTCTGCAGTGACAACTTTGTCTGAAGTACCCTCCTGTTTGTCAAATTTGGCATCCATTGCAACAAAAACAGCCCATACGATTGCTCCCAACAAAAGAAGCATAAGACCAAGGAATGCAGGTTTGTTAGTTACATTAAGAGGATACTCTCCAGTTGCCGACTCAGCTACAAGAATTGGAGACATAAGCAATGCAGCTGCTGTTCCCAAACGTGCAATTGCCAACTGAAGACCCATAGCCAAAGCCATAGATTTGCCTTTGAACCATTTTGCAATTGAACGGGTAACTGCAACACCTGCAATCTCGCTACCCAAGCCGAACAACATACATCCTACGTATGCAATGTAAAGTGAGTTGCCTGTAGCAACAATTGCTTTGGATGAAATGGTTACATAAACAAGTGCAGCACCTGCAGCCATAAGGCCAACGAAGATAGAACCTGTAACGCGAACACCCCATTTGTCCAAAAGCATACCGCATACAATAAGACCGCCCCATACACAAAGGAATGAATAACCTCCGGCATAGAAACCGTAATCCATAGTGTTCCAGCCAAGCTCAAGCATTTCTGGATTTTTGAAAATGTGTGAGATTGTAGAGAACATGTCGTCAAAGAAATATGACGCAAACATTGGAACCACAAGGCAAGCCCAGGCAATCCAACAAGCACTCTTACTCTCTTTCAGCGTTTTAACAACGTTAGTCATAAGTTTTAATGTGTTTTGGTTAATATAATATTAATGATTGATTATTTCTGAATATTAGGAAGTTCAAGGCCATAGCCTTTCTTCTTGTCCTCCACTTTAAGCCACAAGCCCAATAGAAGCGCTGCAACTCCAAGTGATGAGAAAATAAGCATCGGAACGGTATAACCGCCAGTTTTGTCCAAGCTCCAACCAATGATGATAGGGAATGCCATCAGTCCTATGTTCTGAATCCAGAAGATTACAGAGTATGCAGAACCAAGGTATCTTTCCTCTACAAGTTTTGGAACGGATGGCCATAGGGCTGCAGGTACCAATGAGAATGATACTCCCAAGAGGATAATTGCTGTGTATGCGATTGGTTTTGTAAGTGGAACCAATGCAAATACAAGGTGACAGGTAATCATAAGGATTGCTCCAAGGATAAGCATTGATGCACCTTTACCTTTTTTGTCCAGGAATGCGCCAAGGAATGGGGTAAGGACCATTGCACCTATCGGGAACCAGGAGAATAGTCCCGAAGCCTCTGCAGTTGGCATATTGAGGTTTGCCTCAAGCATACCGGTTGCAAATTTCTGGAATGGGAAGATTGCAGAGTAGTACAATACGCACAAACCAGATACAATAAGGAATGTTTTGCTGGTGAAAAGGATTCCAATATCGCTAACTTTAAATTGCTCTTCTGCCTCCTCAGATGCAGATGCACCAATCTGGGCATCAAGTTTTTTGTCCATAAATGTAAATACTGTATAGGTGATAAGGCCTATTACAAGGAGTATGGTGCAGAAAAGTACAGGGGTTACAACTGTAGGCATTGCCTCGTTGGCCCATGTTGAAAGGTATGGAGACAGGCGGAATACTGCAAATACACCCAAACGGGCAATTGCCATCTCAAGTCCCATTGCCAGTGCCATCTCTTTACCCTTGAACCATTTTGCAATGGCTTTTGAAACAGTTACGCCTGCCATCTCAACACCGCATCCAAAAATCATGAATCCTACAGATGCCAATTTGGCAGTTGAAGGGAAGCTTGTCCAGAATGATGAAAGGAACTGGTAAAGTGAGCTGTCGGGAGTAAAAAGGTCACTTATTGCATATAATTTTATTGATGCTCCTATTACCATTACTGCTCCAGACAGTATTCCGGTAAATCGGATTCCCATTTTGTCGAGAATAATTCCGGCAAAAATGAGGAAGAATGCAAATACATTAAGGAAATACTCCGAGCTGCAGAATGTTCCGTACGTCTCTGCGCTCCAGCCTTTGCTGGTTTCCAACAATGTTGACAGCGGTGAAAGCACATCAACAAACATATAGGCAAAGAACATCATAAGTGCAATAAGGACAAGGGCTGTCCAACGTATTACACTATTGTCATTTAACAGTTTTTTTACTTGGGTCATTACTTATATCTGTTTTATAGGTTTTTGCTGCTTAGTATAAATAATTAAGCAAGTTAGGAATTTTACGTATGATTTCCAAAAAAAATAAATTTCAGCATATTGCAAATATGTTGTAACTTGGCACAGTTTTTACAAATGTCTTTTTGTGGAGATACTGGATAAAATAAATTGCCCTGAAGATTTGAAGGGGTTAAGAATTGATGACCTTGCCAAGTTGTGTGCGGAGGTGAGGGACTATATGGTTGAGTGCTGTTCTAAGAATCCCGGACATCTGGGCTCAAGTCTTGGGGCGGTAGAGTTGGCCGTAGCGCTTCATTATGTGTATGATACACCAAAAGACAAACTGGTATGGGATGTGGGGCATCAGGCGTATGCCCACAAGATAATTACGGGGAGGAGAGAAGCTTTTGTGAACAACCGTAAACTAAACGGGTTGAGCGGTTTTCCCAAGATGGCTGAAAGTGAATATGATGCATTTGGGGCCGGACATACATCTGTATCAATATCGGCGGCATTGGGAATGGCGGAAGCAGCAAGGCTTAAGGGGGAAAAAGTGAATGTTGTTGCTGTTATCGGTGATGGTGCTATGACAGGCGGGCTTGCGTTTGAGGGATTGAACAATGCGGGGGCGCTCAAATCAAACATTCTTGTGATTCTTAACGACAATCAGATTTCCATAGATAAGAATGTGGGTGCCTTGCACAATTATCTTGTAAAGATTTCTGTATCGCCTATATATAATAAAGTAAAGAACAGAATCTGGAGATTTTTGGGCAGCAGCAAGCTCCGCAAGCTTGTGCAGAAGTTTATGTTGAGTACCAAGTTGGCATTTATGAAAAACGGTTCGGTATTCCAGGGGTTGGGATTCCGTTATTTTGGAACCATAGATGGCAATGATATGGGTGAGCTTGTAACCACCTTGTCCAATCTTAAGGATATAACGGGACCAAAATTGCTGCATATACGTACCGTAAAAGGGAAAGGGTATAAACCGGCGGAGGCGCAGCAGAGCATTTGGCATGCCCCAGGCAAGTTTGATGTCCTGACCGGTGAGAGAATGGGAGCTGGCAAGAAAGAGTACAGGTATCAGGATATTTTTGGAGAGACCATTGTGGAACTTGCCAAAGAAAATGAAAAGATTGTGGGGATTACTCCTGCTATGGCATCGGGATGCTCGCTTACATATATGATGGAGGAATTTCCTCAGAGGACATACGATGTTGGTATTGCAGAGCAGCATGCTGTTACTTTTTCTGCGGGCTTGGCGGCAAATGGGATGCTCCCTTTCTGTAACATATACTCAACTTTTATGCAAAGGGCTTATGACAGCATAATCCACGATGTGGCTCTTCAGAAACTGAAAGTGATTTTCTGTTTGGACAGGGGCGGAATTGTTGGTGAAGATGGTGCTACTCATCAGGGAGCGTTTGATCTTGCATATCTTAGACCGGTTCCGAACATTACAATTGCGGCACCTCTTAATGAGATTGAACTGAGGAATATGCTTTATTCTGCCACTTTGCCTGAGTACGGGACTACTGCCATAAGGTATCCAAGAGGAGGTTGTGAAGGTTTGGAGTGGAAGAGGGAATTTGAGTTTGTGCAACCGGGCAAAGGAGAGTTGCTGAAAGATGGGAAAGATGTAGCTGTACTCTCTCTGGGAACTGTTGGGAACAGGGCGAGAAAGGCTGTTGGCAAGGCGGCTGCTGATGGAGTGGATGCGATGCATATAAATATGAGGTTTCTCAAACCGCTGGATTTTGAAATGGTGGATATGGCTTGCGCCAGCTGCAATACTATAATAACGGTAGAGGATGGAGCTGTTTTAGGTGGGTTGGGCAGTGCGGTTTCTGAATATGTTTCTGCCAAAGGGTACAATATTAAAGTAATATCTTTAGGTATTCCCGACAGATTTATTGAGCAGGGTACTGTTGATGAACTTATTTCTGAATGTGGCTATAATGTTGAAAATATTTACGATAGCATAATTGCAGCTGCAGGTATTGAAAAAAAGTTGAAGAAAAACTGAAAAAAAAGGCAAAAAAGTTTGGATAATAAAAAATAATACCTACCTTTGCAATCCCAAACGAAAACAAAGCCCCTGAGGTTTTAGAGAGAGGGAAATTGACATGTTGCCGATGTAGCTCAGTTGGCCAGAGCAGCTGATTTGTAATCAGCTGGTCGGGGGTTCGAATCCCTCCATCGGCTCAAAGTTTTTTGAAATATAAATAATGGGGAGATACCAAAGTGGCCAACTGGGGCAGACTGTAAATCTGCTGGCGCACGCCTTCGTAGGTTCGAATCCTGCTCTCCCCACTATTTTTGTATTCAGACGTATGCGGAAGTAGCTCAGTCGGTAGAGCATCAGCCTTCCAAGCTGAGGGTCGCGGGTTCGAACCTCGTCTTCCGCTCCAGTAAAAGCCAGTGTAGCTCAGGGGTAGAGCGCTTCCTTGGTAAGGAAGAGGTCACGAGTTCAAATCTCGTCACCGGCTCTATAAGTGTGTAAAATATTCAATTATAAAAATTTAGTATTATGGCAAAAGAAACTTTTAAGAGGGAAAAACCTCACGTTAACATTGGTACTATTGGCCACGTTGACCACGGTAAAACTACCCTAACTGCAGCTATTACAACTGTATTGGCAAAAGCAGGTCTTTCAGAGCTTCGTTCATTTGACTCAATTGACAATGCTCCAGAGGAGAAAGAGCGCGGTATCACTATCAACACTGCTCACGTAGAGTATCAGACTGCTAACCGTCACTATGCACACGTAGACTGTCCAGGTCACGCCGACTACGTTAAAAACATGGTTACTGGTGCTGCTCAGATGGATGGTGCTATCCTTGTTTGTGCTGCTACTGATGGTCCTATGCCTCAGACTCGTGAGCACATTCTTCTTGCTCGTCAGGTAAACGTTCCTAGAATTGTAGTATTCCTAAATAAAGTAGATATCGTTGATGACCCTGAGATGATCGACCTAGTTGAGATGGAGGTTAGAGAGCTTCTTTCATTCTACAACTTTGACGGTGACAACACTCCTATCATCCGTGGTTCAGCACTAGGTGCACTTAACGGTGACCCTCAGTGGGAGGAAAAAGTAATGGAGCTTATGGCTGCTGTTGATGAGTACATTCCACTTCCTCCACGTGACAACGAGAAACCATTCCTAATGCCTGTTGAGGACGTATTCTCAATCACTGGTCGTGGTACTGTTGCAACTGGTAGAATTGAGACTGGTGTTATCAAAGTAGGTGAGGAGATCCAGATTATCGGTCTTGGTGAGGAGCCTAAGAAATCAACTGTAACTGGTGTTGAGATGTTCCGTAAACTTCTTGATCAGGGTGAGGCTGGTGATAACGTAGGTCTACTTCTTCGTGGTATTGATAAAAAAGAGATTAAGAGAGGTCAGGTTATCGCTAAACCTAACACTATCACTCCTCATAAGAACTTCACTGCTGAGATTTACGTATTGAAGAAAGAAGAGGGTGGTCGTCACACTCCATTCCACAACAAATATCGTCCTCAGTTCTTTATCCGTACTTTGGATGTAACTGGTGAGATTCTTCTTCCAGAGGGTGTAGAGATGGTAATGCCTGGTGATAACGTAACTATTAATGTAGAGTTGATCTACCCAGTTGCTATCAATGAGGGTCTACGTTTCGCAATCCGTGAGGGTGGTAGAACAGTAGGTGCTGGTCAGGTAACTAAAATTGGTTAATTTTTAATCAATACTTAAAATAAAATAGAGCTTCCTTAACCGGAAGCTCTGATTTAGGGGCATAGTTCAAGGGTAGAATAGCGGTCTCCAAAACCGTTGATGGGCGTTCGAATCGCTCTGCCCCTGCAAACCAAAAGTTACGGTTTGGTTCAATTTTAATCAAATAACAGCAAGGCTTCCAGTTGTTGTTATTATAATTAAATGGTAATGAACAAATTAACTTTGTATTTCAAAGACTCGTATACCGAGTTGTCTAAAAAAGTAACTTGGCCATCATGGTCTCAGCTCCAGAACTCAGCTATTGTAGTTATGGTAGCTTCTGTTATTTTTGCCATAGTCGTTTTTGGAATGGACCTTGTGTTCAAGAACATAATGACTTTCATCTATAACATGTTGTACTAATCATGAGTGAGATTGCCAACAAAAAGTGGTATGTTGTCCGCGCTGCCGGTGGTAAGGAGAAGAAAGCGAAGGAGTACATAGAGAACGAAATCAAAAGATTAGGTCTTACAGATTATGTTTCCCAGGTCTTGATTCCAACAGAGAAGATTTACCAGGTAAGAAACGGCAAAAAGGTTAGCATGGAGAGGATTTTTTATCCTGGCTATATTTTGATTGAAGCTGTTCTTACAGGCGAGATACAACATATTATTAGAAATCTTCCCCACGTTTCAGGCTTCCTTACAGAGAAAGATGGGGGTAAAGATAAAGAGCCTGCTCCACTTCGTCAGTCTGAAGTTAACAGAATCTTAGGAAGAGTTGATGAGCTTATTGATAAAGAGGAGGAGAATATCACACCGTTTGTTGTAGGTGAGGCGGTGAAAGTTACAGATGGTCCTTTCAATGGTTTTGACGGTACTGTTGAGGAAGTCTTGGAAGACAAGAGGAAACTTAAAGTAATGGTTAAGATTTTTGGAAGGAAGACAATTTTGGAGTTAAATTTTGTTCAAGTAGTTAAAGAATAATTAAAGAAGTATTATGGCCAAAGAAATTGCCGCATTTATTAAATTGCAGATTAAAGGTGGCGCAGCAAATCCATCACCTCCTGTAGGACCAGCTCTTGGTTCAAAGGGTGTTAACATTATGGATTTTTGCAAGCAATTTAATGCCCGTACACAAGACAAAGCCGGTAAGGTGTTGCCAGTAATTATCACAGTATTCAGTGATAAATCTTTTACTTTCGTAGTAAAACAACCACCAGTAGCTGTACAGCTTAAAGAGGCAGCAAAAATTCAGTCAGGTTCAGCAGAGCCTAACCGAAAAAAAGTTGCTTCTGTTACCTGGGAGCAGGTTCGCGCAATCGCTCAGGACAAAATGCCTGATATGAACGCGTTCACATTGAAATCAGCTATGAGCATGGTAGCAGGTACTGCAAGAAGTATGGGTATAACTGTAGAGGGAACTTTTCCTGCAGATGTAAACTAAATAATCACAACACACAATGAGTAAGCTTACTAAAAATCAGAAAATAGCTAATGCTAAGATTGAGGCTGGCAAACAGTACAAAGTATCTGAGGCTTGCGTATTGGTTAAAGAGACTTCTCTTGCCAAATTTGATGCATCAGTAGATATAGCTGTTCGCTTGGGTGTAGATCCTCGTAAAGCAAACCAAATGGTTCGTGGTGTTGTGACTCTTCCACACGGAACAGGAAAACAGACCCGCGTACTTGTACTATGTACACCTGACAAAGAGGAGGAGGCAAGAAATGCTGGTGCCGACTTTGTAGGTTTGGATGAATATATTGATAAAATTAAAGCTGGTTGGACAGATGTTGACGTTATCATCTGTACTCCTTCTGTAATGGCTAAAATTGGTCCTATCGGTAGAATTCTAGGTCCTAGAGGTTTGATGCCAAACCCTAAAACTGGAACTGTTACTATGGAGGTTGGTAAAGCTGTTACTGAGGTTAAAGCCGGTAAAATTGACTTTAAGGTTGACAAACAAGGTATTGTTCACGCTGGTATTGGTAAAGTGTCATTTGATGCTAACAAACTTGCTGAGAATGCCAATGAGTTCCTTAATACAGTTATTAAACTTAAACCACAGGCACTTAAGGGAACATACGTTAAGAGTGTATTCTTGTCATCAACAATGGGCCCTGGAATTTGTGTAGATTGCAAAACAATCGGTGCTGCCGAGTAATAAAATGATTGGATTATGAGAAAAGAAGATAAAGCTCAAATTATTGAATCAATGGCAGCACAGCTTAAGGAGACTCCAAACTTCTATGTTGCAGACATTGAGGGTTTGAATGCAGAGGCTACCACTAAGCTACGTCGTGCTTGCTTTGAGAAAGAGATTAAACTTGTAGTTGTTAAAAACACCTTGTTCTACAAAGCTTTGGAGATGAACCAGGTTGCTGACTACGAGCAATTTGCGAGCGTATTAAAAGGCTCAACAGCAGTAATGTTCTGTAACACTGCAAATGCACCAGCCAGACTTATCAAAGAGTTTGGTAAAGACAACGGCAAACCGATTCTTAAAGGTGCTATGGTTCAGGATTGCACTTACATTGGTGCTGACAACCTTGAGACACTTGTTAACATCAAGTCTCGTGAGGAACTTATCGGTGATATCATCGGTATGCTACAGGCTCCTGCACAGAATGTTATTTCAGCTCTTACTTCACAGGGCGGTGGCAAGATTGCAGGTATTGTAAAAACACTATCAGAAAAAGAATAATAATAACACATTAAAATTATAAAATCATGGCAGATATCAAAAAATTTGCAGAAGAGTTAGTAAACCTTACTGTTAAAGACGTTCAAGAGCTAGCAAAAGTTCTTAAAGAGGAGTATGGAATTGAGCCAGCTGCTGCTGCAGCTCCAGTTGCAGTTGTTGCTGCAGGTCCAGCTGCTGCTGCTGAGCAGACTGAGTTTGATGTAATTCTTAAATCAGCTGGTGCAGCTAAACTTGGTGTTGTAAAAGTTGTTAAAGAGCTTACTGGTCTTGGTCTTAAAGAGGCTAAAGAGCTAGTTGACGGTGCTCCTAAAGCTGTTAAAGAGAAAGTTTCTAAATCAGAGGCTGAGCAGGTTAAAGCAGCTCTAGAAGAGGCTGGTGCTGAGGTTGAGGTTAAATAAATGTCAACCCCCGTTTAGCGGGAAATAGTCAGGTTTAGGGCACAAACAAGCCCTAAACCTTTTTGTCGTTTTTTTAAGTTTATTTTCAACCAACCAATAAACAATGTCGCAATTCACAAATAATCAGCGGATTACATTCGCGACTTCTAAATCCCTCCTAGAGTACCCGGATTTTCTAGAAGTGCAATTGAAGTCATTCAAAGACTTTTTTCAGCTTGACACAACTGCAGAAAACCGTAGAAACGAAGGTTTGTTTAAGGTTTTTCAGGAGATTTTCCCTATTACGGATACCCGTAACAATTTTGTCCTGGAGTTTATTGATTATTTCATAGACCCACCTCGCTATTCAATGGATGAGTGCCTTGACAGAGGTCTCACTTACAGCGTTCCGTTGAAAGCAAAATTGAAATTGTATTGTACAGATCCGGAGCACGAGGATTTTGATACAGTTATCCAGGATGTATATTTGGGAACAATTCCTTATATGACACCTAGAGGAACATTCATTATTAATGGTTCTGAGAGAATTGTTGTTTCTCAGCTACATCGTTCACCAGGTGTATTCTTTGGTCAGAGTATGCACGCTAATGGCACAAAATTGTACTCTGCAAGAATTATCCCATTCAAGGGTTCATGGATTGAGTTTGCTACTGACATCAATAATGTCATGTATGCATATATCGACCGTAAAAAGAAAT
This sequence comes from Candidatus Egerieisoma sp., assembly GCA_045645465.1. Lineage (GTDB taxonomy): Bacteria > Bacteroidota > Bacteroidia > Bacteroidales > UBA932 > Egerieousia. The sequence goes on from JAZRIV010000002.1 coordinate 29,433, forward strand.
TGCCTGTTACTACTCTTTTGAGAGCAATAGGTTTTGAAAGTGACAAAGATATTCTTGACATCTTTGGTTTGGCTACTGAGGTTAAGGTTAACAAGACCAACCTTAAGAAATGCATTGGCAGTAAGCTCGCTGCCAGAGTCCTTAAAACTTGGAATGAGGACTTTGTTGATGAGGATACAGGAGAGGTTGTTTCAATTGAGCGTAATGAGATTATTATAGACAGGGAGACTGTATTGGAGGAGAGTCATATTGAGGATATCCTTGATTCTGACGTAAGTACAATACTTATCCACAATGAGGATGCAAATTCAAATGATTTTGCAATTATCCACAATACACTGCAGAAGGATCAATGTAACTCTGAAAAAGAGGCTATATTCTATACATACAGACAGCTGAGAAATTCAGAACCACCTGATGAGGCTACTGCAAGAGATGTTATTGACAAACTGTTCTTCTCCGACAAGAGATATGACTTGGGTGAAGTGGGACGTTTCCGTCTTAACAGAAAATTGAACTTGGGTACACCTAATGATGTAAGGGTTCTTACTAAAGCTGACATTATTGAGATTATCCGCTATTTGATTCAGTTGATTAATGCTAAGGCTACAGTTGATGATATTGACCACTTGAGCAACAGAAGAATCAGAACAGTAGGAGAGCAGTTGGCAAACCAGTTCAGTGTGGGTCTTGCACGTATGGCAAGAACTATCAGAGAGAGAATGAATGTAAGGGACAATGAGGTGTTTACACCAATTGATCTTATCAATGCCAAGACTTTGTCTTCTGTTATCAATTCATTCTTTGGTACCAGCCAGTTGTCACAGTTTATGGATCAGACCAACCCTCTTGCAGAGATGACTCATAAGAGAAGGTTATCTGCTTTGGGTCCTGGAGGTCTTTCAAGAGACAGAGCCGGTTTTGAGGTACGTGACGTTCACTATACTCACTATGGAAGACTTTGTCCTATTGAAACACCGGAGGGTCCGAACATTGGTCTGATTTCATCATTGTGCGTTTATGCAAGAATCAATGAGCTTGGTTTCATTGAAACCCCTTATCGTAAGGTAGAGAATGGTGTGGTAGATTTGTCGGCGAAGGGTTGTGTTTATATGAGTGCTGAGGAGGAGGAAGATAAGGTTGTTGCTCAGGCAAATGCAAAAATTGATGAGAACGGTAACTTTACAGATGACAGGATCAAATGCAGATATGAGGCTGACTATCCGGTTGTAAGCAAAGATAAAGTACATTTGATGGACGTTGCTCCTAACCAGATTGCTTCAATTGCTGCTTCATTGATTCCATTCCTTGAACACGATGATGCTAACCGTGCGTTGATGGGATCCAACATGATGCGTCAGGCAGTTCCTGTTGTAAAACCTGAGGCTCCAATTGTAGGTACAGGTCTTGAGGCTGCCGTTGTAAGGGATTCAAGAACTCAGGTTTCTGCAGAGACATCTGGTGAGGTTGTTTATGTAGATGCCAACGAGATACATATAAAATATGACAGAACTGAGGAGGAGAAGTTTGTAAGCTTTGATCCTGAGATTACTGTATATAAACTTCCTTTGTACAGGAAGACTAACCAGAGCACTTCTATCCATCTTAAACCAATTGTTAAGAAAGGTGATAAAGTGGTTAAGGGACAGATCCTTACTGAGGGTTATGCAACTCAAAAAGGTGAGCTTGCTTTGGGTAGAAACCTTAAAGTTGCGTATATGCCTTGGAAAGGTTACAACTTTGAGGATGCGATAGTTCTTTCTGAGAGAATTTTGAGAGAGGATATCTTTACTTCAATTCACGTGGACGAGTATATTATGGAGGTGAGGGATACCAAACGTGGTATGGAGGAACTTACTTCTGATATTCCTAACGTAAGTGAGGAGGCAACAAAAGATCTTGATGAGAACGGTATCATCAGAATTGGTGCCAATGTTGAGCCAGGTGACATCCTTATTGGTAAGATTACCCCTAAGGGTGAGAGTGACCCTTCTCCAGAGGAGAAATTGTTGCGTGCAATCTTCGGTGACAAGGCAGGTGATGTTAAGGATGCTTCTTTGAAAGCTTCTCCTTCATTGTCGGGAACAATCATTGACAAGAGATTGTTTGCGAGGGTTGGTAAAGAGGCTAACAGCAAGAAAGGCAAGAGCAATACCAAAGCTATGGTTCAGCAGGCTGAGGATACATTCAACCGTAAGGCTGGTGTCTTGAGAGACAGATTCCTTGACAAGTTGGAGGTTCTTGTAAAAGGCAAACTTTCAGAGGGAGTAAATGACCTTTATGGAGTGGAGATTCTTGCTAAAGGAGAGAACTTTACAAGAGAATTGCTTGACACAATTGATTATGAGAATATCAATCCTACAAAATGGACTGATGACAAGCATGCAAATGGTTTGATTAAGACTCTTATAAACAATTATCTGATTGCTCACAAAGAGTACGATGCAGAACTTAAGAGGATCAAGTATAACCTTACCATTGGAGATGAGCTGCCAACAGGTATTATGCAGCTTGCAAAAGTTTATGTTGCCAAGAAGAGGAAGATTAGAGTTGGTGACAAGATGGCGGGTAGACACGGTAACAAAGGTATCGTAGCTAAGGTTGTAAGGGATGAGGATATGCCTTTCCTTGATGACGGTACAATTGTAGATATAGTACTTAACCCTCTTGGTGTGCCTTCGCGTATGAACTTGGGTCAGATTTATGAGGCTGTTCTTGGTTGGGCAGGTAAAGAACTTGGAGTGAAGTTTGCTACCCCAATCTTTGACGGTGCAAGTCTTGATGACATTTGCAAGTTTACTGATCAGGCAGGTATCCCAAGATATGGTAAGACATATTTGAGCGACGGTGGCACAGGTGAGAAGTTTGACCAGCCGGCTACAGTGGGTGTAACTTATATGATCAAACTTGGTCATATGGTTGATGACAAGATGCATGCACGTTCAATTGGACCATACTCTCTTATTACTCAGCAGCCTCTTGGAGGTAAAGCTCAGTTCGGAGGTCAGAGATTTGGAGAGATGGAGGTTTGGGCGCTTGAGGCATTTGGAGCTTCAAATATCCTTCAGGAGATTCTTACAATCAAATCTGACGACGTTGTAGGAAGATCAAGGGCTTATGAGGCAATTGTCAAAGGTGATCCAATGCCTGCTCCAGGTATCCCTGAGTCACTGAATGTGCTTCTTCACGAGCTTCGCGGACTAGGTCTGAGCGTAAATTTGGACTAATTGGTTTTTGATAATTTGAAATAACAAGCAATATGTCTTTTAAGAAAGAGATTAAGGTTAAAAGCAATTTCAACCGAATTACTATAGGACTGGCTTCACCGGAAGAGATACTTGACAGATCTTCCGGCGAGGTTTTGAAGCCAGAAACTGTAAACTACCGTACATACAAGCCAGAGAGGGACGGTTTGTTCTGTGAAAGAATATTCGGTCCGTCAAAAGACTATGAATGTCATTGCGGAAAGTACAAGAGAATCCGTTATCGCGGAATTATCTGTGACAGGTGCGGTGTAGAGGTTACAGAGAAAAAGGTGAGAAGGGAGAGAATGGGTCATATTACCCTTACCGTACCGGTAGCACATATCTGGTATTTCCGTTCAACACCTAACAAGATCGGTTATCTTCTTGGTATTCCTACCAAGAAACTTGATGCAATCATCTACTATGAGAGATATGTAGTTATTCAGCCAGGTCTTGCAGCAGAGAGAGGAGTTAAGGAGTTGGATCTTCTTACAGAGGAAGAATATCTTGACATCGTAGACTCTCTACCAAGAGAGAACCAGATGTTGGAGGATACTGATCCTAACAAGTTTGTTGCAGGAATGGGTGCAGAGGCAATCTACACTCTATTGTGCAAGGTTGACCTGGATGACTTGTCATATAGCTTGAGAAGCAGAATTGAGACTGAAACTTCGCAGCAGAGAAAAGCTGATGCACTTAAGAGATTGAGTGTGATTGAGGCTTTCAGAGACTCAAAAGATATAAACAGACCAGAGTGGATGATCTTGAAGGTTATTCCTGTAACTCCACCCGAGTTGAGACCTTTGGTACCACTTGATGGAGGCAGGTTTGCAACATCAGACTTGAATGACCTTTACAGAAGGGTAATCATCAGAAACAACCGTTTGAAGAGACTTATTGAGATTAAGGCTCCTGAGGTTATCCTAAGGAACGAGAAACGTATGCTGCAGGAGGCAGTGGATTCACTGTTTGATAACTCAAGAAAATCCAATGCTGTTAAGACTGAGGCTAACAGAACTCTTAAATCATTGTCTGACAGTTTGAAAGGTAAACAGGGACGTTTCCGTCAGAACTTGTTGGGTAAGAGGGTTGACTATTCTGCACGTTCAGTAATTGTTGTAGGTCCTGAGCTTAAGATGCACGAGTGCGGTTTGCCAAAACTTATGGCAGCGGAGCTTTACAAACCATTTATTATCAGAAAACTGATTGAGCGTGGAATTGTAAAGACTGTAAAATCTGCAAAGAAGATTGTAGACAGAAAAGATCCTGTTATATGGGATATCCTTGAGAATGTGATGAAAGGTCATCCGGTGTTGTTGAACCGTGCACCTACCCTTCACAGATTGGGTATTCAGGCATTCCAGCCTAAGTTGATTGAAGGTAAGGCTATCCAGTTGCATCCGCTTGCCTGTACAGCGTTCAATGCCGACTTTGACGGTGACCAGATGGCTGTTCACCTTCCGTTGGGAAATGCAGCTGTACTTGAGGCTCAGTTGCTGATGTTGGGATCACACAATATCCTTAACCCTGCTAACGGTGCTCCTATTACCGTTCCTTCGCAGGATATGGTTCTTGGTCTTTATTATATTACAAAACCAAGACCTGGTGTTAAAGGAGAGGGTATGAACTTCTATGGACCTGAGGAGATCATTATTGCTCATAATGAGGGCAGACTTGCTTTGCACGCAGAGGTAAATGTAAGACTTCCTAAAGATATGACAGATCCTTCAAAAGGTTATCATATGGTTAAGACCACCGCTGGCCGTATTCTTGTGAATCAGCTTGTGCCTGAGGAAGTAGGATATATCAATGAGATTCTGACCAAGAAATCTCTAAGAGATATTATCGGAAAAGTGTTGAAAGTTTCTGGTGTTGCCAGAACTGCACAGTTCTTGGATGACATCAAGCATCTTGGTTATACTATGGCGTTTAAAGGAGGTTTGTCATTCAACTTGGGAGATGTGATTATCCCAGAGGAGAAAGCCAAACTGGTTAACGACGGATATGCGCAGGTTGAGAGCATCCAGGCAAACTACAACTTGGGTCTTATTACAAACAACGAGCGTTACAACCAGGTAGTTGACATTTGGACAACCACCAATGCCAAACTTACAAATATAGTGGAGAAACAGATCTCTACAGACAATCAGGGATTTAACCCTGTATATATGATGCTTCACTCTGGAGCCCGTGGTTCTAAGGAGCAGATCCGTCAGCTTTGTGGTATGCGTGGTTTGATGGCCAAACCTCAGAAATCTGGTTCTACAGGAGCTGAGATCATTGAGAACCCAATTCTTTCTAACTTTAAAGAGGGTTTGTCTGTATTGGAGTACTTCATCTCTACTCACGGTGCGCGTAAAGGTTTGGCCGATACCGCATTGAAGACTGCAGATGCAGGTTATTTGACACGTAGGCTTGTAGACGTATCGCATGATGTAATCATCAATGAGGAGGATTGTGGTACTTTGAGAGGTCTTGTTGCTACCGCTATCAAGAATAAAGATGATATTGTTGAGAGCCTGTACGACAGAATTTTGGGTAGAACCACTGTTCACGATGTGTACAACCCTCTTAATGGAGAGAAGATTATTGGTGCAGGTGAGGAGATTACAGAGGATATTGCAGCACTTATTGAGTCATTGCCAATTGAGGCAGTTGAGATTCGTTCTGTACTTACTTGTGAGAGCAAGAAAGGTGTTTGTGCCAAATGTTACGGACGTAACCTTGCAAGGGGCCGTATGGTTGAGAAAGGTGAGGTTGTTGGTGTAATTGCAGCACAGTCTATCGGTGAGCCAGGTACCCAGCTTACACTTCGTACTTTTCACGTGGGTGGTACTGCATCAGGTAGTGTGTCTGAGAGTGAGATCAAATCCAAATATGAAGGTAGGGTAGAGTTTGAGGAGTTGAGGACCATTACTAAAGAAGAGAATGGTGAGTGCAGGGAGATTGTGGTTGGACGTACAGCAGAGATGCGTATTGTTGACCCTAATACCGGTATCACATTGTCTCAGTATAATGTTCCTTATGGCGCTGACCTTTACAAGAAAGAGGGAGAACTTGTTTCTAAAGGTGACCTGATCTGTAAATGGGACCCATATAACGCAATTACAATTACCGAGCTTGCCGGTAAGGTAATGTATGATGGTTTGGTAGAAGGTGTTACTTATAGAGAGGAGTCAGCTGATGAGTTCTCATTGCATAGAGACAAAGTTGTAATTGAGAGCAGAGACAAATCAAAGAACCCTATCATCAGAATTGTGGATGGCGATGGCAATGAGCTTAAACAGTACAACTTGCCAGTAGGTGCGCACATTATGGTTGATAATGGTCAGGATCTTGTTGCAGGTGATATCCTTATCAAGATTCCTCGTGCAATTGGCAAGTCTGGTGATATCACCGGAGGTCTTCCAAGGGTTACAGAGTTGTTTGAGGCCCGTAATCCGTCTAATCCTGCTGTTGTTTCTGAGATCAACGGAGAGGTTCTTATGGGTAAGATCAAACGTGGTAACAGAGAGATTATTGTAAAATCCAAGACTGGTGAGGAGAAACGCTATCTTGTTCCGCTTTCTAAACAGATTCTGGTTCAGGAGAACGACTACGTACGTGCAGGTATGCCACTCTCAGATGGCGCTATTGCTCCGGCTGATATTTTGGCTATCCAGGGTCCTACAAAAGTTCAGGAGTACATTGTTAATGAGATACAGGAGGTTTACCGCCTTCAGGGTGTAAAAATTAACGACAAGCACTTTGAGATTATTGTAAGACAGATGATGCGTAAGGTAGAGATTGTTGATCCGGGTGATACAAGATTCTTGCCTGAGCAGCTTGTTGACAAGTGGGAGTTTATGCAGGAGAATGATGAGATTTGGGATAAGAAAGTTGTTCTTGATGCAGGTGATTCTGAAAACTTGAAAGCAGGTCAGATTGTTTCTGTAAGAAGGTTGAGAGATGAGAACTCTGTCCTTAAACGTCAGGACAAGAAACTTGTAGAGGCAAGAGATGCAGTTCCAGCAACTTCAAACCAGGTGCTTCAGGGTATTACAAGAGCGGCATTGAAGACAAGCAGCTTTATGTCTGCGGCTTCATTCCAGGAGACAACAAAAGTGCTTAGCGAGGCTGCTATCCATGGTAAAGTTGATACTTTGGAGGGTCTTAAAGAGAACGTTATCTGCGGTCATCCTATCCCTGCCGGTACAGGTCAGAGAGAGTACGAGAAACTTGTTGTTGCTTCAATGGATGATTACCAGAGAATGGTTAAGGCAAAACAGGCTAAAGAACAGGCAGAGTAATATTTGCTGTAAATATTTGAAAGAGGGAGGTGCTATATGCAAGTACCTCTCTTTTTTTAGGTAATGATATACTATTCTTAATAGAGGACAGGTGTAACAAAAAAAATATTAACTTTGTTAAAAGTTCTAAATGAGAAAAAAATGGCAATAATTAGAGAGTTAAGAGGATTTACACCTAAATTTGGCAAGGATTGTTTCCTTGCAGAAAATGCGGCAATTATAGGTGATGTGACAATGGGAGATGATTGCAGCATCTGGTATGGTACAGTATTGAGAGGTGATGTAAATACCATTAAGATAGGTGACAGAGTAAATATACAGGATGGGGCAGTAGTCCATACATTGTACGAGCGTTCGGTGAGTGAGATAGGTAATGATGTATCTGTTGGTCATAATGCAATTATACACGGTGCCAAAATAGGAAATAATGTACTGATTGGTATGGGGGCAATAATTATGGATAATGCTGTTGTTCCCGACAATACAATAATCGCAGCAGGAGCAGTTGTGTTGAGCAATGCAGTTTTGGAGCCGGGAGTATATGCAGGTATTCCAGCCAAAAAGGTAAAGGACAGCTCTGAAGCAGTATATCAGGCTGCACATAAGAATGCCCAAGGATACCTTATGTACAAAGAGTGGTACAAAGAAGAAAAATAATCAGTATAAACTTATTTGATATGAAAAAACTATTTTTGATTGGTGCAGTTGCAGCTTTGGCAGCTTGTTCTGCACAGCCTGAGACAGGCTACACTGTTAATGTTTCGGTAACAGGAGATTTGGCACAATTGCCAAATGATACACTTATCTTTACTGGCGGTACAAAAAAAGCTCCAGTAGCTGATACAGTTGTGCTTGTGAATGGTAAGGCTACAATTAAAGGTGAGACTAATACACCTAACAATTATTCATTGACATTCAAAGGCGAGAAGAGAGCTTTTGTGAGATTCTTCCTTGAGAATGCAAAATTTGATGTGACTTTTGATGCGGCAGAACCTAAAGCAGCAGCTGTAACCGGTGGTGTTGCACAGGCTTTCATTAATGAGTATACAGCAAAACAGAAAGAGCTTGCAGCTGCGTATGGTATTGATACTCTTATGAAAGGTTATGCTAAAGCTTCTGAGGAGGAGAAAGCAAAAATAGAAGAGGTTTATGATAAATATACCTCGGAGTGTGATGCCATTAGGAATGCTTATTTGGCAGAGAATCCTACTTCAGATTATGCATTGGTATATTTGGCTTCAGAGGTGGGAAACCTTCCTGTTGAGGAGGTTGAGGCTAAATTGGCAGCATTTGATACCCTTCCAGCTTTTGCAAACAATATGCTTTTGCAAGAGACAAAAGAGGTTGCAGCTCTTATAAAATCTTTGCAGTCAGGTAACCAGGCTCCTGATTTTGTTCAGAACGACCCAGATGGAAAACCTGTCAGATTCTCAGATATCTACTCTAAAAACAAACTTACAATGATTGATTTCTGGGCAAGCTGGTGCGGCCCTTGCCGTGCATTCAACCCTGAGCTTGTTAAGATTTACAAGAAATATCACAAGAAAGGTTTTGAGATTCTTGGCGTTTCAAATGATAACAGCCACGAGAAATGGGTTAAAGGTATCAAAGATGACAAACTTGTTTGGCCTCAGGTTTCAGACCTTAAATACTGGGAGAATGAGGTTGGCAAGATGTACTATGTAAGATATATCCCTCAGAACATTTTTGTAGACCAGACTGGTAAGATTGTTGGAAGACAGATTGACAAACCGGAGGTTGACAAATTTATTGGAGATTTCCTAAGCAAATAATCTTCCCGACAGATAAGAGAGCTGACCCGCAAGGTCAGCTTTTTTTTCCCCGACAGAATAATTGTTGAATTAATCTGTCGGGAGGATGATTGTTTTTGGGTGTAATTGGATGGGGTGTTGGAGTTGTCAAACATAAAAAAGAGAGACTTGTTGGGTCTCTCTTTCTTGTATGGATTTAAAATATTATTCTTCGTTGCGGAAGATGGTCTGAACGCGGTCCGGACCAAGTGAGATTACTGAAATTGGAACATTAAGTTCTTTCTCAATGAATCTTACATAGTTCATAAACTCAAATGGAAGTTCCTCCTCACGGGTAATCTGTGAAAGGTCTTTGTTCCAACCTTTGAACTCTTTGTAAACAGGCTCAATCTCGGCATAAGTATCATAAGGAACCTGATCTGTCTCAACACCGTCTACCTTGTATGCAGTAGCAACCTTAATGGTATCAAAAGTGTCAAGAACATCAGCCTTCATCATAATAAGCTCGGTTACGCCATCGAGCATAATTGCATATTTAAGGGCAGGAAGATCCAACCAGCCGGTTCTTCTTGGACGGCCTGTAGTTGCACCAAACTCAAATCCTTTCTTCCTTAGCTCCTCGCCAGTTTCATCGTTAAGCTCTGTAGGGAACGGGCCGCTACCAACTCTTGTACAATATGCTTTAAAGATACCGTATACCTTTCCAATTTTGGTAGGGGCAACACCCAAACCTGTACAAACACCTGCACAAGTTGTAGATGAAGAGGTTACAAATGGATAAGAACCAAAGTCCACATCCAAAAGTGTTCCCTGAGCACCCTCTGCAAGAATCTTCTTGTTGTCTGCAAGGTATTTGTTGGCAACATACTCGCTGTCTACCAATTTGAATGTTTTAAGGTACTCAACAGCCTCCATCCACTCGCTCTCTTTCTCCTCTGCATTGTACTCATAATCATATTGTGCAAGATGTGCGATATGTTTGTTTTTTAGGGTAAGGAATCTGTCTGCAAAATCTGCAGCAAGAACATCACCTACTCTAAGACCGTTACGGCCTGTTTTATCCATATACGTTGGGCCGATACCTTTTAGGGTAGAGCCAATCTTTGATTTTCCTTTGGCAGCCTCAGAAGCAGCATCAATGATTCTATGGGTAGGAAGTATCAAATGTGCCTTTTTTGAAATGACAACCCTCTCTCTTACAGGAACTCCCGTAGCCTCAATCTCCATACACTCCTCTTTAAAGATAATAGGATCAATCACAACACCATTACCAATGATATTTACTGCATTCTTTCTGAATACTCCCGACGGAACAGTATGAAGGACATATTTCTTACCCTCAAAATGCAGTGAGTGACCAGCGTTTGGTCCACCTTGGAATCTGGCAATTACAGGGTATGAGTTAGCAAGAACATCAACAATTTTACCCTTACCTTCGTCACCCCATTGAAGGCCAAGTACAACATCTACTTTCATAAAAATCTATTATTGGTTTAATCAATTTAGTTTACAATTTATTGGGATTCCCGCTAAAACGGCAGGTCATCCGATGTGTCATCTGCAACCGGTGCAGCAAATGTCTGTGTTGCAGATGGAATGTCTGCTGGTGCGGCAGGAGTGCTCCCTTTTCTGTCGAGCAGTCTTATATTGTCTGCAACTATCTCTGTTGTATATCTTTTTGCTCCTGTCTGGTCTGTCCAGCTTCTTGTACGGATTTTTCCCTCAACAAAAATCTGAGCACCCTTTTTAATGTATTTTTCAGAGAGCTCCGCCAAATTTCTCCAGCATACAATATTGTGCCATTCAGTCTGGTCCTGCAGTTCTCCTGTCTTGTTTCTGTATCTCTCTGTGGTAGCCAAAGTGAACGAAGAGACAGCCGTGCCGGTCTCCAGATGTCTCACTTCAGGGTCCTTACCCACATTGCCTATAAGTATAACTTTATTGAATGACATCAGTTAATTTTTTTTATCAGTCAAAAATACAATTTTATTTGCATTTAGGGATAAAAAATATTCAAAAGTTATTCACATAATTTTCATATTGTCTCATAACCCCATTATACGTTTCATTGCCGATATGTCAGGATTGTCTCCTGTAAAGAGCTTGAATGCCGGAATGGCTTGATTATAAAGCCAGTATCTTCCATCTATATATAGGTTGGCCCCTAATCCTGTAAGGTTAGGGTGGGCATAGTTTGCTTCAAATACAATCTTCCCTTGGAGATTGGCCCCTTTAAACTGGTCAATTGGTACGGAAAGGTTATACAATATGATGTCTGCCTTTGGCAAGACTGCAGGAATTTTATCTAACGGAATATACTCTCCTCCAATCTTTTGGGCAAACGGCTTTGCGGTGGCGGCACTTCTGTTGGCAAAGAAGAGTTCCATACCCATATCCTTTACGGCCAAGGCAGCCGCTTTACCGGCCCCTCCTGCACCAATGGCCAGGACTGTTCTTTTTTTCTCCCGCAAATCAGCCGGAAGCAGTTGCTCCAATGTGTTTTTTACACCATAATAATCTGTATTCCAGGAGTGCAGTTTCCCCTCCTTGAGCAGAACTGTATTTGCACTGCCAAGTAGTGAAGAGATACTGTCGGGAATAGAGATATATTCCATAACCTCATCTTTGAATGGGGAGGTTACGTTTGTTCCTGTAAACCCTTCTTCCATAAACTTGTGCATTGCCTCTTTGCAGGTTAGTGCTTCAAGCAGGGTGTATGTGTGATTCCCCTCTCCGTATGCTGCCTTAAAAAGAGCCGGGCTTTTGGAATGGGAAATGGGATTGCCTATAAGTGCGCATTTGGCCATTTGTCTCTTTTTTTATGGGGTATTCCCCTTTTGCTTGTGCAAATGTACGATTTTTCGGGAGTACAGCAGGAAAATTGTGCCGTAAATGAGCAGTTGTGCGGCAAGGGTAGCCAGTTGCGGAATGATATTGTGGAACGAACCTCCCATAGAGTTGAGTTTGAGGTATCCTGTAATTGCCGCAGATGTAGGGAATATGTAGTGTACCAGTTGCCACAAGTGAGGTATCTGTGTGATTGGAAATGATGTTCCCGACAAAAATATCAACCCTATGGAAAAGAATGGGACATATAGCATAACCTCCTCTGAATCACGCAACAGCATAGTTGCAGCACCTGTAAAAGCAGCAGTTGCAAGGATAAACAGGAATAGGAAACAGAAGAGTTCGAACGGGTTGGCCAAAGCAGGCAGACTGAATATTACTGGGATAAGCCCTGCAAGGAAAATTGAAAGGAGGAAATATCCTGCACATAGTGGAGGAAGATATTTTAGGGGGTGTATTTGTCTGCTACCTGCAAGTATCCCGCCACTCATAAGCATTGTTTGGAATATAATTACAATTATGGCAATAGGGAGGAGGTAAGATCCGTATCCCCCGCTGTGGTTATAGATGGCAACTCCTTTAGTGTTGAGGGTGGGTGTTTGGGCTATCTCCAACTGTTGCTGCAGCGGGAGAGTCTTTACTACATTATTGCGGAGAGTGTTGTTCATTTCCAACATTGTTGCAGCTGTTGCCTGTTGGATGGTAAGGTAATAGAGGAATGAGGCGGTACTCTGGTCAACTCCAAAGCGCCCCTGTTTTCCGGTGGCAGTCTCTGATGCAAAATTTGCCGGGATTGATATTATCCCCTTTACCTTTTTACTTTTCATAAGCTCTGTGGCCTGGTTAATGTTGGAGCACAGGGCATACACTTCAACCCCCTGGGTGGCGTTCAGATGGCGTATGAATTCTCTGCTTTGTACAGTTGAGGAGTTGTCTGTAACAGCAACCGGTATATCAGTAACAATATTGGGGTGGTAAAGGAGCCCGTAAAGGAAGCCGTATCCGATGGAGCCACCCAGCATTACAAGGGCAACGCCCCACATTACAGGAAGTGGTCTCCCGGCATCCTTTTCAATTGACCGTTCAAGCAATGGTATTGTTGCAAGCGGGATCAGAATGGAGGCTCCCAATGCTGCATAGCTGCCCCAACTGAATGCAAATCCTGCATCATAATAGAGGATATCCTGCACAGCAAGTACAAAATGTCTTATGGGGAACAGACTGCACAAGATGGTAAAGGGGGTATACATATCTTCCAAAGGGAATGTTACTCCCGATGCCGTAGCTCCAAGGGCACCAACCATTGATGCAACACTTATTGCAATTGATACTTTTGGGATAAGGGCAATTATGGCAACTCCAAGTGAGACAGATGCAAGTACAATAAGGATGGAAACAATGTTTAATGCAAGCAGGCTTCCCTGGAGCGGTATAGCTGCCCTGAAGAAAAAGATATAGTTTGCGGCAATGGCCTGAACTATAAATATAGCAGTATATGGTGCAAGTTTGCCGGCAAGAGCTGCCATAATATTCCCCTTTGCACTGTGCAGCCACTCTCTGCCCAGATCTGTTCCAATGACATATACGGTAAAAACCAATATGAATATCTGAAAAAATACAAAAAAGAACGGATATGAGAGGAATGTGCTGTAGTTGAGTGATGAGTTGTATGAAGATGAATATATGGCATCGGTAGGGCGTATTATACTCTCTGTCTGCAGGGCTGATGTGCCGGCAATGTTCCCGTATTCATCTGCTATTGCTGTTGAAATCTCTCCAAGACTCTTTGCAAAAGCTCCCTGTACCTCACCACCTGCTGCAAGCAGGGTATAGTGATAGTAGTATGTGATTGTAGAGAGGTCTTCAGGAATGGAAATGTATCCGTAGATTTCCATATTCTGCAGAGCCTCCTTTGCCTCACTCTCATTTGTATAGATGTGTTGTGGGGAGATGGTTATTATGGGTGAGGCATCTGCAGTTCGGATGATTTGTCGGGAAAAAGGGGTGTTTGACATATCTGCAACTCCAACCGGAAGGTCCTCAATTTTCCCGTTGCCGAATATTGTGGCCATAAACAGAATGGAGAACATAGGGATAACTGCAGTGGCAAAGAGTATCCTTTTGCGGCTGCATATCCTGTTCCATTCTCTTACAAAGGTTTCTTTCATTTCTCCTTGTATTTTACAATTACACTCATCCCCGGACGGAGCTGTGCGGTTTGGCTGTTCTTTTCTACAGGTCTGGCCTTGATTTTAAAGGTTGTAAGGTCGTAGGAACCGCTTTCTTTGCTGCTTTGCCAGGTGGCATAGCTCCCCAGTGGGTTTATGTAATACACTTCAAACTCAATTTGGGCATTGCCCAATGCCGGTATTTCCCCCTTGAACCTTTTTCCCGGGTAGAAGTGTTGCAGTTTGTCTTCTCTTATGTTAAATGTTGCATAGCTCTCCTCCAAATTGAGCAGCTCCATAATTGCTCCACCTGGCATAAGGAGTTCTCCCACTGCAGGGTATATTTGTGAAATTGTTCCGTTTGACGGTGCGGTAAGTTTGCTGTCTTTAAGAAGTGCACCCACTTCGTTTACATTTCCCTGGGCTGCTGCAACAAGTGCTTTGGCACTCTCTTTATCCTCTTCTTGTGCACCTTCCAATGCCATCTCATACTGGTAACGGGCAGCAGATTCGGCAGCAGTTGCAGCTTTGGCAATGGCATTGCTCTCTTCTTTCCGTTGCAAGGTTACCACGCTGTCGGTATAAAGCCGGTTAATTCTGGCATTTGTGGAGTTTGCCAGTTCAGCTTGTGCTTTTGCAGCGTCCCATACCTCTTTAAGGGAGGCTATCACCTGACTTCTGGCCCCTGCATCTACTTTAAGGCTCTGGTATTTGGCAGCATCCTTCATTGCAGAAGCGCTTTGCATAAGGGCATCAGTCTCCGGACTGTTTATAAGCACCAGTGTGTCTCCTGCATTTACGTGGTCCCCCTCCTGTACATAAAATTTCTCTATTCTTCCCAGCAGTTTTCCCGATACCTTTATGCTTGTACATTCTATCTGACCTTGAAGCAATTGTGGGGTGTCTTTGGCCAGAATCATTCCAAATATTGATATGATTGCCACAATAACAATAATGAGTGTTGTTATTTGCAGCAGCAGTTTATTTCCTGTATTCATTTTGCATTTCTATAAAGTGGTCTGTATTTGAATATAAGGCCAAAAGGTTGGCCAATGATGTATTGTATTCCCAATGTGCAAGCGAGAGGGCTGTTTCCGCTTTTAGGAGTGAGCTTTTGGCTTCCAGCAGCTCTGCAGATGTGCTCATCCCCTCTGCAAACCCTTTTTCTCTCTCCCGCAGCAGCTCTTTTGTGAGTTTTACGGTAAGGTTGAGTGTGTTTATCCGTTGTACGGCTTCTTCTATTCTCCCTTTCAGCGATATGGCTGCGGTATTGAGTTCCATCTGGGCTTGAGAGATGGCAAACTGGAGCTGTTCTTGTTCCAGCCTGCTTTTGGATATCTCTTTTTCTCTATATAGTCCGTTAAAGATGCTCCACTGTAGTGTTGCCCCAATCATACTGCGTGGAAGCAGGTTGCTTGGAACATTATTGGAGTAGAGATTTTGCCTGGCCACAAGGGATAAACTTGGAATATATTCCGATATGGCAATCTTCTTTTTGTTTTCAAGTATCTTTTCTTGTGAATGGAGCATCTGCAGCTGGGTGTTATCTTCTGTGGTTATCTCCTCCTGCGGGATGGGGATTAAACTGTCGGGAAGAAGAAACGGTGAACTTGGTACCCCTTGTGCCTCTGTTCCAAGGATGGAGGAGAGTGCCGATTCTGCCCTGCGCCTGTTCTCTTTTGCGGTAAGGAGTTCTCTCTGTCCCTCTTCCAATGCCACTTGTACCAGCAGGTGTTCCGCCTTGTTTATAAATCCCTCATCTTTCAGCCGGGTTGCATTGTAACTGAGCTTTTGCAGGTACTGCAGATTCTCTTCTTGCATAGATTGGGTTATTATGCAAAGTTTGAGAGTATAGTATGTGTTTATCATTAAGGCCATTTGGGTGTTGTATACGGTGCTGGAGAGGAGTTGTGCGCTATTCTCAAGCTCTCTGCCAATGCGGGTGGCGTAGATCCTTTTTCCTCCGGCAACAATGGGCCATATTGCAACTGCATCTATACTGGTTATGTTCTGGTTGAGCAATGGTATAGAGAGGGTTATGCTGCTTAAGCTGGAAATGATCTGCTCCAGTTGGGGCAGCAGCTGGCCGATGGCCGGGAATCCTTCTGCTATCTCTTGTGCCATTTCTCCCAAGTTGGCCTGTGCTGAGATTTTGTTTGATGTATGTATATAACCTCCGGTTGCACTGATAAACGGGTACCAGGCAGATTGCATCTGCTGTTTCTGGGCAGTTGCAATCTCAATCCCTTTTTGGGCTATTTTTAACGGGTTATTGTTGCTGCGCAGCAATGCGGCAGCATCTTCTAAGGTAAGTTGCTGTTGGGATGTGCTGTCTGCCGCATCTTGTGCTTTCAGATGCGGGAGCGTTATAAAACATTGTGCAACAATGATGAATGTGCATAAAAAGAGTTGTCTCATAAGCATCTTTTTGCTTAAAGACAATCTGATGTGTGTTTTTGTTCTAAGATTTGTAGGGCTTGGGCGGATATTCCCTATTTACAGCACCTTTGTCTTACAGCTTCATAGCACAGCACTGCTGCCGACACCGATACGTTAAGGGAATCAAGCTCTCCAAGCATAGGTATTTTTATTTTGGCGTTGGATACTTTGCGCCAGAAATCTGTCAGCCCTGTGGATTCTGTACCCATAACTATTGCGGTAGGGGATACCATATCTGTGTTGTAGTACCACTGGGAATCCTGCAGCTGGGCTGTAAAGATGTTTATGTTGTGCTGTTGTAACCACTTTAAAGCCTCCTGGTTTGAGCAGGCTACAACCTGGTTTGTAAATATGCCGCCAAGGCTGGAACGGATAAGGTTTGGATTGTACAGGTCTGTCAATGGGTCGCACACCAGTACTGCATCAATTCCGCAGGCATCTGCTGTACGCAGAAGTGCTCCAAGGTTCCCGGGTTTTTCTACACTTTCCATTATAAGCACCAGCGGGTGTTCCCATTTCTTGCCAAACTTTATCTCGTGCAGCTGGAGCTTTTTCTCTTCAACTACGGCAACTATTCCTTCTGTATTTTCTCTGTAGGCAATTTTTGCATAGGCGTTGCTGCCAAGTGAGAAACATTGTGGTATTTGCTCTTTTGCAGGGAACAGCACTTCAATTTGCTCTGGGGTGATTATGGCATTATTGTAAAAAACGGACCTGATTGTGTAGCCGTTGTTTATGCAGGCTGTAACTTCTCTTATACCCTCTACAATAAAAAGTTTTTGAGAGCGGCGTTCTTTGGATTTTTCAATTAATGCTGTAATCTCCTTTATTTTAGGATTCTGAGCTGATGTAATTTCAAGAATTTTCATCATTGAAGTTTTGTAAAAGAAAAACCCGGCCGCACTGATGGCCGCCGGGCTGAAGTTTTTCATTGTTGATTATTTGTAGCTCTCCGGTCTCATTTGAGGGAAGAACAAAACATCCTGAATAGTTGTCTGGCCTGTCATAAACATTGTAAGACGGTCAATTCCTATACCCATACCCGATGTTGGAGGCATACCGTACTCAAGGGCACGTACAAAGTCCATATCTATGTACATTGCCTCATCATCGCCTTTGTCTTTAAGTTTCAACTGATCCTCAAAGCGGGCAAGCTGGTCAATAGGATCGTTCAGCTCACTGTAAGCATTTGCAAGTTCTTTACCGCATACGAACAGCTCAAAACGCTCTGTAAGGTTTGGTTTGCTTCTGTGGCGTTTTGTAAGTGGCGACATTGAAACAGGGTAGTCTGTAATGAAGGTTGGCTGCACAAGGTGTTTCTCGCAGTACTCACCAAAGATTGCATCAATAAGCTTGCCTTCACCCATTTTCTCATCAATCTCCACATGCAGCTTTTTGCAGGTTTCTCTAAGTTCTGCCTCACTCATTCCCTCAATGTCAACACCTGCGTACTCTTTAATGGCCTCAAGCATAGGAAGTCTTCTGTACTCTGCACCAAAATCAACTTCTGTGCCGTTGATGTTTACTTTTGTGGTTCCGTTTACAGCCTGGGCAACAGTCTTGAGCATCTCCTCTACAAAGTCCATCATCCAGTTGTAGTCTTTATATGCAACGTAAATCTCCATACAGGTGAACTCTGGGTTGTGGGTTCTGTCCATACCCTCATTACGGAAGTTCTTTGCAAACTCGTATACTCCGTTGTATCCGCCTACAATAAGACGTTTCAGATACAGCTCATTTGCAATACGCAAATAAAGAGGCATATCCAAAGTGTTGTGGTGTGTGATGAATGGTCTTGCAGTAGCACCACCAGGGATTGGCTGAAGGATAGGGGTCTCAACCTCAAGGCAGCCTCTCTCATCAAAGAAACGGCGCATTGTAGAGATAATCTTGGACCTCTTCATAAATGTTTCCCTTACCTGTGGGTTTACAATAAGGTCCACATATCTCTGACGGTATCTGAGCTCAGGGTCTGAGAATGCATCAAACACCTCTCCATCTTTCTCTTTAACTATCGGGAGTACTCTAAGTGATTTGCTTAGAACTGTAAGCTCTTTTGCGTGTACAGATTTCTGACCTGTCTGGGTAACAAAAGCAAAACCTTTGATACCAATAATGTCTCCAATATCAAGAAGTTTCTTGAATACTGTGTTGTACATGGTCTTGTCTTCACCTGGACAGATTTCATCTCTCTTTACATACACTTGAACCCTTCCTGCTTCATCCATAAGCTCAATGAATGCTGCGGCACCCATAATTCTGCGGCTCATTATACGTCCTGCAATTGCCACTTCCTGGAAATTGCCCTCCTCAGGGTTGTATCTCTCTCTTATATCTTCTGTAGTTGCATTTACAGGGTACATTGCAGCAGGATAAGGCTCAATGCCCAATTCTCTCATCTGCACAAGCGCATTACGTCTGTTAAGCTCCTGCTCGTTCAAATTCAATTCCATATATTTTTAATTTTTAAATTATTCGAGGGGTTTTTCTGCACAAATTTTGCAGAAAACTACAAGCTACAAATATAAAATATTTTTCTGAAAAAGCATAGAAAAATTGGAAGTCGGTACCCGACTTCCCTGTCGGGTTGTTTTGGAAAAATAAAATTCTTATCTTTGTGTGTTATGGAAATTAATAATATAGGCAGAAAGTGGATTGTTAAGGAGCCGGGGAATCCGGCTATTGTGCGCCGTCTGGCACAGGAGTTGGGAACAGATCCTGTGTTGGCCAATTTGTTGGTGCAGAGAGGTATTACAACGTATGAAGAGGCAAGGGCATTTTTTAGGCCGGACCTATCTATGTTGCATGACCCTTTCCTAATGAAGGATATGGATAAGGCTGTGGAGCGTGTGCGCAAGGCAATTGAGAACAAGGAGAAGATTCTGGTTTATGGTGATTATGATGTAGATGGCACTTCTGCCGTGTCGTTGGTTTATACTTTTTTAGGCACCATTACAGAAAATCTTGAATATTACATCCCTGTAAGATATGATGAGGGGTACGGCATTTCATACAAGGGAATTGATTGGGCGCACGAGGGGGGATATACCCTTATAATTGCGTTGGATTGTGGAATCAAGGCGGTAGAAAAGGTGCAGTATGCAAAGGAGAGGGGGATAGATTTTATCATTTGCGACCACCATCTTCCCGACGAGACACTCCCTGATGCAGTGGCAATTCTCGACCCTAAAAGGGAAGATTGCCATTATCCTTTTGATGATTTGTCGGGATGTGGAGTGGGATTCAAACTTGTGCAGGGATATGCAAAAAAATATGGTATTCCGTTTGAGCAGATTGTAGGATTGCTTGATCTTGTGGCAGTGAGTATTGCTACAGACCTTGTTTCTGTAAAGGGTGAGAACAGGGTGCTGGCATTTTATGGCCTGAAGCAGTTGAATGAGGCGCCAAGAAAAGGTCTCCTTTCTATGATAAAGCTGAGTGGCTTGGAGAAGCATACAATATCCATAGATGATATTGTGTTCAAGATTGGCCCAAGGATTAATGCTGCCGGTAGGATGGAGAGCGGCAGGATGGCTGTAGACCTTCTTACCTCAAGGAGAGAGGAGGATGCACTGAATATTGGCAGGGAGATTAATGTCCATAACAACGAACGCAAGAATGTAGACCGTGAGATTACCATAGAGGCAATTGAGATGGTGAAGCAGTCGCCGGATTTTGAGAAGAAGAAGTCTACGGTAGTTTATAACTCGCAGTGGCATAAGGGTGTTGTGGGTATAGTTGCAAGCCGTCTTGTTGAGGCATATTACAAGCCAACGATAGTGCTTACAAATTCAAATGGTTTTGTGACAGGTTCTGCCAGAAGTATTCCAGGTTTTGACTTGTATGAGGCCATTGAAAGCTGTTCTGACCTTTTGGAGAACTTTGGCGGACATATGTATGCTGCCGGTATGACACTTAAGGAGGAGAATCTGGCAGAATTTTCTGAGAGATTTGAGAACTTTGTGGCGCAAAAAATTACAAAAGAGATTCTTACCCCTATTGTAAATATTGATTCATTCCTGGACTTCAAACAGATAACCCCTAAATTCTTCAGAATTCTAAAGCAGTTCCAGCCGTTTGGCCCCGGTAACAGTTCACCTGTGTTTGTAACGGAGAATGTGTATGACAACGGAAACGGCAGGATTGTGGGAAGTGACAACGGACATCTGAAACTGGAACTTATACAGGAGGATGAGCCTTACAGACATATTTCCGCAATTGCCTTTAACAAATCTGAGCACTTCTGCCATATGCAGGGGGGTAATCCTGTAGATATCTGCTATTCAATTGCCGAGAACTATTATAGGGGAATTGCAAATCTGCAGTTGAGGATTAAGGATATAAGGAACAGAGAAGATTTCATATAAAGAATTATTCCAAAAGGTAAAATTATGCAAGAAGACGAAGTTGTTGATAAAGATGAAGTTGTAGAGGAGACAGTACAGGAGCAGAAAGAGGGAAGCGGAAAGTACGAGAAACTCATTCAGGATGGTGAGAACAAGTACAAGCTTACCGGTATGTATAAAGAATGGTTCCTTGATTACGCTTCATCTGTGATACTCGACCGTGCAGTTCCACACATATCTGACGGATTCAAACCTGTTCAGAGGCGTATAATGCACGCTATGAAGAATATCGATGACGGACGCTTCAATAAGGTTGCAAATATCATTGGCCAGACAATGCAGTATCACCCGCACGGTGATGCTTCCATTGGAGATGCGCTGGTTCAGCTTGGACAGAAAGAACTGCTGGTGGATTGTCAGGGAAACTGGGGAAATATCCTTACAGGCGACAGTGCAGCTGCCCCCCGTTACATAGAGGCCAGATTAAGTGAGTTTGCAAAAGAGGTTGTGTTCAATGCCAAGACAACGGAGTGGATGGATTCATACGATGGCAGGAACCAGGAGCCGGTAAATCTCCCTGTAAAGTTTCCGTTGTTGCTTGTGCAGGGTGTTGAGGGTATTGCGGTAGGATTGGCTTCAAAAATACTTCCTCACAATTTCAATGAAGTTATAGATGCGGCAATTGCATATTACAAAGGTGAGGAGTTTGAACTCTATCCCGATTTTCCAACAGGGGGACTTATTGATTGTACAAAGTACAACAGAGGACTTAGAGGCGGAGCGGTTAAGGTAAGGGCAAGAATCTCCAAACTTGACAAGAAAACCCTTGTAATTACAGAACTTCCATTTGGAAAAAATACATCCGTTCTCATTAAGAGTATCCTTAAGGCAAATGAGAAAGGAAAAATTAAGATTAAGAAGGTAGATGACAATACTGCAGCCAATGCAGAGATTGTAATTCACCTGCATAATGACATTTCTCCCGACAAAACCATAGATGCATTGTATGCATTTACAGATTGTGAAGTTTCAATCTCTCCAAACTCTTGTGTGATTATGGACAATCACCCTCATTTTATTGGGGTTGACGAGATATTGCGTTACAGTGCAGACTATACAAAAGAGTTGTTGCGCAGAGAATTGGAGATAAGATTGGCCGAACTTGAGAATGAGTGGCATTACTTCTCTTTGGAGAAGATTTTCTTTGAGAACAAGGTATACCGTCTTTTGGAGCAGGATGCCCGCACCTGGGAGGCGCAGCTTGGTGAGGTACATAAAAAGATGCTGGAGTTCCAGCACCTCGTACACCGCCCCATTATTATGGATGATATCCTTAAGCTTGTAGAGAAACCGGTGCGCAAAATTTCAAGGTTTGATGTTAAGGCGGTAGATGAGAAGATTGCCAAGTTGGAGGAGGAGATGAAGGTGGTACAGCACAATCTTGCTCACCTGGTGGAGTATGCAATAAAATATTTCCAGAAGCTTAAGAAAAAATATGGTGAGAAATACCCAAGACTCACAGAGATAAGCAATTTTGAGACCATAGAAGCAACAAAAGTTGTTGTGGCCAATGCAAAATTGTATGTAAACCGTTCGGAGGGATTTGTGGGAACAGACCTCAAGAAAGATGAGAATGCAGAATACTTGTGCGAGTGCTCAGATATAGATGATATAATAGTATTCCTGAAGAACGGAAAATATATTGTTACAAGGGTACAGAACAAAGCTTTTGTGGGAAAAGATATTCTTCACGCAGCGGTATTTGTAAAGAATGATGCCCGTACAATATATAATGTGGTATATAAAGACGGCAAATACTCGGCAGACGGAAAAACTGGAACAGTATATGCCAAAAGATTCTCAGTAACCTCTGTTACCAGAGACAAGTGGTATGATCTTACCCAGGGCAAGCCTGACTCGTCAATTATTTGGTTTACAGCCAATCCGAATGGAGAGGCTGAGGTGCTTAAAGTATTCCTCAAACCAAGGCCAAAACTTAAGAAACTTATATTTGAGTACGACTTTGCAGAGTTGGCCGTAAAGGGAAGGGCCTCTATGGGAAATATCCTCTCAAGGAACCCGTTGCATAAGGTACAGCTGAAATCTAAGGGAGTTTCTACAATAGGAGGCAAGCCAATCTGGTTTGATGAGGATATAAATCGTCTGAATGAGGATGGACGTGGTATATTGCTTGGAGAGTTCCATAGCGGAGAGCGTATTCTTGTAATATGCAAAGACGGAACATTCTATACTACCAATTTTGACCTTAGCAACAGATATCAGGGCGATTTGCTTAAGGTGGAGAAGTTTGATTCCCAGAAGTGCTACAGTGCAATTTACATAGATGGAGAGACTGGTTTCCATTACATTAAGAGATTCTCATTTGAGCCTAATGACAATGTTGCAACTCTGTTCATATCAGATGCCCCTGGTTCTTCATTTGTAGAGCTTACTGAAGATTTGCATCCTCAGGCACTCATTACCTTTGGTGGCAAACACGCCAAAAGGGAGGCAGAAGCAATTGATGTGGAGGAATTTATAGGGAAGAAAGGTTTCCGTGCAAAAGGAAAACGTGCTACAGCATTTGAGGTGGAGAGTGTGAAATTCATTGAACCTCTGCAGAAGGAAGAAGATAATCTTCCCGACGAAAATTCAGATGTGGAGAATACAGAGGGAGCCTCGGCACAAGTGCAGGGGCCGGTGGAGGGATTTGCACCGGGCAACACTGTTGAATTTGATGAACCAACTTTATTTTAATCATCAAAATAGAAATAGTAATAAATAATTATCGGGAAGAAGATATGATAATTACTCTTTGCGGTTTTATGGGAAGTGGAAAAAGTACTCTGGGACGGGGACTGGCTGCTGCATATAACTGCAGGTTCATAGATCTTGACGATTATATTGTGGACAAATGGGCTATGAGTGTTTCCTCAATATTTGCAAAAAAGGGGGAGGAGTGGTTCCGCAGGGAGGAGTGTGCCTGTTTGCAGGAAATTGTGGATGAGTACAATTATTTGAATTCCAAAGCACCTTATACATTAATATTGGCTCTTGGGGGGGGCACAGTTACATACTCGCCAAGTGCACAGATTGTGCGCAGCAGTACCCATTGTGTTTATCTCCAATGTCCAAAGGAGGTTCTTTTGCAGCGCCTTATGAAAAACAATTCCCGCAGGCCTTTATTGGCCGGAAAGTCGCAGCAGGAGATGTCTTGTGCAATAGATTCCCTAATGCAAAGAAGAGAGAGGCTATATGTTGGGGCTTCTGAGAGAGTGTATGACGCATCAGATAAAAAAATGGGGAAAGTGGTAAAGGAGTTTGGGGAAATGTTCAATCTTTAAGCAGTTGGTTTTATTTATAATATATACACTATATGTCTGGATTTTTTGGTTGTGTATCCCGCAACGAGTGCGTAAATGAAGTTTTCTACGGAACCGATTACCATTCGCATTTGGGAACGAAACGTGCCGGTATGGCATTCTATAACGGCAAAAAGTTTGTGCGTTCCATCCACTCTCTTGAAAACGGATATTTCAGGAATAAATTTGAAGAAGAACTTCCCAAGTTTGGGGAATCCAATATGGGTATGGGTATTATCTCCGATTGTGAATCCCAGCCTATTACCATTACCTCCCATCTTGGAAGGTATGCAGTTGTAACTGTAGCAAGGATTGATAATATAGAAGAACTTTCCAGGGAGCTGCTTGAAAACAGGCACCACTTTGCAGAGCTTTCAGACTCTAAAATAAACGCAACAGAGCTTGTTGCAATACTTATTGCCCAAGGGAACACTCTTAAGGAGGGAATTGAACTTGTGCAGCAAAAAGTTAAAGGTTCCTGCTCTATGCTTATCCTTACA
>JAZRIV010000003.1:0-5098 GCA_045645465.1 Candidatus Egerieisoma sp.
CCACCAAAGAACGATATGGGAAGACCAAGGAAAAAGAAACCTGATGAGATGACGGAGCTAGAACTCTTACAGTTACGTGTAAAGGAACTGGAAGCGGAGAATGCTCTGTTAAAAAAAGTAAAAGCCTTAGTAGAAGCAAGGGAAGCCCGTCTAAAAGAGATTGGGCGGAAGCCATCCAAGAACTAAGGCAAGAACATGATCTTGAGATTCTTCTCAAGAAAACTGGGATGGCAAGAGCGACATACTACTATCATACAAAGCGACTTCAAGAACCCGATGAGAATGAAGATATAAGGCAATCGATTAGGCGTATATATGAAACTCATAAAGGTCGTTATGGCTACAGACGAGTAACTGCTCAGCTGCGCTCTGATGGTATCACTATCAATCATAAGAAGGTGCAAAAGCTTATGGTTGAGATGAAACTGCATGGAAAGCGTAAGAAAGTCAGATATAAGTCATATAAGGGCGAGGTCGGCAAAATAGCCCCTAATATTATAGATAGAGACTTTGTTGCTGCAGCACCGAACCAGAAATGGACGACTGATGTTACTGAAGTCAAGATAAAAGACAAAAAGATATATCTTTCTCCTATATTGGATATGTTCAATGGAGAAATAATCTCTTACAGTATATCTTATAGTCCTAATCAGCATATGGTTATGACAATGTTGGATAAGGCCTTTAAGAAAACTCCAAAACTAACAGGACTTGTTCTACATTCAGATCAAGGCATTCATTATCAGCATCATAGATATCAGAAAGCATTAAAAGATAAAGATATAATACAAAGCATGTCTCGCAAAGGCAATTGTCTGGACAATGCGATGATGGAGAACTTCTTTGGACTAATGAAGTCAGAATTGCTATATTTGCAGGAGTGGGACAGCGTAGAACAGTTTGCCAAGGAACTAGTCAAGTACATACGCTACTACAATAATGATAGAATCAAACTGAGGCTAAATGGAAAAAGCCCGGTGCAATACCGAGCTTTATTCCAATCTAAGAGGGCCTCTTAAGAATGTTAAACCGTCCAACTTTTTGGGGTCACATCAAACGGGAGTTCGGGGCTATATTTTTGTATCAGCCTCCCGGCTGTGCCGGCAACTACCTACTCAACTACAGAACCTGCCACAACATTTGCAACCAATGCCCTTAGTCTCACTACGCTGCCTTTATCTGCAGGGTGAACTCTATGAGCCAAAAGGATAACAGCTGTTTCAGATACAGGATCAATAATGATTGAAGTACCTGTATAACCGGTATGGCCAAATGTTCTTGTAGGGTGGAACAAATTACCGTTGTTTGAAGCGTATGAAGAATAGTTGTCCCAGCCAAGAGAACGGCCAATATGCTCAAATCCTGCAGGGACAGTTGTCATAGTCTCAACAGTAAGTTTGCCAAGAACCTGTTTGCCGTTAAAGTTACCGTCATTCATAAGAGCGGCAGCAAGGATAGCCAAATCCTCTGCATTTGAGAATACACCTGCATTACCGGAGTTGCCGTGATTCATCACTCTTGCAAGAGGGTCGTGAACCTCACCTACAAGGCAATTGCCGTCTGGCTGTTTCTCTGTAGGGGCAACAAGTTTCAAGATTTCAGGTTTCTTGGTTGGCATATAAGTGGTGTTCTTCATACCCAAAACATCAAAGATATTCTCCTGTGCATACTCAGCAAGGGTTTTGCCTGTAATGTTCTGCAATACATTCTGCAAAGTAATGAAGTTCAAACAGCTGTACTCAAAAGCAGTTGTAGGCTTGTGTTTTCTGGTCATTGTGCAGATATAGCTCATAAGAGAATCAGGATCTGCAGCACCTTTAGCCTTAATGACAACCTCTGGAGAAACGTATGAAGGCAAACCGCTTGAGTGTGTAAGAAGGTCTACCATTCTTATGTTCACTTTCTCACCGGTTTTAGGATCTACGTATGGCTGGAAACCAGGAATGTACATATCAACTCTGTCTGTAAGTCTGTATCCGCCGTTCTCCAACAGGTGAGCCATACTCATAGCTGTACCCACCACCTTGCTGCAAGAAGCCAAATCAAATACAGTATTCTCCTCCATTGGAACTACCTCTGGGTACACACTCTTGTTACCATAAGCTTTAATGTAAGCAAGCTTTCCATCTCTGACAACTGCCAACACAGCACCAGGAATCTCCTTTTTCTCAATAGAAGCATTAATGATATCATCTACTTTAACAAGACGGGCTTCATCCATACCAACCTGTGAAGGTTTTACCCTCTCAATGCCACTCTGTGCAACAGCTGTGGAGCCCTGTGGAGCACAAGAGATTGTAAAAACTGCCAATAAAAGGGCAGCAACTCTGAATAATTTTTTCATAAGATATAGTTTTTTAGATATTTGTCCTTAGTAAGTGTTAAAGTTAAGCAAAATTACGGTATTGTGCTACAAAAAAACTCATATCCTCCTACGGTTCTCATCTCCCAGCTATTCCCCCACTACAACGAAGCAAAAAAAGTAACCAGAAACGGCACCGAGAAATCTACCAGCACCCCGTGGAAAATGGAAATGAACACCATCTCTTTTCCACACACATTTGTGATTACAGGAAGAGTGGAATCCATAGATGTTGCACCACCAACAGAAATTGGGGCCAGCTTCCCAAAGAGCTTATATATTACAGGAGCAAAAAGCAAGGTAATCACCTCTCTCATAATGTTTGCCATAAGGGCAATTGTTCCCAACTGAGCTGCTGCTGTTACACCTACCTGAGCCTCCTTAATCTGGGTAATCAGAACAGAAGAAAGGGAATAGTATCCGAATCCAGCCCCAACCGCAAGAGAATCCTGGAATCTTATTCCCTGCAAAAACATACTTGTTACAGCTACCGCCAACAAAGTACCCACAATCGTTCCCAACGGAAGCAGCATCAACTTTGGCCTCAAACTGGCCAGAATCTCCTTCAATTTCTTGTCGCTGCCAATGCTCATTCCCACCTGAATCATAAGAAAGTAGAGGACATACATAGATGCATCCCCATCAGATAGGGCCATTGGAATAAAACCGAGCCAACCACAAACACACCCAAGAGCAAAGAATGCAACAACAATAAACCCGGCCAATGTTTCCAGAACACTCTTCTTTTGAGGAGCCCTTTCATCAACACCATCCACTAAAATTGGACATTCTTCCGTTGGCACACTCTCCTTTTGCTCCTTGGGCAATCCTCCTCTTTTAAAAACAGTTCTGCACAACATCCACGCCGCAACACAACTGCCAAAAGAACCCGCAGCTGCTATTGCCAGCGCCTTAAGCCCCAAAACATCCAAATTGCTTACCACCAACTCATTAGCACCAACCTGCAGGCCAAAAAAGAATAGAAGCAGCCAAATGGTATAAGTAATGCTCTTTTGAAGATATCCCAACCAGGAGATCTTTCGCGTCAGATATCCAATTGCAATGCCACTGAAAGTAATAAACAGGACCTTAAACATAATCTACAATTTACCTCCACAAAAATACAAAGAAATACCAAATCAACACCCCTCACTCTCCCTCTCCCTTGTCCTTCCCTTGAGCTTGAGCTTGACCTTGCCCTTTTCCTTACTGTCACCTTTCCCCCAAACACCCTAAGCATCTATAGCACCCGGGCATCTGTATCCCACGAATTGTTTCCAGTTCCCGAGCAGAAAAGAGACTTTCCTCCAGCGCAGCAACCTGTTTCTCAATGGGGAACTGACTAGTTTCTCACGAGAAGACTGTTCTGTTTCTCAACGAGAAGACTGACTTGTTTCTCAACCAGGAAACTGTCCTGTTTCTCAATGGGGAGACTGTCCTGTTTCTCAATGGGGAAAACTGTCGGGAATAAAAAAAGGGAACCGTTGCCGATTCCCTTTTTATATGGTGTAATTCAAATTACTCCTGAGTTTTTTTTGCGCGTGGTTTGCCACCTTTGCGGTTGTCTCTTCTGCCTCTGTTACCGCCTCTGTTGCCCTGGTTAGCCTGAGCACCTGCATTAGCGCTAACACCTGCATTAGGAGTAAGATCTCTCTTACCGTAAACCTCACCGTTGCAAACCCATACTTTGATACCTAGAACACCAACTTTAGTGTGAGCCTCAGCTAGTGCGTAGTCGATATCAGCACGGAAGGTGTGAAGAGGAGTTCTACCCTCTTTGTAAAGCTCTGAACGAGCCATCTCAGCACCACCCAAACGACCGCTGATAAGTACTTTAATACCCTCAGCACCCATTCTCATTGTAGTTGCGATAGCCATTTTGATAGCTCTACGGTATGAAACTCTACCCTCTACCTGTCTTGCGATGTTGTTAGCAATGATATTTGCATCAACCTCTGGACGTTTAACCTCAAAGATGTTGATCTGAACCTCTTTGTTAGAGATTTTCTTCAACTCCTCTTTTAGTTTGTCAACCTCCTGACCACCTTTACCGATGATAACACCAGGTCTTGCAGTGTGGATAGTTACAGTGATAAGTTTAAGTGTTCTCTCAATAACGATTTTTGAAAGACTTGCTTTTGCCAAACGTGCGTTAAGGTACTCACGGATTTTGGTATCCTCAAGGATCTTAGCAGCGTAGTCTTTTCCGCCGTACCAGTTAGAGTCCCAGCCACGGATAACACCAAGTCTATTGCTTATTGGATTAGTTTTCTGTCCCATGATTATTTCTCCTCTGATTTAACGGCTTTTTTATCCAAAATGATAGTAACGTGGTTAGAACGTTTTCTGATTCTTGCAGCTCTACCCTGTGGAGCAGTTCTGATTCTCTTAAGAGAACGACCCTGACCAACCATGATAGTTTTTACTATAACGTTACCATTCTCCAACTCTTTTTTGTCTGCCTCATTCTTAGCCTCCCAGTTTGCAATTGCAGAACGTAGAAGGGTCTCCAAGCGAACTGAAGCCTCTTTCTTTGAATATTTAAGAATATCCAAAGCACGATTAACCTCAACACCTCTGATAATATCCGCTACAAGGCGCATTTTACGGGGAGAGGTAGGAACATCATTCAGCTTTGCTATAGCTGTGTGTCTTTTTATCTCTTTCTGCCTTTCGGCCATTAATTTTTTACGAGCTCCCATTTTACTGTAATCTGTGTTTCATTATACTATTTAC
>JAZRIV010000004.1:0-36578 GCA_045645465.1 Candidatus Egerieisoma sp.
CAATCGTTATTGTCATAGACAAATTGTTTGGGGTCTATAGTGTTTTTTACAAGAAACCTTGATGCTTCGTAAGGAGTAATGCTTGAGCCTTCCAGAAGAGCATTAGAATGAGCAATAGCCAAGTTCTGGCACAAGGTCAGAGCCAGGTGCCCACCAAAAATGTCTATGAATCTTTGCAAAGCCATTTTGTGTGTATATTGTGAACTTGGTTATTATATTTTCTTCTTTCATTTTAATCTGTTGTTCTCACAAACCTTCTCTACAAATTTACAAATAAAGATTTTCCTATTACAAAAATAATTAAAGTGTGATTTCAGATTATTTGACAAATATGGTGTACAAGTGCATATAATGCATATTTATAAGAAAAAATAATTTAAATATGTCCTATTATATGCATAAAATACAGGACATTTATTATATTTGCTGCAGATAACTCTACAGTACTATGAGTATTATTGCAGAAATACGGAAAACTATCGGGAACTTTAAGGAGGACTATGCCTTTAGGGCATCAGACTTCAGTCTTTACAGGGATAAGCCAGATGCAGTGGTGAAAGCGCTTAACAGGATGGCTAAGGCCGGTGAGATAAAAAAAATAGGCAGAGGAAAGTTTTACAAGCCCCGCAAATCGCAATTTGGTATTTTGAGGCCTACAGAATCCCAGATTGTGAAAACTTTTTTAGAGCAAAATGGCAAGATGGTTGGCTATATAACCGGGCTCTCTGCTTTCAAATCGATGGGACTCACCACTCAAGTTTCATCTTACATACATATTGGTACCAACCAGTACAGACGCCCAATGAATATAGATAAGCAGGCAATTATATTCATAAAGCAGAATAATTCAATTACAAGGAAGAATTTCAGAATTCTCATCATTTTGGATGCATTGCGATTTATAAAGGAAATTCCAGGAACATCTCCGGATACAGCATGCGCCAGGTTAAAGGAGATAATTAGGTCATTGCCAATGGAGCAGAAGAATATTTTGGCCAAATGCTGCCTGAAATACACCAGTTATGTTAGAGCATTGTGTGGCGCGATTTTGGAGGATCTTAACTGCAGTATGTTTTTATTGGAAGCTATAAGGAAATCACTTAACAGCCTAACAGAATACAGACTGCCTATCTTGGAGTCTACATTACCAACAAAGAAGAATTGGAAGATTTATGAACCTGCACGAAAATAAAAAGTTGTTTGCAGATGCTGTTCTTGCAGCTTCTGAACAATTGTGTATTAGTCCTGTGTATGTTGAGAAGGATTATTGGATCACTCGCTCCTTGAAATTTCTGGCACAGAGTACCATTGCCATAACCGCTGTTTTAAAGGGAGAAACGTCATTGTCTAAAGGTTACAAGATTGGCAACCGTTTTTCGGAGGATATAGACATTGCAATTTGCAATTCTGATATAGTGACAGGTAACCAGTTGAAGACACTTATGAAAAGGATTGCCAAGGAGATGACATTTGGAATGGAGGAGGTTGATTTTCCAGGCGTTACAAGTAAGGGCTCCCGTTATTATAAGGCTATGTACACATATCCAAATGTTTTGGGTAAAGCAGTTAATAGGGCAGAGCATATTGGGCAACTTATGGTAAAGATTAACGGATTTGCAAATTCCCAGCCGTATGTGTCAAAAGAGATTGAATGCTTTATAAGTGTGTTTCTCAGAGCAGTGGGGAGCAAGGAAATAATTGAGGAGTATGGGTTGGCCCCTTTTGCATTGAATGTTTTGGACAAGAGGCAGACTCTTATAGAGAAATTGGCATCGCTTATCAGGTTTTCTTTTTCAGACAATTATATTTATGATATGGTTGCTAAAATACGTCATTTCTATGATCTGTATTTCTTGATGCAGGATGAGGAATGTGGTGACTATATTGCATCAGAGCGGTTCAGAAGTGATTTTGCGACACTGCTTGAGCACGACAGGGCAATATTTGACAAGCCGGAGGGGTGGAATTCTAAAGAGATTTGGGAATCTCCGCTGCTTAAAGATTTTGCAGGTGTGTGGGTTAGTTTGAAAGAGACATATCAGAGGGAACTTCCAGCCTTGACTTGTTCAGAAATACCTCAGGAAAATGATGTGGCGGAGAGTTTCAAGATGCTGCTTAGTCAAATTTAACACGTAGTAAAAAAGGAGTCACATTGATGTGACTCCTTTACTATTGTATTATAATCTTTTAGCGATTATAGCTGTGGACCAGCTGCAACAAGAGCTTTACCAGCCTCGTTACCTGTGAACTTGCTGAAGTTCTTGATGAATCTGCCAGCAAGATCTTTTGCTTTCTCCTCCCACTGAGCAGCTTCTGCGTAAGTGTCTCTTGGATCAAGGATACCAGAGTCTACGCCTGGAAGTGCTGTAGGAACTTTGAAACCGAAGAATGGAATCTCTTTAGTCTCTGCGTTGTCAATTGAACCGTCAAGGATAGCGTCAATGATTCCGCGGGTATCTTTAATTGAGATACGTTTGCCTGTACCATTCCAGCCAGTGTTTACAAGGTATGCAGTTGCACCAGATTTCTCCATTCTCTTAACTAGCTCCTCACCGTATTTGGTTGGGTGAAGTGAAAGGAATGCTGCACCAAAGCAAGCTGAGAAAGTAGGGGTAGGCTCAGTGATACCACGCTCTGTACCAGCCAATTTAGCGGTGAAACCAGACAAGAAGTAATATTTGGTCTGCTCTGGAGTAAGGATAGATACTGGAGGAAGTACACCAAATGCATCAGCTGAAAGGAAGATAACTTTCTTTGCAGCAGGAGCTTTAGATACTGGTTTTACAATGTTGTTGATGTGGTAGATAGGGTAAGAAACACGAGTGTTCTCAGTTACGCTCTTGTCTGCGAAATCAATTTTACCCTCTGCATCAACAGTTACGTTCTCCAATAGAGCATCTCTCTTAATTGCGTTGTAGATATCTGGCTCAGCCTCTTTGCTTAGGTTGATTACTTTAGCGTAGCAACCACCCTCAAAGTTGAAGATACCTTCATCATCCCAACCGTGCTCGTCATCACCAATCAACTCACGTTTAGGGTCAGTTGAAAGGGTAGTTTTACCTGTACCTGACAAACCAAAGAAGATAGCTGTCTCACCCTCTTTGTTGGTGTTAGCTGAACAGTGCATAGAAGCAATGCCTTTTAGAGGAAGCAAGTAGTTCATATAAGAGAACATACCTTTCTTCATCTCACCACCGTACCAAGTGTTGATGATAACCTGCATTTTCTCAGTAAGGTTGAATACAACTGCAGTCTCTGAGTTCAAACCAAGCTCTTTGTAATTCTCAACTTTTGCTTTAGAAGCGTTAAGTACTACGAAATCTGGCTCGCCATAGTTTGCAAGCTCCTCCTCAGTAGGACGGATGAACATATTTTTAACAAAGTGAGCCTGCCAAGCAACCTCCATAATGAAACGTACTTTAATTCTGGTGTTCTCGTTAGCACCGCAGAAAGTATCCATTACGTAAAGTTTCTTGTTAGAAAGCTCGTCCTGTGCAATTTTCTTAAGCTCAGCCCAAGTCTCTTTTGTAACAGGTTTGTTATCATTTTTGTACTCCTCTGAAGTCCACCAGATGGTGTCTTTAGAAGTCTCATCCATTACAAAGAATTTATCTTTAGGTGAACGGCCGGTGTAAACACCAGTCATTACGTTAACAGCACCTAGCTCTGTCTGTTGTCCAACCTCAAATCCTTCAAGACCAGCCTTGGTCTCTTCCTCAAAAAGAACATCATAAGAAGGGTTGTAAAGCACCTCACTTACACCGGTAATACCGTATTTGCTCAAATCTACTTGTGACATAAAACTATTAATTTATAAAAGGTTTAATACTTAATTCTCTTATTCATTTCACAAATGCCCCTTGTTAGTGCATTTTATAAAATCGTGTGCAAATATATAAAAATTTACATCAATTTCCTCTCTGGGTGTACTCAAATTCTTTGCCAAAAAAAATATTACTTTTGCAGGTATAATTATCGGGAATATGATTGCAGAGATTTTGAAGAAATATTGGGGGTATGACTCGTTCAGGCCAATGCAGGAGGAGATTATCAAATCTGCTTTGAAGGGGAAGGACACACTTGCTCTTATGCCTACAGGTGGGGGTAAATCTGTATGTTTTCAGGTTCCGGCAATGGCCAGAGAGGGACTTTGTCTGGTTGTGTCGCCGTTGATAGCTCTTATAAAAGACCAGGTTCAAAATCTCAACAGTAAAGGAATGAGGGCATTGGCTGTTTATTCCGGAATGTCATACACCCAGATAGATGCCACATTGGACAATGCAATTTACGGTGATTACAAATTTCTCTACGTTTCACCTGAGCGGCTTCATACCCCAATCTTTAAGGAGAGGGTAAAAAGGATGAACATAAATTTTCTGGTTGTGGATGAAGCCCACTGCATTTCACAATGGGGATACGATTTCCGCCCTGCCTACCTTGAGATTAAAGATGTTAAGGAGCTTATTGGAGATGTTCCAACAATTGCCCTTACAGCTACAGCCACCAAGAGTGTTGCCGAGGATATTATGAGGAACCTGAATTTTGAAGAACCGAATGTAATATCATCAGGGTTTGAAAGGGCAAACCTTTCTTATGTTGTGCGCAATGTGGACGACAAGTTTGGGAATATGCTCAAAATCTGCAATGGTGTGCAAGGGACAGGAATAGTGTATGTAAGGGAGCGTAAGAAGTGTGAGGAGATATCTTCTTTCTTAAGGCAAAATGGCATTAGTGCAGATTTTTATCACGCCGGGTTGAGCAAAGAGGTAAGGAACCTTAAGCAGGATGCCTGGAAAAAGGACCATACAAGGGTAATTGTCTCTACAAATGCATTTGGAATGGGTATAGATAAGCCAGATGTGAGATTTGTAATCCATTATGATCTTCCCGACAGTCTTGAAGCATACTTTCAGGAGGCAGGAAGAGCTGGAAGGGACGGCAAACGTGCGTATGCCACAATGCTATGGAACAGTACAGATGTGAGCCGCCTGAGACAGATTCATACAATTTCTTATCCCGATATCCAGTACATTAAAGATGTATACCAGAAAGTGTTCATATATCTGGATATCCCGTATGAAGAGGGTAGGGACAGTGTAAGCAAATTCAATCTGATAGAGTTTGCAAAGAAATTTTCATTGAATTCTGTTTCTGCCTATTATGCAATCAAATACCTGGAACAGGAGGGATATTGGGAGCTTACAGACGAGCTTGACAATCCTTCTAAAATTATGTTCTCTGTAAACAGGGACGAGCTCTACAAAGTTCAGATAGACAACCCTCAGCTTGACAAGTTCATAAAATCTGTCCTACGTATTTATACTGGCCTTTTCTCAAGAATCACCCCAATTGATGAAGAGTACATTGCAAGGGTGACAATGGATTCGGTACCTGGGGTGAAGGAGAAACTTATCCAACTTTCCCGTATGAGGATTATAAAATATATACCTCGCGTACGTACTCCACTTATCATTATGAATACAGAGAGACTTGTGGAGAGCAATCTCTATATTTCCCAAAAGAGGTATGATGAGAGAAAAGGATTGTTTCAGAAAAGGATAGAGAGCATCATCAGCTACGCAAAGCAGAGTGATGAGTGCAGGAGCAAGATTCTGATTGATTATTTTGGGCAACAGGTTAAAGGTGATTGTGGTATTTGTGATGTTTGTCTGAAGAACAGAAATCTTGGAAACCTGAAACAACGCACCAATGAGGTATCGGGAAGAATCATATCATTGCTTGAAGAAAACGGGGGAGAAATGAAAATCTCCCACCTTGAAACTTTGGCGGGAGATGAATATACTTTTTATCTGAAAGTCCTTAGAGAAATGATTGATAACGGCCAGATAATCAATAATGGTGAAGTGATCAGAATTCCTTAAGGGCGTTGTAGAGCATATGTACCGGCAACCCCATTACGTTATAGAATGAGCCGTTGAGACTTTTAATTCCTGCATAACCGACCCACTCCTGTACTCCGTATGAGCCTGCCTTGTCGTATGGTTTGTAGGTATCTATGTAATGTTCTATTTCTTCCGCAGACAGCTCCCCAAAATAGACATCTGTAGAGGCGGTAAAAGAGACTATCTTGGAATTGTCCCTTATACACACACCTGTGAGGACAGTATGCTTGTTGTTCTGAAGTTTTGCAACCATCCTTATTGCATCATCACGGTCTGTTGGTTTGCCCATTATCTCATCGCTGCAAAGGACCATAGTATCGGCAGTAATGAGAATCTCATCATCCTCCAAATCTCTGTGGAATCCATAAGATTTCCCAATTGCCATATTCTCAGGAATTTGGGTATATGACAAGTTATCGGGAACAGACTCCTCAAATGTATTTTTTGTATCAACAGTAAAGTCTACTCCTAATCCGGCAAGCAACTCTCTTCTGCGGGGAGAGGCTGATGCGAGTATAATTTTTCTTCCCTTAAGTATTTTATTTAACATAGTACCTAATCCTGCTTCTTTTTACCGTCTCCGTATGTTCCTTCATAGAGTTCAGCATCAAACTCCCATTTGCCCTGAATCTTAAGAACTTGCTCAATTATATCTCTTACACAGCCTCTTCCGCCAGGGTACAACGAGACAAAATCACAAACATCTTTTACCTCCTGAACAGCATCCGATGGGCATACTGCAAGGCCGCAAGCTTTTAGGAGAGGAATGTCGGGAATATCATCACCTACAAAAATTACCTCCTGAGGTGTTATACCGTTCTTTTTGCAGAAATTATAAAAATCAGGCAACTTGTCCCTGGATTTCAAATAAATGTTCTCCGGTTTTACACCTACTCCCTCAAATCTTTTTCTGACTGATTCTGAGTAAGCTCCTGTTATTATACCAATTGGGTATTCTCTAAGGATAGCCCATCTGAGACCAAAACCATCTTTTGCATTGTGTGTCCTGAGCATATCTCCATCTGGCATAACCAATACGCTGCCATCTGTAAATACTCCGTCTACATCAAATGCAAAACCTTTAATATCTTTAAGTTTAGTCTTATAATTGCTCATAATTACTCTTGTGTATTATATTTTTTGTAAATCTTTTCTGTAAGGAATTTGTAAACCTCCAAATGGTCGTTGAACTTCTCATCTGAAAGGACATTTATATGTTTCTCAATGGTATTTGTATCACCTCTGCGGGCCGGGCCTGTTTGGGATACCAATGGGGTGTTGAGAAATGCTTTTCTGATGCTTTCAATTGCACTTGGAAGGAGCAAAGTAAAATCCGGGCTTGCTATATCGTATGCCAAAGAGAGGGAATAATTCAGGAAGTTTGTAGTAAAAATTGCAGCTGTGTGGAACTGGAGTCTTTTTTGTGAATCACACACTTTATATTCTGCCTTTATTGAATCTACAAGCTCTTTAAGGATATTTTCTCCTTCTTTGTTGCTTGCCTCAATAAGGAATGGAATAAGTCTGATATCCAAATCTTTATGCATACTCAATGTCATAAGAGGGTAGAAGACACCTGTATTGTCCAATCCCGCATCCTTTAAAACCGCCATTGGAGTTGCACCACTAGTATGTACTGTAAATGATTCTTTATGTGGTAACTGGGCAGCCACTTGTGCTATAGCATTGTCGCTTACTGCAATTATTGTAATGTCACTGGCCGGCAATTGAGCAAAATCATTTGTTGCAACTGCATCACTTTTAGATCTTTTAAGTGCCCTTACCACCTTTTCAGCCTTCTCCAGGTTTCTTGCACAAACACACTCAATTTCATGTCCTGCCGCCTGAAGAAAAAGAGCCATTCTGTAAGCTACATTTCCTGCACCAACTATACTAATTCTGTACATTTCTTCCCGATAATTTTAGAATGTCCATTTTACTGCAAGGGTAGGGATGGCATAGAACTGATTGTTAATTCCGTTTGCAGGCCAAACCAGATTTTTTGAAAGCTCAAGTTCAGCACCAATGCTTAACTTGAATTCATCACTTACTTTTTCAAGTGCATTAAGGTTTACCCAAAATTGTGGTTCTGCCACAAATACAAGATTGCCTGCCACGCTGTTGTCGTGCCACAGATCTGCAAAACCAGAGAATGAACACAACCCGTCTGCAAAATGAATTCCCCACACTGCAGTTAGCTGCCAGCTGTGATGTGAACCAACTTGCTGTTTTGCCAGGTATTTGTACATTGTCTGCAGAGAGAATGTCTTTGAAAAATCACTGCTTGCCCAGTTGTATGCCGCACCAAACAAGTATGCATCATTATAGCTTCCTCCTCCCGACAATCCTCCATTGTACTCTATATGCATTGCAACCGGTGCTTCCCAGAACTTCAATTCTCTGGCAATCTCACCATATACACTTCCCATCTGGTTGTCTGCCAGGTCTGCATCAATGAACAGGAATGTGCTTCCCCATTTGTCGGGAGTAAAATTCTCAACTGTTGCAGTAAGTTTTGCTCTGTTGGAAAGCTCTTTCCCATAGAAATTGTTTCCAAAATCATAGTGCAGCTGAAAATTCAGCTGTGCAAACATTACAGTTGATAAAAGTGATAATATTGCTGATAGAAACAGTTTTTTCATAAGTGAATTTTTTACAAAGATAAACATATTTTGTAGTCCTTTCCTGTCTCAGTTCAATTGAGTGTTTCCTAAAACTTATCAGTTAATTATAAATCTTAACATTCATTCTTCTTTCTACTAATTTCTGAGCCATTTGCATACACTCTTGCTCACTCATTGATGCTAAAAACTGGTGGTAATGGATTTTCTGAATGGCTGTTTAAATGTTATACCTTGTTTCATATTCAAATATACGGAAAATATCAGCAAGTACACAACTGCTACAGGGCTGTACTATATTTGTGCTGTTTTGGGCGGTATTGTTGCACAAACTCACAAACAGTGAGTGAATGCAATATGGAAGACAAACAAAAAGGCAGCTCGCATAGGGGGCTGCCTTTAAAAAATTGTCGGGAGGAAGATTAGTTTTCCTCTGCTACGTACTCTTCTTTGATTGCTGAGAATGCTGCAAGGTCTTCTGGTTTGAAGGCTGCAATGTATGATGCTCTCTCGTTGTTCCAAGCTTCTGATTTGTTGGTATAAACCTCTGCTGAACGGGCGAAAGAAGGGTCTACCTGTGCATCAATGATCAAAAGGTATGACATAATGATGTGGGCAGCCATCTCTACAAGTCTTCTTGCGTGGAAATCTATGTATTCCTCGCCTTTGCCTTGTACCATTTCACAAGCTTGCTCATATTGTGCAGTCATTGCAACAAGTTTCTCTTTTAGTGCTGCAAACTCCGGTTTTACATCCATTGCCTCATATTCTCTGATTTTTGCAAGGTATGAACCGTTGGTTACATATCTGATTGCTGCAACGGTCTGCAACTGTGATGTTCCCTCGTAGATGGTAAGGATTCTGGCATCTCTGTAAAGTCTCTCTACAGGGTACTCTTTCATAAATCCTGAACCTCCGTGAACTTGAATTGCATCGTACGCATTCTGGTTTGCGTACTCGGAAGACATCATCTTAAGTACAGGGGTGAACATATCTGCATATTTGCTGTATTTCTTGTTCTCCTGTCTCTCTTCTGGAGTTAGTTTTCTCTCCTCTGCAATTGCATTGTATGCTTTGTATATATCTACAAATCTTGTTGTTTCGTAAAGGATTGCACGTGATGCCTGCAATTTTGCTTTCATTACAGCCAACAACTCGTATACTGCAGGGAAGTTGATGATCGCTTTCTTGTACTGTACACGCTCGTGTGCATATTTCAATGCCTCTCTGTATGCTGCCTCTGACAAACCAACTGACTGTGCACCTACGCCAAGTCTTGCTCCGTTCATCAAAGACATTACATATTTGATAAGTCCAAGTTTTCTGTCACCTACAAGTTTTGCAGGGGCATTCTTGAATACAAGCTCCGCAGTAGGGGAGCCCTTGATACCCAATTTGTTCTCTATACGTCTTACGGTTACACCGCCCCAAGCTTTGTCATAAACAAAGTATGAAAGACCACGGCCGTCTGTTGTACCCTCCTCAGAACGGGCAAGTACAAGTTTGATTTGAGCATCACCGTTGGTGATGAAACGTTTTACACCGTTAAGGAACCACATCTGTTTTTCCTCATCCCAAGTAGCTTTAAGCATTACAGACTGAAGGTCTGAACCTGCATCCGGCTCTGTAAGGTCCATTGAACAAGTGTCGCCTTTATTGATTCTTGGAAGGAACTCCTCTTTAATCTCTTTGGATGCAAACTCGTGGATAGTCTCAGCACAATCCTGAAGACCCCAAATGTTGGCAAAACCGGCATCTGCACGTGAAACCAACTCTGCAGCCATTACGTATGGAACCATACTGAAGTTAAGTCCGCCGTACTCGCGTGGAAGGCTAAGACCGTATACACCAGCCTGAGTAAGTGCATCGTGGTTCTGCTGAGTACCAGCAGCGTATGTAATTCTTCCATTTGCACATACAGGGCCATCGTGGTCTACCTGCTCTGCATTAGGTGCAAGAACATCACCGCAAATCTCACCAATGATATCCATTACTCTGTCATAAGAGTCAATTGCATCTTCTACATTTGCAGGAGCATAATCATATTTGCCAAAATCCTTGAAATTATCCTCTTTCAGCTCCACAATTTTACCCATAAGCGGGTGCTGGAACTGAAATTTCAAGTCTGAATTGTCTCTATAAAAATTTGCCATAATTATTTGCTATGTTTTTTGTAAGATGCAATCATCTTAGGTAATACATCGTTAAGGTCGCCAATGATTGAGTAGTCTGCAATCTGGTGGATAGGGGCATTAGGATCATTGTTAATTGAAATGATCATAGATGACTGGTCCATACCTGCTGTATGCTGGATCTGACCTGAAATACCAACTGAAATGAAAAGTTTAGGCCTTACAGTAACACCAGTCTGGCCAATTTGTCTTTCGTGCTCTACAAAACCAGCATCTACAGCTGCTCTGGAAGCACCAACCTCAGCACCCAATACTTTTGCAAGCTCGTGTACCAAAGCAAATCCCTCTTTGCTGCCAACGCCATAACCGCCGGCAACTATAATCTGGGCACCTTTAATGTCAATTTTCTTCTCCTCAATATGTCTCTCAATAATCTCTACAGCAAAATCTGTATCTGTAAGGATAGAAGCCACATCAATTTTCTTTACAGTACCTGCAACAGGCTCAGCCAATGACTCTTTTTTCATAACACCCTCACGTACAGTTGCCATTTGAGGTCTGTGCTCGGGGTTTACAATTGTAGCAATGATATTGCCACCAAAAGCAGGGCGGATCTGATAAAGCAGATTGTCCCATTTGTTACCTTTTGTATCCTGATGGTCACCAATCTCAAGAGATGTACAGTCTGCAGTAAGACCGCTGTGAAGTGCACTTGAAATTCTTGGAGCCAAATCACGGCCAATACAGGTTGCACCAAACAATGCAATCTGTGGCTGCTCCTGTTTGAACAATGAAATTGCAATAGAAGCGTATGGAAGTGTTCTGAAGAACTCCAACTGTTTGTCATCTGCAAGGTGAACTGTTTTAGCACCATAAAGGTAAAGTTCATCCTTAAGGTTCTCCACATTGTAACCGACAAGCAATGCCTCAAGGTCACAATTAAGAGTTTGTGCCAAAGATCTTGCCTTTGTCATAAGCTCAAGGCTCACATCGCACAATTTGCCGTTATCTGTTTCACAAAAAACTATAATGTTGTTCATTTTGTTCTCTTTTCAAATTAATACTCTGTTAGCCTATAGTGTGGTTTGCAAGAAGCTCTGAAATCAAAGAATCAATATCTTCATTTGAAGAGGTAAGTTTCTTTGCCTCTTTAGCCTGGAATACAATATTCTCAACTTTCTTAACTTTTGTAGGTGAACCTGCCATACCGTAGCTGGTATCCTCGCCCCCTACATCTGCAGTACCCCACTCAGTAATTTTAAGATATGGGTAATCAGCCAAAGAAAGAAGATAGTTTGCTCCCTCTGCGGTATCTTCAGTTACAGTTCTTGCGTATTTGTATTTCATTACCTGTTTTGCGTGTCTTGGACGGCAAGGTGCTGCAGTTGCGTGAACTGTTACAAGACAAGGAAGTGTACAAGAAACAACCTCTACACCTCTTTCGAGTCTTCTCTTTATTACAACTTTATTCTCTGAAATCTCCTGAATCTCCTCTGCGTAAGTAACCTGAGGAATGCCAAGTTTCTCGGCTACCTGTGGTCCTACCTGAGCTGTATCTCCGTCAATTGCCTGACGACCTGCCAAAATGATATCGGGATTAATCTTTTTAACTGCCTGAGACAGTGCATACGATGTTGCCAATGTATCTGCACCTGCAAATTTTCTGTCAGTCAGAAGAACGCCGCCATCTGCACCTCTGTAAAGTCCCTCTCTGATGATATCTGCGGCTCTGAATGGACCCATAGTAAGTAACAGTACCTCTGAACCAGGATTCTGGTCTTTTATATACAATGCCTGCTCAAGGGCATTCATATCTTCAGGATTAAAAATAGCCGGAAGGGCTGCTCTATTAACAGTTCCCTCTGGGGTCATAGCATTTTTACCGACATTTCTGGTGTCCGGCACCTGTTTTGCCAGAACAACAATCTTCAATTTTTTTGTCATAATAATTTTGTCTATGCTTTCTCGGTATAGGTTTATAGTTTTATTCGTATTAACAAGCAAATGTACTAATAATTTTCTTTAATGAAGAATTTTGCAACACATTTAATTTAATTAACTTTGCGTGATTAACTGTTTTTACAAAATTTAAAGTGTAATTATTATTATGGAAATTCCTGCTAAATATAATCCGGCGTCCATTGAGGACAAGTGGTATGAATATTGGGTAAACAACAAGTTCTTCCACTCGGAACCTAATGATAAAGAAGCATATACAGTAGTTATTCCACCACCAAATGTAACTGGAGTGCTACATATGGGACACATGTTGAATAACACAATTCAGGATATTTTGGTTCGCCGTGCAAGAATGAAGGGTAAAAATGCCTGTTGGGTTCCTGGTACAGACCACGCTTCAATTGCAACTGAAGCAAAGGTAGTGAAGAGACTTGCAGAGCAGGGAATCAAAAAAAGCGACCTTACCAGAGAGGAATTTTTGAAGCATGCCTGGGACTGGACAAATGAGCACGGTGGCATTATTCTTAAACAGCTTAGAAAGCTTGGTGCAAGCTGTGATTGGGACAGAACCGCATTCACTATGGATGAGGAGAGAAGCGAGAGTGTAATTAAAGTTTTTGTTGATCTTTACAACAAAGGTTTGATTTACCGTGGCTTGAGAATGGTTAACTGGGATCCTAAAGCCCAGACAGCATTGAGTAACGAGGAGGTTATCTATAAAGATGAGAAAAGCAAACTTTATTACCTTAAATACTTTGTAGAGGAGGCTGCAGGCTGTACAGATGGAGAAGAGGAGGGTGCAGTAACCCTTAAACCTGCAGATCCTTTTGATGCAACTGTAAAACATCAGATTCTGCATAAAGATGAGCAGGGCAGAAGATATGCTGTAGTGGCAACAACCCGTCCTGAGACCATTATGGGTGATACAGCTATGTGTATCAACCCTAAAGACCCTAAAAACACCTGGTTGAAAGGTAAAAAGGTTATTGTTCCTTTGGTAAACAGAGCAATTCCTGTAATTGAAGACAGATATGTTGAGATTGAGTTTGGTACAGGTTGTTTGAAAGTTACTCCTGCACACGATACCAATGACTATATGTTGGGCAAAACCCACAATCTTGAGACAATAGATATTTTCAATGCTGATGCAACTCTAAGTGAAGCTGCAGGTTTGTATGTTGGTATGGACCGTATGGCAGTACGCAAACAGATTGTGAAAGATCTTGAGAGTGCAGGCTTGTTGGAGAAAGTGGAGGATTATGATAATAAGGTTGGATACTCAGAGAGAAACTCTGATACAGCTGTTGAACCACGTTTGTGTATGCAGTGGTTCCTTAAAATGCAACATTTTGCAGACATTGCCCTTCCACCGGTAATGAATGACGAACTTAAATTCTACCCTCCAAAATACAAAACTACATACAACAACTGGCTTGAGAATATTCAGGACTGGTGTATCAGCCGTCAGCTATGGTGGGGCCACAGAATCCCTGCATATTTCCTTCCGGCATCAGCAGAGGGTGATGAGAAGTTTGTAGTTGCTGAAACAGCAGAAAAAGCATTGGAGCTTGCAAAAGCAATCCCTGGATATGAAAATATTACAATTGACCAGTTGAGACAGGATGATGATGCACTTGACACCTGGTTCTCATCTTGGTTGTGGCCATTGTCATTGTTTGGAGGTATCAATAATCCCGATAACGATGAAATCAAATACTATTACCCGACCAGCGACCTTGTAACCGGACCGGATATCATTTTCTTCTGGGTAGCAAGAATGATTATGGCTGGATACGAGTATAAAGGGGATATGCCGTTCAAGAATGTTTACTTTACAGGAATTGTGAGGGACAAACTTGGCCGCAAGATGTCAAAATCTCTTGGAAACTCACCAGACCCACTTGAGCTTATAGCAAAATATGGTGCAGATGCTGTACGTATGGGTATGATGCTTTCTGCCCCTGCCGGCAACGATATTCTGTTTGACGAGGCTCTATGCGAGCAGGGACGTAACTTCAACAACAAGATATGGAACGCATTCCGTCTTGTAAGC
The DNA here is from genome assembly GCA_045645465.1 of Candidatus Egerieisoma sp. GTDB lineage: Bacteria > Bacteroidota > Bacteroidia > Bacteroidales > UBA932 > Egerieousia. The sequence goes on from JAZRIV010000004.1 coordinate 14,669, forward strand.
GGTTGGAATGTTGATGAGAATGCGCAGCAGCCAGAAAGCTCAAAAGTAGCTGTAGAGTGGTTCAATGCGAAACTTGCCAAAACAAGTGCAGAGATTGAGGATCTTCTTTCCAAATACAGACTTTCTGAGGCATTGATGGAGGTTTACAAACTGTTCTGGGATGATTTCTGTGCCTGGTATCTTGAGATGGCAAAACCAGCATACGGAGCAGGCATTGATCCAGTAACATATAAAGCAACCAAAGGCTTCTTTGACTCGTTGCTAAGAATTCTTCATCCGTTTATGCCATTCATTACAGAGGAGTTGTGGCAGAACCTTGAGAAACGTGCAGAGGGTGAGACAATAATGTTCCAGAACGCCCCAGCAGGTGTAGAGTTTGATGCAGAGTTGTTGGAGCAGTTTGAGAATGCTTCACAGGTTGTAATGAATATAAGAAACATCAGGCAGAGCAAACAGATTTCACCTAAAGAGGCACTTGAGATTTTTGCAAAAGCACCATATAACAATTCAATGGATGCAATAATCAAGAAACTTGCAAACATCACCAACATTAATGTTGTAGAGGCTTTTGATACACAGGCTCAGGGTATGAACTTTATGGTTAAGACCAGCGAATTCTTTGTACCGCTTAACGAGCATATTAATGTAGAGGAAGAGGTTGCAAAGATGAAGGCTGAGATTGAGTACTATGAGAAGTTCCTTAAACAGGTGAATGCAAAACTCTCAAACGAGAAGTTTGTGAACAATGCACCTGAAAATGTGGTTGCAATAGAGCGTAAGAAACAGTCTGATGCAACTACAAAACTTGAGAATCTACATAACAGAATAGCAGCTCTACTTAAATAATAATGCAAACATATAAAGGATTATCAGACAACCAGATAAGAGAAAATAGAGCCAAATACGGCTCCAATGACCTGACTCCCCCTACAAGGGAGAGTTGGGTTAAATTGTTATTGGGCAAATTCAATGATCCAATAATAAAACTGCTTCTGTTTGCAACCCTGCTTTCATTTATAACAGGATATTTCCACGGTTCTATTGTAGAGAGTTTGGGTATTCTGCTGGCTGTATTCCTTGCCACTTTCCTCTCTTTTATAAACGAATACAAAGCGGGGAAAGAGTTTGATATACTTAACCAGATTAATGACACTACTCTCGTTAAGGTATACAGAAACGGTTCTGTAACACAAGTTCCAAAGAATGAGCTTGTTGTTGGAGATGTTGTAATTGTTACCCAAGGTGATGAGATTCCGGCAGACGGCAAACTCCTTGACACAATGGAGCTTAGTGTAAACGAATCTTCTTTGAACGGAGAGTCTGCCCCATCACGTAAAACTCATCAACCAGTAAAGGAGTTTAAAGGAACTTATTCTCCAAACTGTATCTATAGAGGTACAACAGTTGCTGAAGGTGATGGAATAATGGAGGTAACAGCTGTTGGAGACAATACAGAGATTGGAAAGACTGCCCGCCAGGCAGCAGAACTTACAGGTGCAAAAACTCCGTTGAACAAACAGCTTGACAAACTGAGTGGTGTTATTGGAAAAGTAGGTTTTACAGTTGCAGGACTCACTTTTGCAGCACTTGTAATAAGAGATTATGCACTTGGAATCCTTACATTGGAGTTCTCATTGGAGAATCTCACATTGCTTCTGAGTTTCTTTATGATTGCAGTTACTCTAATTGTTGTAGCTGTACCTGAAGGACTTGCAATGAGTGTTACCCTAAGTCTTGCATACAGTATGCGCAAGATGACTGCGGGGAATACTCTTGTAAGAAAAATGCACGCTTGTGAAACTATGGGCGCCACTACAGTTATATGTACAGACAAAACTGGTACCCTAACCCAGAACAAAATGCAGGTGCAGCATTTCTCAGCACAGGCAAATGAGGATTTTGCAAAGGAGGTTGCCCTCAATTCAACAGCATTTTTGGAAAAAGGGGCAAATGGAGAGTTATCAGCAGTAGGAAATCCAACTGAGGGAGCACTGTTGCTCTTCCTTGCAGAGAATGGGTATTCTTACAAGAATTATCGGGAAGAATATAAAATTGTAAAGAGGTTGCCTTTCAGCACTGAAAGAAAATATATGGCAACAATTGCAGATTTTAATATTCCCGATAAAGTTACACTGTTGATCAAAGGTGCCCCAGAGATAATTTTTGCAAAATGTGCAAATTTTGATATTACTGCAGAGTTGGAGAAAGTTAGTGAGTATCAGGAGAAGGGAATGAGGTCTCTGGCTTTTGCCAAACTGGATATTCCACTTTTGGATGCTGATAATGATGCTGCAGAGCTGGTTGCTGCAAACAAATTCAATTATACAGGTTTTGTGGCAATTGCAGACCCTATTAGGGATGATGTACCTGATGCTATGAACCAGTGTATTGGGGCAGGAATAGCTGTAAAGATTGTTACAGGTGACACTTCCCTTACTGCCATTGAAATTGCAAGGCAGGCAGGATTGTGGAAAGATGGGGATACAATTGAAAAGAACCATATTACAGGTAGTGCTTTTGCAGAACTTGATGATAAAGCAGCTACTGAAGCTGCATTGAATATAAAAGTGATGTCGAGAGCAAGACCTGCAGACAAAATGCGTCTTGTAAGATTGCTGCAGCAGAGTGGCCAGGTAGTTTCAGTGACCGGTGACGGCACAAATGATGCTCCGGCACTCAATTATGCAGATGTGGGACTGGCAATGGGCACAGGTACTGCAGTAGCTAAAGAGGCAAGTGATATCATATTGTTGGATGATTCATTTGCAAGTGTAACTACCGCTGTAAGATGGGGACGTTCAATTTATCTGAACATTCAGAAATTCATACAGTTCCAGCTTACAATTAATGTGGTTGCACTGTTTACTGCACTTATTGGTCCGTTCATTGGCATTGAGTTTCCTCTTACCGTTACCCAGATGCTATGGGTAAACCTTATTATGGATACTTTTGCAGCCCTTGCCCTTGCAAGTGAGCCATCTTATAAAGAGGTTATGAAGAACAAACCAAGGGGGATAAATGACTTCATAATCTCCAAAGGGATGATGCGTGACATATTTGGCGTAGGAATGGTTTTCCTTGCAATATTGCTTGGATTGCTCGTTTGGTTGAATAAAGACGGTAATGTATCTGTATATGAGCTATCGGCTTTCTTTACTATATTTGTAATGATGCAGTTCTGGAATATGTTCAATGCAAGAACACTGGGTGGTAACAAATCTGCTTTTTATAGACTTGGAGAGAACAGACAGTTTCTGATGATTGCACTCCTTATTTTTGTATTGCAGGTAGTAATAATACAATTTGGAGGAGGATTCTTCAGAACAGAACCAATAAGTTTCCAACATTGGGTAATGATAGTTGCTGGTACATCATCAGTATTGTGGATAGGAGAATTGAAGAGATTTATTGCCCGAATTAATGAGAAAAGACAATGATACAGACAGAGTGTACAATAGAAATAAGATATTATGAGACAGACCTTATGGGGATTGTCCATCACTCTAACTATATCCGCTATTTTGAGTATGGCAGGATTAAGATGCTTGAGGAGATAGGGCTTCCTATAAGTAAAATTGAGGGGAATGGGGTAATGCTGCCGGTTGTCTCTACATTCTGTACATATAAAACTCCTTCAAGGATGGGGGAGACATTGAGGATAGTTTCTACAATGGATACTATGCCAATGGCAAAAATGAAGATAAAGACTCAGATATTTAAGGAGAGCTCCTGCAATCCCCAAACAAATCCGGCGGAAATTGGAGCTGTTGTAGCTGAGGGAGAAGTGGTGATTGGATTCATTAAGGCTGATACCAGAAAACCTTGCAGGATACCCGATTTTGCCGCTCAAATAATGGAAAAATACTTTTAAAAAATAATTATAATGAGAAATTTGCTTTTGTTCGGCAGTTTTGGTGCCGGTGAAGTGGTTGTAATTGCACTTATTGTCCTTTTGTTGTTTGGCGGTAAAAAAATTCCAGAGCTGATGAAAGGTATTGGTAAAGGTGTAAAGAGCTTTAAAGATGGCGTTAAGGGTATAGAGGATGAGATTAACGCCGATGTAACCAAAGAGGATAAAAAAGAGGAGAAATAATAATTGGCCACAGGTGAGATGACATTTTGGGAGCACCTTGACGAACTGCGCAAGGTGCTGTTCCGTTCTGCTATAGTTATTGTGGCCCTTATGGCCGTAATTTTTATGGCAAAGGATTTTGTGTTTGACACAGTTGTGTTCGGTCCTATAAATTCTGACTTCATATTGTACAGACTTATAGACAAAGCATTGCTGTTGCTTGGCTTGCCAACACTTCCACAATTTCAGCTGAGTCTGATAAACATAGACCTTTCGGCCCAATTTTTCATTCATATCAGCACTACTTTTTATCTCTCATTGGTTCTTGCAACCCCATTTATCATTTATCAGTTGTGGTGCTTTGTAAAGCCGGCACTTTACGATAATGAAAAAAGGGCGGCAAAAGCAGCATTTGCCTTTTCAGGAGTGCTGTTCCTTTTGGGAGTACTTGTAGGATATTACCTAATTTTTCCATTGACTCTAAGATTCCTTGGTACATATCAGGTGAGTTATGAGGTTGCAAACCAGATTTCATTGCAGTCCTATATCTCTATGTTCACCTGGCTCATTCTAATAATGGGTGTAGTGTTTGAGATGCCTTCTTTAGCGGTAATACTCTCTAAAATAGGTATCCTCACCAAGAGTTTCCTTAAGAAATACCGCAGACACGCTTTTGTAATAATGCTTGTTCTTGCAGCATTCATTACCCCAAGCGGTGATCCTTTTACCCTTATGGCTGTTGGTTTGCCATTGTACGGTTTATATGAATTAAGCATTTTGGTTTGCCGTGATATCGATAAATAATGTAAATGTATCATTCGGAGGTTTTACCTTGCTGAATGATATAAATTTCCATATAACAGACAATGACAGGATTGGTCTTGTCGGGAAGAATGGAGCGGGAAAATCTACCCTGCTCAAACTCATTTTGGGTATAAATTCCCCTACCGGTGGAAAAATTATGGTTCCTCCGGGGCTTACTATTGGGTATTTGCCCCAACAGATGGAGCACGCTAAAGACAAGAGTGTAATTGATGAGGCTCTTACTGCATTTAATGAATTGTTTGAACTGCACGCCAAAATTGGGCAGATAAACAGTGAAATAGCCCAGCGCACAGATTATGATTCTCCACAATACAACAACCTTATTGTAAAACTGAATGAGTATAACGACAGGGTTGCCATTCTGGAAGCTGAACCGGTACGTTCACAGGCTGAAAAAGTGCTTGTAGGACTTGGTTTTAAGAGAGATGAGCTGGAGAGACAAACTTCTACTTTCAGCCAGGGTTGGAATATGCGTATAGAACTTGCAAAAGTGCTTTTGCGCAAACCAGATGTTCTGTTGCTGGATGAGCCTACCAACCACTTGGACATTGAATCCATTGAGTGGTTTGAAGATTACCTTAAAAGTTTTCCTGGAGCAATTGTACTTATTTCCCACGACCGCAAGTTCCTTGACAACATTACAAAACGTACTGTGGAGATAATGTTGGGCAAGATATATGACTATAAAGTACCTTACACCAAATATAAAGAGCTTAGAGCTGAGAGGATGCAGCAGCAGTTGGCGGCATACGAGAACCAGCAGAAGATGATTGAGAAGACAGAGGAGTTCATAGAGAGGTTCCGTTATAAAGCCACCAAAAGCAACCAGGTTCAGAGCCGTATAAAACAGCTGGACAAACTGGAGAGGATAGAGGTAGACATTGAGGACAAGAGTGCCCTTAGTGTAAAATTTCCACCAGCTCCACGTAGCGGCCAGATTGTATTCAGTGCAAAAGATGCCACCATAGGCTACGGCACCAAAGTAATAATTGACGGAGTAAACATATCCATAGAAAGAGGGGAGAAGATTGCCTTTGTAGGAAGGAATGGTGAGGGAAAGACCACCCTTATGAGAATCATCACAAAAGAGCTCTTCCCGATAGATGGCCAGGCCGGATTAGGTTACAACGTGGATATGGGATACTTTGCCCAGAATCAGGAGGATGTTCTTGATAAAAATGATACAGTATTTGACACATTGGACAAGATTGCTGTTGGAGATATCCGTACAAAATTGAGGGATATTTTGGGCGCATTTTTGTTCAGAGGTGAGGATATAGATAAGAAAGTTGCTGTATTGAGCGGTGGTGAGCGTGCCCGTCTGGCAATGGCCAAACTGATGCTGAAACCACACAATCTGCTGGCACTGGATGAGCCTACAAACCATATGGACCTTATCTCAAAGGATATTTTGAAACAGGCACTTCAGGCATACGACGGTACATTGGTGATTGTTTCCCACGACCGTGATTTCCTTGACGGACTGGTTGACAAAATATATGAGTTTAAGGATGGTAAGGTTAAAGAGCATCTTGGAGGGGTTCAGGATTTCCTTGCCCGGAAAAGACTGGAGAATTTGAATGAGCTTGAGAGGAAGGCTCCCGCAGCTTCCAGCAGCGCAACAACTGTTGGCGGAAATGGAAAAGTGGAGGAATCCGCAGGGAAGCAGGAGAAACAGCTCTCATATCAGCAAATGAAGGAGATTGAGAGGGAGAAAAGCAGACTTAAAAAGAAGATACAACAATGTGAGGCCAGAATTGAGGAGCTTGAAGGGGTAATTGCCCAGCTTGAAGAGGAATTGGGTAAAGTAACTGAAACCGATAAAATTCTTGAACTTACATCAAAATATGAAGCTGCCAAACGTGAATTGGATGAGAAGATGGAAGAGTGGGCAGAATTGAGTGAATAAACAAATTAAAGATATGGAACAGAAAACAAACTATCTATTTGGAATGCATCCTGTATTTGAAGCAATTGCAGCAGGAAAGAATATTGAAAAAGTATTGTTGAAAAAAGGGCTGACCGGAGAGCAGTTCCAGCAGTTGTTCTCACTTTTGCAGGAGAAACAGATTGCCTTTCAGTTTGTACCGGTTGAAAAATTGGACAAGATTACCCGTGCAAGGCACCAGGGTGTAATTGCAATGATTCCATCTGTAGATTATGTTTCTTTGGAAGATGCAGTAGAAAAGGCGTTTGCCAAGAAAGAGAATCCTTTGTTCCTTATGCTTGACGGTGTGAGTGATGTAAGAAACTTTGGTGCAATTGCCAGAAGTGCAGAGTGCGCCGGAGTAGATTGCATTATCCTCCCGGCAAAAGGTGGTGCTTCCATTACTCCCGATGCCATTAAAACTTCTGCAGGTGCTCTTCTTAGAATTGATGTCTGCAAAGTTCCAAACCTTAAAACTGCAGTGTTCTATCTTCAGCAGAGCGATGTACAGATTGTAACAGCTACTGAGAAAGCTGAAGGATACCTGTATGATATTGACCTTACCGGACCAACTGCAATTGTAATGGGTGCAGAGGATAAAGGTATCTCAGATGCTATCCGCAAACTTGCAACAGCTGAGGCTAAAATTCCAATGGCTGGCAGCATTGGCTCACTTAATGTTTCAGCTGCTGCTTCTGTAATCCTTTATGAGGCTGTACGTCAGAGGGTAAGGAAATAACTGCAAAGGGAGAAATGACAAATCCCCGACGGGGACCTCATTCGACGGTTGCGAGTTATTTCGGAGTGAAACGGAGAAATGACGAAGCAGAGGAGACTGCGTCGTCCCCTGAGGGGAATTTGTCATTTCTCACATTGAAAAGTATATCATTACCTTCTGAACTCTGCACAAATGATTGCAGTGGCAATTGCAACATTCAGGGATTCTGAAGTGACAGCATCTGACGGGTAAGGCGGTATAAGAAGTTTGTTATCAATAAGGGCTTCGAGTTGTGGTGAGATTCCAAAAGATTCACTCCCCATAACTATGAGGCCTTGTTTTTTATCTTCAGGCAAATTCTCATACAAGTTCTTTCCATCAAGGAATGTTCCGTATACAGGAAGTCCCGCATCAAGAAATTTTCTGCAGACTTGTGCCAAATCTGTATAAATTACCTGTTTGCGGAAAATTGCACCCATTGTAGCCTGCACTACCTTGGGATTGTAAACCTCTACAGAACCTGGGCTTGCAAAGATTGCATCAATGCCAAACCAGTCTGCCACACGTATGATAGTTCCCAAATTTCCCGGATCCTTTACCCCGTCCAATGCCAGGTACAAAGGTTTTCTTCCCGATGAATTATTGCCGGCAATTTTATGTAGTATGCTGTCGGGAGTAAAATCAGGTTTTTCTATTACCGCCAGAACTGGGGAAGGGGAGGAGAGGCAACTGATACGCTCCATTGCATCTTTACCTATCTCTTTCTCGTAGTACACTTCTTTTACATTGTAACCCGAACGTAAAGCCTCTTCTACAATCTTTTCTCCTTCTGCAATGAAAAGCTGGTGCTCATCCCTGTATTTCTTCTGCGAAAGGGATCTTATAAATTTTATTTTATTGGCGGATAATACTGACATACACTATTATTTGTGGGTAAAATTAAACAAAAAAACTTTATTTTTGTGTAAAGTATATTTAATGTATAAACAATGTTAAAACCCCTTGTGAAATATATTCTTGTGGCATTTGTTGCAATTCTTGCAGCCTGTTCAACTACCAAGGTTATACCCCAGGGGGAGAGCCGCTTAAAGGATAACGACATAAAGATTTTAAATTCAAAAAGTTATCCGGCATCTGAACTTGAACCATATTTAAAACAAAAACCCAACACTTATTTTATTTTTGGCTGGAATCCGTTTCTGAGTGTATACAACTGGAAAAACGGGAAAGACAACGGTTGGGACCGTTTTGTCCAGAAAATTGGGCAGGAGCCGGTGATATTTGACCAATCTTTGGTTGCAAGCAGCAAACAGAATATAGAGAACCATCTCGAATACCAAGGGTATTACAATTCCAAAGTGGAAGATGAAATCCTAACTGAAGACAAGAAGACAACAGTTGAATATAATGTGACTTTAGGAAAACAATATCCTATCCAAAGTATAAATTACATAATTGATGATTCAGGTTTGGCTGAATCATTTTATGCAGATTCTCTACAGAATGTAATTGCAAAAGGTGAATACCTTTCAGAAGAATATCTGAACAATGCTTCTGAACAGATATCCCAGCATTTGCGCAATAGAGGTTATTATGGATTCTCAAAAAACTTCTTCTTTTTTACTGCTGATACACTCAATAAAAAAGGTAATGCAGACCTTACTGTAGAGATTAAGAACTATACGAGAAACGAGAGTGAAAGTGAAGCTTCAAAACATAGGATTTTCCATTTTGGAGAGGTAGCTATGCAGCCTATGAGAAAACCTTCAAATCCTCTTGTGTACGAATTTGTGGGAGATTCAGTAGTTGCCATTCCTGCAATGAACCTAAATACGCCTACAGATTCTTCGATGTACAAAGGAATTAAAATCAGATACAGAAACAATCTGTTGCTCAGGAGAAGGGTACTTGCCAGGATGAATTATGTACAACCAGACAGCCTTTATAACGAAGAACAAGTGTCTGATACATATACAAGGCTCTCAAATCTGAATCTTTTCAGCAGTGTGAACATTCAGATGAATCAGACAGATTCCAATACTGTAGATTGTAATATGCTGCTCACTGCATCAGAGCTGCAGGGTTACAAAATTGGATTGGAAACATCAATCAACTCATCCGGATTGTTTGGTATTTCCCCTTCGGTATCATATTATCACAAGAATTTGTTTAGGGGCGCCGAGCTGTTCAGCATAAATCTGATGGGAGATTTCCAGTTTGCTTCAGACAATAAAAGAGCAACAGAATTTGGTGCCTCCACCTCATTAAGTACGCCAACATTTCTTCTTCTTCCCGACAGAATATTCAAATCCAACAATATTCCTCGTACAGAGTTTGCCCTTTCATACAATTATCAGGAGAGGCCGGAGTATACGAGAAATATTATATCGGGAAGCTACAGCTATGTTTGGAGTGTAAAGGACAAATTCTTCTACAAAATATCTCCGTTGCAGGCAAGTATTGTAAAAATTTACAATATGAAGCCAGATTTTTATGAGAGTCTTGGAGATCCTTTCTTGATAAATTCATATAAAGACCACTTTGATTTGGGAATGGGTGGAAGTTTGTATTATACGACAGATGCTTCTCCTCGTCCTGCCCACAGTTATTTTTATTTGAGATGGCAGAATGATTTGTCGGGAAACTTGTTGAGTTTGTTCAACAAATATATGCCAGTGAATGAAGAGGGGGAGAGACTTATTTGGGATTCACCTTATTCACAATACTATAAAACGGAAGTATCTGCAGTTTATACATGGAAATTTGGAACAAAAGAGAACCATTCTGTTGCAGCACGTCTGTTGGCTGGAGTGGGTATTGGATATGGCAACTCTGTTACATTGCCTTTTGAGAAACTTTTTTGGGCAGGTGGTGCTTATAGTTTGAGGGCTTGGCAGGCAAGAACCGTAGGTCCCGGATATTCACAGAGAGATACTACATTCACCATTCCCAACCAGACAGGAGATATGAGGCTTGAGGCAAATATAGAGTACAGGTTTCCTATGTTCTGGAACTTTGAAGGGGCAATGTTTGTTGATGCAGGAAATGTTTGGAACATCAAATATGGAAGCCGGGAGAGCCTTTTCAAATTTGACTCTTTTTACAGACATATAGCTGCAGATTGGGGAGTTGGGTTACGGCTCGACTTGGATTTTGTATTGCTCAGACTTGATTTGGGTATGAAAATTTATGACCCGGCAGCCAACAGCTGGTACGGACCGCGCAGCTGGTTGAAAAAAGGAAATTACGGCGTGCAGTTTGGTGTGGGATATCCATTCTAGATGTGGAGTATCTTTTGAATAAACTTATTGCAATCAGGATTGTTATAATTTAAAACATCGCATATGAATTTATCAGATTTCTCACGACGCTATGAAAAGGTGCCTGTATGTGTTTTCAAGCAACAGGAGGATGCGGCACAGATGATTGTTGATGAGATAATAATCATTGCCAATAAAAAGATTAATGAGGGAAAGAAGTGTACAGTTGCCTTGGGGGCTTCTTCTGCCTGTATTCCAGTATATGAGAATCTGGTAAAGGCATACCAAAATGGAAGATTGAGTTTTAAGGATATTATCATTTATTCCATAGATGAATATTACCCGTTGGAACATAATGAACTTCAGACACACTACAGATTTCTAAAAGAATATATTTTTGACCATACTGATATCCCATCTGAAAACATACATTGCCTGGATAGCAGCAAGATGGATGATGTTGCAGGATACTGCAGAAGATATGAGGAAGATATAAATGCAGCGGGTGGTATAGATATCCTTATAACAAGTTCTATGGGAAGTAATGAGCCCGGTTCTCCATATAACTCAAGGACCAGACTCATTACAATGAACCATACCACCAGAGTATCTGCTGCGAGTGATTTCTTTGGTGTTGAATATGTACCTTACCACGCAATTACAATGGGTATAGGTACAATTATGGAGGCCCGCAAAATATACTGGCTGGCTTGGGGTGAAGGTAAAGCCGGTTCTATAAAAAAACTGGTAGAGGGGAATGTTACAGACCAGAATCCGGCTTCATATCTGCAGCAGCACGAGCATATATCCATTATCATTGATGAAGCTGCCTCAGTTAACCTTACCAGAATAGATACCCCTTGGCTTACCGGCAAGTGCGAGTGGACAGATTATATGATACGCAAATCTGTATTCTGGCTCTGCAAGAAACTTGAGAAACCAATCCTCAAACTTACAGACAGGGATTACAACGACAACGGAATGTCTGACCTTGTAACCCTTCACGGTCCGGCAAGCAAGATAAACATAAAGGTTTTCAATGACCTCCAGCACACCATCTCCGGGTGGCCGGGCGGAAAACCGAATGCTGATGATTCTACCCGCCCTGAAAGGGCATATCCATTTCCAAAGAGGGTAATTGTATTCTCTCCTCATCCCGACGATGATGTAATATCTATGGGCGGTACTGTAGCCCGGCTCTCAGAACATGGACACGAACTGCATATAGCCTATCAGGTATCGGGAAACATTGCAGTATTTGATCACGATGTTATAAAATATATGGATTTTATACGCGAGAGTGCTGCCATATATGGATTTGATGCAGCAGAAGCTGATAAAAACTACAGAAATGTTATAGAGGAGCTTAAGAAAAAACGCCCCGGCGAACCTGATCCATTGGATGTTCGGGAGATAAAAGGGATTATCCGTAGGGGAGAGGCCCGTTCAGCTTGCAGATATCTTGGGATACCAGAAGAGAGGGTACATTTTATGGAGATGCCTTTCTATGAAACAGGTGGAGTAAAAAAGAAACCTCTTGGAAGGGAAGATATTGAGATTACAAAGAGGCTCCTTATGGAAGTTAAGCCTCACCAGATATTTGCTGCAGGAGACTTGTCTGATCCTCACGGAACACATAGAGTGTGTTTCCAGGCAATTATTCAGGCTTGCGAGGAGTTGAAGAATGAAGAGTGGTTCAAGGATTGCCGTTTGTGGATGTACAGAGGAGCTTGGCAGGAGTGGGATGTGGCTGAAGCTCAAATGGCTGTCCCATTAAGCCCGGAGGAGGTAGAAATAAAGAGAGAGGCCATTTTCCGTCATCAGAGCCAGAAAGACCGCCCATTGTTCCCTGGTTCTGACAAACGTGAATTCTGGCAGAGGGCAGAGGAGAGAAACCATAATACAGCTGTTTTGTACGATAAACTTGGAATGGCTGAGTATCAGGCAATAGAACTATTTGTAAAATATAACTTTGACTAAATTGATTTTAACCGATGAAACTTAACCTTACTATTAATAAACTATTCGTTGTTGCAGCTTTTGCAGGTATCCTTATATCCTGCAAAAACTCTTCTGCTAAGAAAGAATCTGTAAATGAAGATATTAAAAAGGAAAATATAATGGAAGACAAGACCTTAAAAGTTAAAGAACTTGAATTTGCCGTTGCAAAACCCTCTGCAGAGGAGATTGAGAATGCGTTTAATGCCAAAAATGTGGAATACAATCAGATTGGCTGTGTAAACTGGGAAGGTTACAATGGAGATTATAATCCAGATGTAAAATTCCGTATCGGCTATTCAGAAACCGAAATTTATCTGCAGTATCTTGTTACAGAGAATGACATTAAAGCTGAATTTGGAGCAGATGCAGGGAGCAAGCCTTACACAGATTCTTGCGTGGAGTTCTTTGCCATACCTGGTGAAGGTGGGGAGTATTATAATCTTGAACTTAACTGTATTGGAAAGGGTACTTTTGCCGGTGGTGCACAGCGTACAGACAGGACCCGTTACGCAGATGATGTACTTTCACAAATCCGCAGGGAATCTACACTTGGCTCTGAGGCATTTGGTACAAAAACACTTGCAGACAACGGTGGTGAGCCATATACCTGGAAACTCACTGTTGCTCTTCCAATTGAACTGTACTCACTTTCTGAAGTGAAACCATTGAAAGGGCGCACCATTAAGGCCAATTTCTACAAATGTGGTGACAATATGCCTCAGAAACACTACCTCAGCTGGCATCCTATCCGCATTGAGAAACCGAACTTCCACAGACCGGATCATTTTGGTACACTGATTTTTGAGTAAATTACATTAATTCAGAAGTGTTTTTATAAAATTGGGACGACTGAATTCTGCAACAGATAAAGGACTACAAAAAGACCTTCGGTATGGCGAGCACTTTTGTAGTCCTTTTCTGTTATCAATACAATTAATACTTGTACTTCTCCCACAGAATTGAGAGTCTCTTGCGGAGGTCTTCTTCTTTGGAGTTTTGGGCTGGTTCGTAGAATTTGGTTCCAGACAGTTTGTCGGGAAGAAACTCCTGGTCTACAAAGTTTCCGGCGTAGGAGTGGGCATATTTGTAGTCTTTTGCATAGCCCAGATCTTTCATAAGCTTGGTTGGGGCATTTCTCAAATGGAGGGGAACGGGTAGGGGACCCTCTTTTCTCACTGTTTCAAGTGCTTCATTTATTGCCATATATGCACTGTTGCTCTTTGGGGATGTGGCCAGATATATTGCACATTCTGCCATTGGTATTCTCCCTTCCGGCATTCCTATCTGATGAACTGTCTGCAGGCAGGCTTGTGCCAGAAGAAGGGCGTTGGGGTTGGCCAATCCTATATCTTCTGAGGCTGAAATTACCATTCTGCGGGCAATGAACATAGGGTCTTCGCCACCGGCAATCATCCTTGCAAGCCAGTAAATTGCTCCGTTAGGGTCTGAACCCCGTATGCTTTTTATGAATGCCGAAATTATATCATAATGTTGTTCTCCGTTTTTGTCATATAGGGCAATATTCTCCTGTAGACGTTCCTGAACAAGCTGGTTGTCAATTGTAATCTCTGCCGAAGGGGAGAACCCGGAGGTGATTATCTCTATGATATTAAGGAGTTTGCGGGCATCACCACCTGAATATCTGAAAAGCAGTTCTTTCTCTTTTACAGTGATTTTTTGCTTTTTAAGGTATACATCTTCTGTAAGGGCCCTCTGGAGTAGTGTGTCCAAGTTCTCTACAGACATCTCTTTAAGGACATATACCTGACACCTTGAGAGCAACGGACTTATTACCTCAAATGAAGGATTTTCGGTTGTGGCACCAATAAGGGTAAATGTGCCGTCTTCAACAGCGCCCAACAGCGCATCCTGCTGGCTCTTGCTGAAACGGTGAATCTCATCAATGAACAGGATTGGAGCAACTGTATTGAAAAGATTTGTACCTTTAGCTTTCTCAATAACCTCTCTGATATCTTTAACACCTGAACTGATTGCAGAGAGGGTATAGAAAGGTCTGTCCAATTTTGAAGCTATGATTCTTGCCAATGTAGTTTTACCCACACCAGGTGGGCCCCATAAAATGAAAGAGGAGACATTGCCTGCTTCAATCATTCTGCGCAATATTGCATTGGGGCCAATAAGGTGTTCCTGCCCAACGTATTCTTCTAATGTATGTGGTCTTAATCTCTCGGGAAGAGGAATCCTTTGAGAAACACTATTTAACATAATATAAATTGTGTGAAAATTCTTTATTTATTGTTTTCAGCTTGTTTTGCGCCATCTGATTCCAAAGATGACAAATAATATGTAAGGCATGCGGTACCGTCCATAGTTGGTTCATTTGTTGAATAGTCTCCAATTACATCGTGATAAACCATCAGATAAGGTTGGAATCTGTCGTATGTATCTCCAGGTGTATTTGGAATGCCTTCCATATTGACACCTTCCAGATGTTTGAAGATGTTGTAATATACCGGGCCGTCTACAAGTCCTCCAACTGTAGTACCTTTTCCTGCATTCAGATACGATGAATGTGGTTGGGTTGGATAATCACCGTGTTTGGGCAATTCTACAATCATACTGGTTCCCCAAGGGTTGCAACCGAACAGCCAGTCGCGCAAACTTGCTTCCATCTCTGAATAAGTTTCATCACCGGTAAGTTCTCTGTAAAGACGGCATTGTGTGAGCATTGCTGTTGTAAGATTGTTTGAACACCATATATATGGTATTCCATGCATATAGGGACTCTCCAGAGCTTTCTGCCAGGTTCTGAAGATCCCTGTATGCATATTTCTTATAAACTCTTTGCTGATACGCTCATTTCCAAGCTTTGCCAAATGATAATGCCCCATATTCATAAATGGATACCATTGGTAGTGTCTTGCACTGTCTGCACCCATCCAAGGGGTTACAGGCTCTTTGCGGCCATATTCAATTGCCTGCTCAAGATATTTGCTGTCTCCAGTAGATATAAAGAGCTCCATAGCCCCCAGCTCCATATCATCAACCCAGTTCTCCTCTTCATAAATGTATGGTGCAAGAACCGAAGCAGTCTGGTGATAACCAGGTTTCTTTATACCTTCCTGTAAAGCAGCATCTGCTTTCTTCCCGATAGTTTCTGCAAATTCAGGGAAATATGGTTCAAGAATTCTTGCACCCATAGCAAAACAAGATGCAAATTTGCCTGCAGTGCTGGCCACACCGGTAGTGGATGTCATAAAAGTACCTCTAACCTGAGGCTCTCCACTACAGAAATAGACTGGTCTCCCCTGCCCCGGGCCATAACCATAATCAACCATACACTCGTTAGGGAGACGCATTCCGGCGTGATCTCTGTCATCTGCTATCTGGTTGTAGAGTTCACCTGGCTCAGGATTCATTTTGTTGAGCCACTCGAGTCCCCATTTTATCTCATCAATGATATCGGGAATACCGTTTGCACCTTTATGACCTCTTGCATCAAAATTGTCCTTGAAAGCTGACGGGTTCTGCTGGTATGCAAACATCATCTGGTATATTGCATTTGCAGATGTGGTGGTATATTGCAGATAATCAGTGGCATCGTGCCATCCTCCAGTAACATCTATATGCTGTCCGGTTTTTGTGGGATGATATACAATATAACCGTCGTGAGTATGGCAACTGTCCTCAATGTGCGGATTATAGCCACATCTTTGCTGACGCATATAATTGAGAAGAAAATCTGCTGTACCGTCATATACATTGTAATTTATCGGGAAAACAGGAGATTTTGTTTTTCCTGCTTTAAGGTAGTATTTGCCACAAAGTTCAAAATCTGAAAAGTTGAGTCTGCAGGTTGTTTTCATTGTACCAAACTCACCTGTAGATTTTATACTTTCAAAAGTTTTTACTGTCTTGTTGGTAGCAGCATCTACAATCTCAAATTTGGTAAGAGGAATATTCTCTTCACTTATGAATACAGCTACTTTAACAGATTTTGGAAGGTAACCCAACTGGTTGATTCTTATCCACTGCCCCGCATTAGCAGATACGGCACAAGAAAGGATAAGGGATGCAAGTAGAAACAGTTTTTTCATAATGTTCATTGTCTTTCTTTTCTAAGTTGTCTGATAATTTTGTTTATGATATTCTCTATCTTCTCATCTGGTTCTATGATGTTGTAATTTCCCCAGAAATTCTCATCCTGGAAGTCAGATACCTTATTTTGCAGTATATCTTTCATCTTAAACCTTTCTACAGCAGGTATCTTTAATGCACTGCTATTATCTGTATCTGTGATTGCAAGTTCTGTTACAATATCATATTTGTTCTTCAGCCATTTTCCTTTATACTTTGCGGTAAACCTCAAATCTACTCTGGCATAATCCATATACCATTTGTCTCCGTGCTGTTTATAATTTACCTGATACTTTGCCCACTCGATGCCAAGTTGCACATCGTCTGGTTTTTTGCGGACAAATGATTTCCAGGCATCGGGACGACCCTCCACATTTCTTTCAAACTCTATACGGATAACTGCAAGGGTCTGGCTTTCCACATATATGCGGCCTCTGTACATTATGTCTGATACGGCCTTGTTCTGATTGAAATCTATTGTGTAGATATTCAGATCATCCATAAACATTATTGGGCCAAGGGTGAAGTCGTAATAATCTGTTGCTGTAAGCAAATCTACATCTATGAACGGATTCTTTACAATATCCATCTGCAGCGTGGTTACAGGGCCGCCCTGCAATTGTAGGAACAGGGTGTCTGAGGCATTTCTGTTGGTGTTGCCCCTACCCTTGTATATTGAGATATTATCTCCAAAAGAATTTGAGTACGATTGTTTGTAAATATCTACTATTGCTTCACTTAGAGACAGATACTTGCTCCCTTTCTTAATGATTTCCCTGTAGAAACCACTCATTCCTGTTGCTTTTAAAGGATAATTTGCTCTGACTGATTTACCTGAGAAAGTGGATTTGAAAAGTTCTGCCGCATCATCTGTCCTTACAGTAATGCTCCTTATGTCAATTGAAGTGGGCTCAAGTTTTACTCTTTTGTTCTTTTTGCCAATAAAGTCACTTACAGGGACCTTCAGATTCTTATAGCCAAGATAACTTATAAGAAGTGAATCTTTAAGATTACTTGAAGGAACATTCAACGAAAACTCACCATCTGAGTTAGTGACATTTGAAAATGAAGAGTTTATAAGTAAAACTGATGCATACGGAAGAGGATAGCCGGTAGTGGAATCCTCTATTTTACCATTGATTCTCTTAACATCTTGAGCAAATGCTGAATACACGAAAAATAGCATTGCCGGCAACAAAATGAATCTTAATAAATTGTGTCTCATAGCTATTGATCTAATATTGGTGTACTACACAAATATACCTATAATTTTGTTAAATTTGCATCCGAATTGCCTGAATGGCCCAATTATTCAAATACTAAACAAATAATGAAGAGAAAAGATAAAATTGTCCTGTACAATGTTGAGATAGAATCTGTAGCTGCTGAGGGAAACGCCCTTGCGCGTGTAGACGGTAAAGTTCTGTTTGTGCCGCAGTGTATCCCTGGAGATGTTGTTGATGTGAGACTAACCCGCAAACGTAGCGGTTATATGGAGGGTGTTGTGGTAAATATGGTAAAACCTTCTCCCTTACGTGTTGAGCCTTTCTGCAAGCACTATGGTGTATGTGGCGGATGCAAATGGCAGGCATTGCCATACGATTTGCAGCTCAAATACAAACAGCAGCAGGTTGTAGACCAGCTAACCCGTATAGGTCATTTGGAACTTCCCGAAATTACCCCAATTCTGGGTTCAGAGGAGATTGAAAACTACCGCAACAAACTGGAGTTCACATTCTCCAACCGCCGCTGGCTCCTTACAGGAGAAGATCCGGAGGCAATTTCTGAGACAGAGCGTCTCGGACTTGGATTCCACATTAGCGGATTCTTTGACAAAGTATTGGATATCAGGGAGTGCCATCTTCAGGCAGAGCCTTCTAATGCCATAAGAAACTTTGTGCGTGAGTATGCTATAGAGAACGGCTTGAGCTTCTTTGACCTGCGTGAACAGGTTGGTTTTTTGCGCAATATGATTGTGAGAACCGCTTCAAACGGAGATGTAATGCTGATTATGGTGTTCTTCTACGAGGATGCGCAGCTTCGTTGCGGCCTACTGGATGCCCTTATTGCAAAATTCCCTCAGATCACCTCTTTGCATTATGTAATTAACGGCAAAAAGAATGATTCAATTGGAGACCTTCCTTGTGTGAAATACTACGGAGATGACTGCATCTATGACCAGATGGAGGATATCAAGTTCCGCATCTCCCCTAAATCGTTCTACCAGACCAACTCCAAACAGGCTTACAGACTGTACAGCGTGGTTAGGGAGTTTGCAGATTTGAAGGGTGATGAGGTGCTGTATGACCTTTATACAGGAACCGGTACAATTGGACTGTTTTTATCGGGAAGAGCAAAGAAAGTTGTGGGTATAGAATATGTGCAGGAGGCAATTGATGATGCAAAGATAAATGCTGCAAACAATGGCATTACAAATTCCCATTTCTATGCAGGGGATATGAAGGATATGCTTACCGGAAAATTCATTGAGGAAAATGGTCATCCCGACATTGTTGTCCTTGACCCGCCTCGTGCAGGTATCCATCCCGATGTGGCGGCAGTGTTGCTTGAGGCAGCCCCTAAACGTATGGTGTACGTAAGCTGCAATCCTGCTTCACAGGCACGTGACCTTGCAATTTTGAGCGAAAAATATGAAATTACCGCAGTACGTCCGGTGGATATGTTCCCGCATACCCACCACGTTGAGAATGTGGTTGCACTGAAACTTAAGAACTAACATTTACAAATAAAAACATACAGATTAAGATGAACGAGACTCCAAAGTGCCCAAAATGCGGCAGTGAATTTACCTATTTCGACGGCTCACTATATGTTTGCCCAGATTGTATGCACGAATTTCACGAGGGTGAAGAAGGAGCCGCAGAGGCAGCAGATGTTCCAAGAGACAGCAACGGTGCAGAACTCTTTGACGGCGATGCTGTTACTGTAATTAAAGATTTGAAAGTAAGGGGTTCCTCTATGGTTATCAAACGCGGTACAAAGGTGAAGAGCATCCGCCTTACTGAGGATCCGGAAGAGGTTGACTGCAAAATTGAGGGCAGCAGCATTGTACTTAAGACTTGTTTCTTGAAGAAATAGTAATATCATATAGCTTGAAAAAGTGATATGACAACTTTGGGGACCTCATTCGACGGATGCGAGTTATTGCGCAGCAATGACGAAGCAGAGGAGACTGCGTCGTCCCCAAAGTTGACATATCACTTTTTTTAATACATAAACCATATAATTGCTAATTTAGCAGAATGTGAACAAATGCTTTCTGAACATTGTTGTAAGAAGGTTTTTATCGGGAAGAAAATATGGAATACTATAATACAAATATTTGCGCACTTGCTACCCCAGGTGGGCAGGGTGCCATTGCTGTAATTAGGTTGAGCGGTGAGGATACACCTGAGATTGTGGGAAAGATTTTTTCTCCTGCAGGGGGGAAGGCTCCCCTACCCTACAAAATGCAATTTGGAGCAATTAAAGATGGCCAAAGGCTTATAGATGAATGCCTTGTGGTAACATTCAAGGCACCTCACTCCTACACCGGAGAAAACAGTGCAGAGATATATTGCCACGGATCACAATATATTGTACAAGAGATACTTAAACTGTTGCTTGGTTTGGGAGTTAAAATGGCTGAGCCGGGGGAGTTCTCAAAAAGGGCATTCCTGAACGGTAAAATGGATTTGGCACAGGCAGAAGCAGTTGCAGACTTGATTTCATCTGAGACTGAGGCTGCCCACAGAATTGCACTTG
The DNA here is from genome assembly GCA_045645465.1 of Candidatus Egerieisoma sp. GTDB lineage: Bacteria > Bacteroidota > Bacteroidia > Bacteroidales > UBA932 > Egerieousia. The sequence continues at coordinate 35,335 of JAZRIV010000004.1, forward strand.
AGCAGATGAAAGGAGGTTTTTCTGCAGAGTTGAAAACAATGCGCGAAGACCTTTTGAACCTTGTTTCACTAATGGAGCTTGAACTGGATTTCAGCGAGGAAGATGTGGAATTTGCAGACCGCAGTCAACTTACGCAGTTGCTATCAGCTGTCTCTGACCGAGTAACACAACTGATAGAGAGCTTCAGCCTTGGAAATGTAATTAAAAACGGTGTTCCAGTGGCAATTGTGGGGGCAACAAACACAGGAAAAAGTACCCTTCTGAACACCCTTGTTGGGGAAGAAAAAGCCATTGTATCAAACATCCACGGCACCACCCGCGATGTAATTGAAGACACAATGAATCTTGGCGGAATCACCTTCCGTTTCATAGACACAGCTGGAATTAGGGAAACCAAAGAGACCATTGAAATAATTGGAATTGAGAGGACATTCCAGAAACTCAAAAGTGCCTCAGTGGTAATACTGGTACTGGATGCTTCCCGCCCAGAAAACTTCAAACACAGCCTAACCAATTTGGTTGGCAAAATCTCTTCCCGACAACAACTCATCATCCTGCTGAACAAAATGGATGAAACCTCAGAAATTGGCATTGAAGCCCAAATAGACCGCATCAAAGACTTGTGTGTGGAGCACACCCTTGCCCCAATTGCAGTGATTCCAGTCTCTGCCAAAAAAGGAGAAAACATAGATGACCTTCAGAATGTGCTTGTAGAGAGCCAGAAAGCCCTAACCTCTTCAGCCTCCGCCGGCGGCACCCTTGTAAGCAACATCCGCCACTACCAGGCCCTTATGGACGCCCAAATAGCCCTCGACCGCGTAGAAGACGGCCTTGCCTCCGGTTTGGCTACCGATTTGGTGGCCCAGGATATCCGCGAAGCTTTGTATCATTTGGGTTCCATTGTTGGAGAGATTAACACCGAGGAGGTGCTTGGGAATATATTTGGGAGGTTTTGCATCGGTAAGTAATTGATAATCAATAAATAACGATATATAACACTATCTGTCGCATAATGAGTCCGTTACCTGCTCCTACGGTAATGGACTTATTGTTTAATTTTAATGCATTTTAATGGATATTCGCTGAGATTTGTACCTTATTTGTACCTTACCGGTACAACTACATTATAAGCAGATTAGGATGACAAGGTATATTGACAACGTTGAACAACCTTGAACAAAGATGAACAACGATTTTGGCGAAAACTCCACAAATGATGCGCAGGTAACTTATTATGTATTCGT
>JAZRIV010000005.1:0-1250 GCA_045645465.1 Candidatus Egerieisoma sp.
AGCCTTCTTGTCCTCTGGGTTAATCTTAACCAATGCGCGGGCAATAGCAAGACGCAATGCCTGAGACTGGCCAGTGTAACCACCACCGTCCAAGTTTACTTTGATGTCATACTTCTCAGCAACATTCAAAGTAGTAAGTGGCTGCTTAACCACGAACTGGAGAATGCTTGATGGGAAATAATCCTGCAGATCCTTCTTGTTGATAGTAATTTTACCTGTACCCTCAGTTACGAAAATACGGGCAACAGCGCTTTTACGTCTGCCTAATGCATTTACCATTTCCATCTGCTTTCTTATTTATAAGAGTTAATATCAATTGTTTTTGGAGTCTGAGCAGCGTGGTTGTGCTCTGGACCATCGAAAATATAGAGGTTGTTCAAAAGGTGAACACCAAGACGGTTCTTAGGGAGCATACCCTTTACAACGTGCTTGATAAGACGCTCATAACCTTTGTAACCTGCAGCAACATCAGCTGGAGTAAACTGCTTCTGACCACCGGGATAACCAGAGAATCTCAAATAAACGCGGTCTGTCCACTTGTTACCAGTCATTCTCACCTTGCTTGCGTTGATGATGATTACGTTGTCACCACAATCAGCGTTAGGTGTAAAGCTTGGTTTGTACTTACCTCTCAACAACTTGGCAACCTTAGTACCAAGACGACCAAGAACCTGGTCTGTAGCATCAATAACAACCCACTCTTTCTGAGCAGTTGCCTTGTTTGCTGAAATAGTTTTGTAGCTTAAAGTATCCACTTTAATTCGTTTTAAAAAATTAATAATTCCATCGTTCCGACACTTCTCTGCAACCTTTTACGGAATTAAAAGGGAAGCAGAAACCCTCTTCACGTTGCGCCCGATCAATTGGCTAGATTGCATCTTTGACGTAACTCAGAGACCTAAAGCATCGCTTACCCATAGTATGGGTTGATAATAATCGGCTCGCAAAATTACTACTTTTCAATGTAATAGACAAATAAATGCAACTTTTTTTCAAAAAAAAGGGAAAAAGGTTTGCAACAACAAAAAAATGCCTTACCTTTGCACTCGCAATTGAGAAACAACAATTGCCCAGATGGCGGAATCGGTAGACGCGCTGGTCTCAAACACCAGTGGGGCAACCCATCCCGGTCCGATCCCGGGTCTGGGTACAAAAACGGAGAAAGTTGAAAAACTCTCTCCGTTTTTTATATTTCCCTTAATCCTCTTTAATTACCCTTAGCCCCCTTAATCCTCCTTAGTCATCCCTTA
>JAZRIV010000006.1:0-37769 GCA_045645465.1 Candidatus Egerieisoma sp.
GGCTATTGCCCTATGATGGCTACAGCATTTGATGATGCCAGAAACCAATTGCCAGGCAAACTGGAGGTGTTGAGTTTGCACGCAAGCGGAGGATTGTATTCTGCGGTATCAGACAAGTTGGCCCAACAATATAATATAGACAGTTTCCCTACCGGATATGTGGATGGCAGAGTTGAAATTCCAAATTATTCTCAAATCTCACATACTACTTCACTAATAGTACAGGAGGTAAATAATACAGAAGCAAATTTTAAAACTTTAACAGGAGCCAGCTGGAGTTCTGCAATATCGGGCAATAAGGTTTCACTGGATCTGCAAGTATATTTGAAAAAATCCGGTTCATATAAAGTTACAGCCTTGTTGGTTGAAGACAATATTGTAGGATATCAGAATGGAGTATCAGACAACTATGTACATAAAGATGTTGTAAGAGCAGCCTTTACCAATGCTTTGGGTGATAATATCACAATCACAGAAGATGGTAAAGTTAAGGTCTTGAGCTATTCATTAAACAAACAGGATGATTGGGATAAAGCCAATTTGAGAATTGTAGTATATATTGAGGCGAAGGACAATAAAGGGTCCTATTATGTAAACAATGCTGCCTCGGCTATAGTGGGCAAAAAACAGCCTCTTATGGTCATATCCAACAATTCTGGAGGAGTTGAGGGGATAGTGCCTGGTGAGAATATTACCTTTTAAAACGAGTGCTTATGAAAACGATATATAAACTTATATTATGCTCAGTGGCATTTGCAGTATTTGCAAGTTGTGAAAAACGTGAGGAAATATCTGAGGGCATACAGACAGAACTTACAGCAAGGATAGAATCTTATGGTGATACAAGGACATCCCTTTCTGATTTGCAGAACGGAAATTACTATCCGTTGTGGTCTGAGGGAGATGAGATAGCTGTTTATGCAGATGGAGATACCCAACCTTCAAAATTTGTATTGCAGTCTGGGCAAGGTACAACAGAGGCAGTATTCAGAGGAATGAAAGACGGGACAGATTTTATAGCATTGTATCCATTTGGGGAGAATGCTGTAATACAGAATGGGGTTCTTGGATTCTCTTTACCGGCAAAGCAGCAATATGCAGAGAGATCATTTGGACAAGGAAGCTATCCGATGATTGCCAGCGGGAAAGATGGTGTCCTTAATTTTAAGAATTTATGTTCTGTTATAAAGATATCCCTTTATGGAAAGGAGACTGTAAAGAACATTACCCTTACGGCAAATGATAAAAGTACTTTTGTAAGCGGTAATGCAACTGTTCAAACCATTTATGGCGATGAGCCGGAGTTGGTAATGTCTTCTGGTGGCAGCAACTCGGTAATATTGGAGTGTACAAACGGCGTCGGAATTACAGAAGATAATGCAACTGATTTCTGTATTGTTATACCGGCACAGACATATAAGGGAGGATTGACTTTATCTGTTGCAACAGTACGGGGAACAATGGAGAAAACCATTACAAAGGATTTGGTTTTTGACCGTTCACAATTGAGAGAAGTGGAGAGCTTTGAGTTCAGGTTGGAAGGAGATGTTGATGCAAGTGGAAGTCTGCAGGGAGAAGGTACATTGTCATCCCCATTTGAAATATATAATCTGGCAGATCTGTTATTGGTTCAGGAAGCGGTAAATTCACAGATAGGTAAAATAGTGTCGGCCTCTACAGCAGAAGAGGTGGATGCACGCAGTGCGCATTACAGGCTTATGGCAGATATAGATTTGTCTGGTGCGTGTGGAGTAAATAGAGGCAATTGGGAGCCGATTGGTAATTTCTCTGCCAATGAATCATACGTGTTCAGTGGTGTTTTTGATGGTGATGGCCATTCTGTGGAAGGGTTGTATATTGTTTCAAATAAAATGTATCAGGGCTTCTTCGGATGTTTGTCGGGAGTAATAAAGAATCTTTCGGTAGAAGGAATTGTGGTAGGAAATGGTTGTTGTGGTATTATTTGTGGCAGTATTGACAATTACAACAATGTCACAACAATAATTTCAAATTGTATATCAAGAGGTAATGTGGAGTCGGGTGAAGGATACATAGATACTTATAGTGGGTTTGGTGGTATTATTGGAGAGGGTGGCAATATTTATGATTGTACAAATTACGCCACTCTTGATGTAAAAACTGCTATTACAGGAGGAATAACAGGATCAACATCATTAACAGTTAAAAATTGTACAAACTATGGAAGTGTTAGTGGAAATGCATATATAGGTGGTATTATAGGTTATGAGAATGCTGGAGAATTATATAATTCATCCAATAAAGGTAGAGTGACAGGAAACCGCTATGTGGGTGGTCTTGCCGGATACTCAAGACAAGGTGCAAAATTGTACAATTGTTATAACTTGGGGGATATTACCGGTGGAGACAAGACTGGAGGTATTGTTGGTATGTGTGATACAGACAGCGACAGGCCTTTACAGACTAAGGTTAAAAACTGTGTAAATGCAGGAACAGTTGAGTCGTCTTCTCAACAATCTGGAGGAATCTGTGGCTACAATGTGTCTGAGGTGGCAAATTGTTACTGGCTTGATGATGGAAATTCAGGAACCACAATAACTGGTGTTGGTAAGATTGATCAAATTGCAGAAGTTGAGAGTGTCTTTGCCCTTTCTGCAGCACAAATGAGAGGAGAGGAGGATTACAACGGAACTTTGTATACTTCTCCCGACAATATCCGTTATAAAAATCTTCTTGCAGCATTGAATGCTTTTGCTTATGACAACTCCAACTCAAGTATGGATTTGAACGGTTGGGTACAAAGTAAAGATGCCGGATGTCCGGTATTGAGTGATGGAAAGCCAGAAAAGCCTAAGGGAGAAACCGATCCTGTATTTGAGGTATCTGTTGATGAGATTACCGTTTCCTGTTTTGAAAGTACCGTGGAGATAGAGGTAAGGGCCAATATGGATTATTATATAAGTTCAATGCCTGATTGGATTTCAGAAATTACCACCAAAGCTGCAAGCGGAGAAAGTACCAGAGTACACAAATTCAAGGTGGCAGAAAATACAGGTTCGGAGACCAGAACGGGAGTAATTGTATTTTGCAATGAGAGCCAGCAATGTATACCTGTACAGGTAATGCAAAAAGCAAAATCTGCAGATGACCAGTGGATAGAAAAAGAATTCTTCCATAAGTCTTTGGGAATGCGTTTTACTGCAGACTGGTGCGGCTATTGCCCTATGATGGCTACAGCATTTGATGATGCCAGAAAACAGTTGCCTGGCAATCTTGAGGTACTTAGTTTGCACGCAAGCGGAGGATTGTATTCTGCAGTGTCTGAGGCTTTGGCCAATCATTTTGGAATAAGCGGTTTCCCTACCGGATATGTTGATGGCAGGGTTGAAATTCCAAATTACAGTAACATTTCATATACAACCCAAACAATTGTAAGGGAAGTTGGAGTTACAGAGGCAAATTATGAAACTGTAACCGGAGCAAGCTGGAGCTCTGCAATATCGGGCAACAAGGTGTCATTGAATCTGAGAGTATATTTTAAAGCTTCAGGTTCATATAAGGTTTCAGCCCTGTTGGTTGAGGACAATATTGTAGGATACCAGAATGGTGCATCAGACAGTTATGTGCATAAAGATGTGGTAAGGGCAGCTTTTACCAATGCTCTTGGGGAGAATTTGTCTGCTGTTTCAGGTCAGGTACAATCCCAGGATTACACAATAGATATCCCAGCCGGATGTAATAAGGAAAATCTGAGGATTGTAGTTTATGTGCAGAGAGAGGAATCGTCGGGAGTATATTATGTTAATAATGCTGCTTCTGCGGCTGTAGGCAAACAACAACCTTTAATGATAAAATCACATAAAACAGGAGAAGTTGAGGGAATAGTGCCGGATGATGATATCCCATATAACAATTAGGAGTTATGAAAACATTATACAAGGTTATATTTTTTGCAACAATGCTTGCAATGTTTGTTGGGTGTAAGAAAGATGAGATGGTCTTTGAAGTTTCCCAATATGAACTTACGGCAAGAATGGAAGATAATGGTTATACAAAAACAACCCTTTCAAGTTTGCAGGATGGAATATATTATCCTTTATGGAGCTTGGGGGATATGATTGCGGTATATGTAGATGGTGATAAAGATCCGGTAAGTTACTCACTTGTTCAGGGTGATGGAAGAACTGATGCAGTGTTTAGCGGGCCAAAGGCAGGAAGCAGCTATGTGGCAATTTATCCTTTCAGCGCAGCAGGGGAGTTTGTTGATGGAACTGTCTCATTAACATTGCCTGCGGTGCAGAATTATGTTGCAGATTCTTTTGGTCCCGACAGTTATCCTATGATAGCGCAAGGAACCTCAGACTATCTTTCTTTTAAAAACCTGTGTTCTGTTATGAAGATTTCAATTACAGGTGAAACTGTAATAAGTTCAATAACATTGCAGGCAAAAGACAAGAATATGTATTTGTCGGGAGCAGCTGAAGTTGACTGCAATTATGATGAATCTCCCCAATTGCGTATGCTGTCGGGAGGATCAAACACTGTAAGGTTGGAGTGTGGAGGAGTAGAACTTGATAAGGATAGGGCAACCGATTTTTATATTTCAATTCCAGCCCAAACTTATAAAGGTGGATTTGACATTATAATTGAGACGATTGCAAGTACAATTGTAAATAGCGTATCTTCTGACCTTGAATTCAAGCGTGCCAGGATAAGGCATTTGAAAGGGATGTATTTGAAACCCGATTATTATACATCATCTGACTATTCATTAGATGGAACATATGTGCAGTTGCAGAGGGCAACTGATGGTAATGGTATAGACATAGTTCTGATGGGTGATGGTTATAGTGACCGCCAGATAGCTGATGGCAGTTATTTGGCAGATATGCTGTATGTTTATGATAATCTGTTTACAAAAGAGCCGTACAAGTCATTTTCTCATTTGTTTAATGTAACATGTGTGAGTGTTGTTTCAGCAACAGAGGGGTTTGAATACGGCAAGACTGCCTTGAGCTGTAAATTTGGAGAAGGAACGTATGTTAGCGGAGACGACAATACCGTTTTTTCATATACGCAAAATGTGATAGGAGCCAGCAAGATGAATGATGTGTTGATGGTGGTGGTCCTTAACTCAGACAGATATGCCGGAACGTGCTGGATGTATTATCCTTCAAATTCAGGGACAGATTATGGCAAAGGACCAGCTGTTGCATATTTCCCTAAAGGTGGAGGAGGAGATACTTTTGCAGAGCTTCTGCATCACGAGGCCAATGGACACGGTTTTTCAAAACTTGCAGATGAGTATGCATACGAATCTAATGGTACCGTGCCAACTGAAAAAGTTGAGAGTACAAAGAGCCAGCAGAGTTTGTTCGGATGGTGGAAGAATGTGGATTTTACCAATGATCCTGCTCAGGTAAGATGGAAGAAATTTTTGGAGGACAGCCGTTATTCCAATGAGGGATTGGGTATGTTTGAAGGTGGTCTCACATATTGGAGTGGTGTGTGGCGTCCAACTGTAAACAGTATTATGAATGACAATAGGGGTAGTTTTAATGCCCCTAGTAGAGAGGCTATCTATTATAAGATACACAAATTGGCATATGGTAGTGCGTGGGAATATGATTTTGAGAAGTTTGCAGAATATGATGCGGTAAATTGCAACAGTGGAGGCGGAAATTCAAATGCAACAACCAAAGTGGTTCCATTACGTCCTTTGCCGTTGTTGCATCCTCCTGTAGTGGTTGAAAAGAGTTGGACAGATGTGGTTAAATGTGATTTTTAGATAATGTGTCTGATGAAGAAATTATTTCTGTTTGCAATAGCAATTTTGGGCAGTATTATATTGAATGCCCAGCAGTTACCTGATGTTAAGGTTCAGGATAAAAAGGGTAAGGTGGTTTCTGTAAGGAATTGGATTGACAACCATACACCATTCGTGGTTTCATTCTGGTCTACTACCTGCAAACCTTGTTTGAAGGAGCTGGATATCATAAGTGAGAATTTTGATGACTGGAATGACCAGACTCCTTTTAGGGTTATAGCAGTTTGCATAGATGACAGCCGTTCTGTAGCCAGGGCTAAAGCTCTGGCTGCTGGAAGTGGATGGGATATGCTGCAGGTATTCTATGATGTGAATTCAGACTTTAAGCGTGCAATGAATGTAGCAATGGTGCCTCACGTTTTTGTATTTGACAAGACAGGCAAACAAGTTTATGCGCATACAGGGTACAAGCCGGGTGATGAAATGGAGTTGATAAAGATTATAGGCAGATTATAATGGCAAGGATTTTTAAGGTATTTCTTTTTACGGTTCTGTTTGTTGCTGGAGCAGAGGGAACTGTATATGCGCAGGGTACTTTGTCGGGAAGTTTGGAGTCCAATACCATTTATTATGTTGATGATTCAAAGATAAACTCTTTTGCTCCAAGCTATAAAGTTGGCTCAAACAATTATCTCAAGTTGGATTATGTGAACGGAGCATTTGCATTAGGATTGCAGAGTGAGTATTATCCGCACCCTTTGCAGGGATTCCCTACAGAACTTGAGGGGTTTGGTATTCCGTTCAAATACATTACATATACAGGCAAAAACTGGAGCATTACGGCAGGAGATTATTATGAGCAGTTTGGCTGCGGACTTATATTGCGCAGCTGGGAAGACAGACAACTTGGGTTCAACAATGCGTTGGGCGGAGGGAGGCTCGGCTTCAATTTTCTGAATAATGCCATAAGCGGCAAACTTATTTACGGTTTGCCAAGGTACTATCTTAAATCAGTAGGGGCGGGGTACAAAACTTTTTCCAACATATTTGACCCATACAGTAATACCCAGGTTGCCGGGGCTGATTTGTCTGTATCTGTAACCCAGTTGTTGAATCCTGAATCAGAGCATTATTTTACCTTGGAGGGAAGTGTGGTGAACAGGTATGAAAAGCATACGCCCAAAGAACTTGCAGATCTGGCTGCTGCGTATGGGTTTGCAATTCCGGAAAATGTCCTTTCTTTGTCGGGAAGAATGTCATATAGCTATGGCCCTTTTTCTGTTAAAGGAGAATATGTTTCAAAAGGGAAAGATTTTTATGCAGAGCATATTGCAAAAGGTGAAAGCTATATTTTAAAAGGTGGAAATGCCCAGTTGGTTGAGATGAACTTTGCCGGCAACGGTATTTCTGCCACCGGTACTTTCAGGAGGCTGAGCAATATGCAGGATCTGATGTTTAGGACAGTGCAAAGTGTAACACCTGGCAATACAATAAATTACATACCTGCATTGTGCCAGCAGCAGACCTATATGTTGGCAACCCTTAATCCTTATACCCCCAATGCTGAAGGAGAAATTGGCGGACAGGCAGATGTATATTACAATGTAAGGAGGGGAACATTGTTGGGTGGAAAATATGGACTGAAAATACACGTTGGAGGTTCTATGTTTTATTCTACTCCCGATGCCCTTTCCAATTATGATGTGCATCGTCTGGCTTACAGAGATATTACCATTGATGTGGAAAAGAAATGGAACAGGTCTTTCAAAACAATATTCTTTGTTTCCATACAGGAGAACTCTCCAACTCACGGAAACCGCAAGGCTACAAATGCACAGAATGTGTTTGTAGTTGATGCGCAGTATAGGGCAAGTAGGAATGTTTCCATAAGAGCCGAATTGCAGTATCTGTATTCAGAAGAACTGGACAAAGATTGGATGGCGGGTCTTGTTGAGTTGAGCATTGCCCCAAAATGGAGTTTGTTTGTGAGTGATATGTATAACCACGGAGATTCTAATGTGCATTATTGCTCCGGTGGGGTAAGTTTTTCAAATTCTTTTATCCGTATTGCTGCAAGTTATGGCCGTAATAAGGAGGGTATGATTTGTTCCGGTGGTGTGTGCAGATGGCAACCTGCATATACAGGAGGCAATTTGCAGTTGGCATTGTTTTTCTGATTTTGACTGATAGAGTATGAGTAGGATATTTTCTTTAATTCTGTTTTTTGCATCGTTTGTGTGCAGTGCCTGTGTGGGGCAGAAAGAGGATGTTATGGAGAGTGATCTGCAGTTTGGGGCAGATAAGGTGCTTTTGTCTGTAGACAATAATGAGAGTGCTGTTTTCTCTGTATTGTTTAATGGTAGGGATGTGACTGTAGAGAGTGATATTTACGATATAACCGGTGGGTTTTTCAATAAAATGGAAGAGGCTGTATTTACCCCAAAAGAAGCAGGAGAATATAAGTTTCAGGCATATTATAGTGGTGTTCCAACTCCAGTGCTGAATATTCAGGCAGTGGATAGTGGAGGTGAAAAAGGTAATTTTCTTAAGAAATGGTTGATTATGAAATTTACGGCAACCTGGTGTGTAAATTGTCCAAATATGTCTGAGACCATAAAAAGTGTAAAGAATGAGTTTCCAGGAAGGGTGATTGATGTGGCAGTACATTATATAGATGAGTTTCAGGTGGATGCCGGAAAGAAGTATGCAGAGTACTTTAATGTGAGTGCAGTTCCTTCGGTAGTGGTGAATTTAGATAAGAGTACCCAGACATCTGTTGCCTCATCTACATTGTTGGTAAACAATATCAATAAAGTTGTTGATGCCAATTTTCCAACTTGCGGAATTAAAATAGGTAGTGTACAGGAAAATGGGAAACTGGTTGCAGATGTTGAGTGTACAATAACAGGAGACGGAAAATATAAGTTAGCTGTTGCAATTTTGCAGGATGGGCAGGTAAAGGCACAAACAGGTGCGGGAGCAGACTATGTTCACAATAGCGTTCTATGCGGTATGCTTCAACAAGATGCTTTGGGTGATGTTTGGGGCAATTGTAAGACAGGTGATGTAATTTCCAGAAAATACGAGTGTTCTGTGGAAGATTTTGACGAAAATGGAACATACCGTATAGTGGCTTTTATTCTTAAAGAGTGCCAGACAGGGATATATATTGTGAATAATATTACTGAATGCAAATTATACGGCAGCGTAGATTATTTGTATGAGGATGTATATTAACTTTTCTCTATTTTTCTCATTTTAGAGTAAAAGTAAAATATTGCTATATTTGTGAGAATAAAATGACAAGAAAGATGACAGAGTTTGAGAAATTTGCCAGAGGGCATATGGGAATCAGTTCATTGGCTTTAGACAGGTTCCAGAAGGTAAACAGCGTATATAGGGTTCCGCAGGCGGTGGCAGCAATTCCGCAGAGTGCATATATAAATCCTACAATTATAGAGGAGAGACAGATGAATGTGGCGGTTATGGATGTGTTCTCACGTCTTATGATGGACCGTATCATATTCCTTGGTTGTCCGGTAACTGACGATGTCGCAAACATCATTCAGGCACAGCTGCTTTTCCTTGATTCAACAGATTCAGCATCAGATATACAGCTCTACATAAATTCTCCAGGAGGAAGTGTATATGCAGGTCTTGGAATTTATGATACAATGCAATTGGTAAGCTCAGACGTGGCAACCATCTGTACAGGTATGGCAGCATCAATGGCATCAGTTCTGCTTACAGCAGGTGCCAAGGGAAAGCGCAGTGCATTGCCTCACAGCCGTGTGATGATTCACCAGCCTATGGGAGGCGCAGAAGGGCAGGCATCTGATATAGAGATTACAGCAAGGGAGATAATAAAATTGAAACAGGAGCTGTATGAGATAATCTCTGAGCATTCCGGCAAAACTGTAAAACAGATTCACAAGGATGCAGACAGAGACTATTGGATGACAGCCAAAGAGGCCCTTGAATATGGAATGATTGACGAAATTCTTACAAAAGCAAACAGACAGAATGAGCAGAAATAAAGGTTATACTCCCGACGAGTTCTGCTGTATTTGCGGACGAGGAGGCAATGAGGTGAAGATGCTGGTTGCTGGAAACTACGGTTTTATCTGCAACGAGTGCGCACAGCAGGCAAACGATTACTTTAAGGAGCAGCTTGCATCCCGCAGCAAGGTTTCAAAGGCAGATTTGAAACTGCTGAAACCTATGGAAATAACCCAATTTTTGGATAACTATGTAATTGGTCAGGAGGAGGCAAAGAAATTCCTTTCAGTAGCAGTGTATAACCACTATAAGAGGATTTTGCACCAGCAGGAGAAGAAAGGGGGAGCGAAAGGTGCTGCCAAAGAGGATGATCTGGATCTTGAGAAATCAAATATCCTGCTTGTAGGCCCTACCGGAACAGGAAAAACCCTTCTGGCAAAGAGCATTGCCAAGATGCTGAATGTGCCGTTTGCAATTGTAGATGCAACTGTGCTTACAGAGGCCGGCTATGTGGGAGAAGATGTGGAGAGTATCCTTACCCGTCTGCTTATGGATTGTGATTATGATGTGGAGAAGGCCCAGAAAGGTATAGTTTTCATAGATGAGATAGACAAGATTGCCCGCAAGAGCGACAACCCTTCAATTACTCGTGATGTATCCGGTGAGGGTGTGCAGCAGGCTATGCTTAAGCTGCTTGAGGGAAACGTTGTGAATGTACCACCTCAGGGTGGCAGAAAACATCCTGAGCAGCGTATGATAGCTGTAGATACCACAAATATCCTTTTCATCTGTGGAGGAGCTTTTGAGGGTATTGAGAGGAAAATTGCCCAGAGATTGAATACCCAGGTGGTAGGTTACGGCGCACAGAAAAAGACAGCGGCAATAGACAAGAAAGATCTTTTGAAATATGTGGCACCACAAGACTTGAAGTCGTACGGCCTTATCCCGGAGATTATAGGACGTCTTCCTGTAATAACCTATCTGCATCCTCTTACCAAAGAGGCTCTGCTTGATATCCTTACAAAACCAAAGAATGCCCTTGTAAAGCAGTATGTAAGGTTGTTTGAACTTGATGGAGTTAAGCTTAAGATAGATGATGAGGTTCTGGAATTTATTGTAGACACAGCATTGGAGTACAATCTTGGAGCACGCGGTTTGCGCTCAATTTGTGAAGCCATAATGCTTGATGCAATGTATGAGGCCCCAAGCGGCAAGAAAAAGACACTGGAGATCAAGCTACCATACGCCAAAGAGAAAGTAGCCAAGTTTACCGGGGCATTAATATAAATTGAAGATGTGTTTATAAAATTGAGGACCTCATTCGCCGGTTGCGAGTTATAGCAGAATGCTATGACGAAGCAGAGGAGACTGCGTCGTCCCAATTTTATATTAAACACATCTGGAATATAGATAATAATCAAAACACTTAAATATATGAAAGAGTACATACAGAAAAATGAGAAAAGGTTCCTGGAGGAGTTGTTTGAAATTCTGAGAATTCCAAGCATCAGCTCTTTGGAGGCAAATAAAGGAGATATGGTTGCTTGTGCCAACAAACTTGTAGAGTTGCTTATGGCTGCAGGAGCAGACAGCGCAGCAGTGTATGAGACAGCAGGCCATCCTGTAGTGTTTGGAGAGAAAAAAGTAGACCCTTCGCTTCCTACAGTTCTGGTTTACGGCCACTATGATGTTCAGCCCGTAGATCCTGTACACCTTTGGAAATCACAACCGTTTGAGCCTGAAATCAGAGACGGAGCCATATATGCACGTGGAGCAAACGATGATAAGGGGCAGCTGTTTATGCACGTTAAGGCGTTTGAGTATCTTGTAAAAGAGAACAAATTGCGCCATAATATCAAATTTATCCTTGAGGGTGAAGAGGAGATAGGTTCTCCATCCCTTGCAGCATGGGCTAAAGAGCATAAAGAGATGCTTGCCTGCGATGTTATCCTTGTTTCCGACACAACAATGATATCGGAGAAGGTTCCAAGCATCAACTGTGGTATGAGAGGTCTGGCTTATCTTGAGGTTGAGGTTACAGGTCCAAATAAGGATCTTCATAGCGGTCATTATGGCGGAGCTGTACATAACCCTATAAATGCCCTTTGCTCAATGATTGATTCTTTGATTGATGAGAAAGGTCATATTACAGTTGAGGGATTTTATGATAATGTTGTTGAACTTTCTGCAGAAGACCGCGCAATGTTTGCAAGAGCTCCATTTGATATGAAAGAGTACAAGGAGTCATTGGATATAGATGAGGTTAAAGGAGAGGAGGGATATACTACCCTTGAGAGAACAGGTATCAGACCTTGCCTTGATGTGAACGGTATCTGGGGCGGCTATATTGGAGAGGGTGCAAAAACAGTACTTCCATCTGTAGCTCATGCCAAAATATCAATGAGACTTGTCCCTAACCAGGATTGTGAGGAGATTGCAGAGAAATTTGAGAAACATTTCTATAAAATTGCTCCTAAGAGTGTTAAGGTTAAAGTTACCCCTCATCACGGAGGAAACGGTTTCCTTATCCCTATCTCTTCACCTGCATATAAGGCAGCAGCAAAAGCTGTTGAGGAGGTTTATGGAATAGAGCCTGTACCAAGCCGTGGAGGTGGAAGTATTCCAATTCTTGCAGATTTGCAGAATATCCTTAATGTAAATCCTCTTCTTATGGGATTCGGTCTTGAGAGAGATACAATACACTCTCCAAATGAAAGTTACCTTTTGAGCCAGTTCTATAAAGGAATGGAGTCTATTGCGTTGTTCTATAAATACTATTAAGATATGACATACAATCAGTTATACGAACAGATAAAGGAAAAGGGATCATTTTTGTGCGTGGGTTTGGATTCAGACCCTGCACTTTTTCCAGAGTGCCTTAAAGGGGTGGAGAACCCTATTTTTGAGTTCAACAAGGCAATTGTTGATGCAACAGCACCTTATACAGTAGCATACAAGCCTAATACAGCATTTTATGAGGCAGAGGGTTTGGAAGGGTGGAAGCAGCTGGAGATGACTGTAAAATATATTGCAGAAAAATATCCCCAGATTCTCATTATTGCAGATGCAAAACGTGGAGATATAGGCAATACAGCAAAACGTTATGCAAAATGTTTCTTTGAGAGTATGGATTGCCACGCAGTTACCCTTGCACCATATATGGGTAAAGATTCTGTACAGCCATTCCTTGATTACAAAGGAAAATGGTCTGTTGTGCTTGCCCTTACCTCAAATGCCAGTGCGAATGATTTTGAGATGCTTTCTGTGAGTGATATGCCTTTGTATGAGAAAGTTATCAGAACCACTATGACTTGGGGCAGCAAAGAGGACACAATGTTTGTAGTTGGAGCTACAAGACCGGAAAAATTGGCTGAAATCCGCCAGTATTGCCCAGAGCACTTCTTCCTGGTTCCAGGAGTTGGAGCGCAGGGAGGTACTGTAGATGATGTGGCCAAATATGGTTTGAACTCTCATTGCGGTTTGCTTGTTAACTCCTCAAGAGGGATAATTTTTGCAGACAAGAGCGAGAATTTTGCAAAAGTGGCAGGAGAGAAAGCAAAGGAACTGAGAGATCAGATGGCAAAATGGCTATAAGATTATTTATAATATTATTTTGCTTTTTAAGCAGTGTTTCCTGTTTTGCCAGCGGGCAGGACAGGAAACTTGTTGTTTTGTTCACCACAGACCTCCACTCACAGCTTCTTCCCGACAGCCATAACGTTGGAGGATTTCCCCGAATTGCCACACTTGTGGAGCAGGAGAGGATGCAGGCAGCCAAAGAAGATGCAGCATTTCTCCTTTTGGACGGAGGAGATATTGCAATGGGATCTGTTTTCCATACACAATTTGCCAATCAGGCAATAGAGTACAGGGGAATGGCCCGTTTGGGATACGATGCATTTGCTTTAGGAAACCATTGCTTTGACTTTGGGACAGATGCCCTTATACAGATGTTCAGATCTGCCCATTTGAGTGATTCTTTGGCTACCTTTCCGCAGTTGCTTGCTGCCAATGTGCAGTGTAAAGGGATTCCGTCAGAAAAATATACAATAATTGAGCGTAATGGCTTAAAAATTGCCCTTTTGGGCCTTATGGGAGAAAATTCCTACAACGTGATTGGAAGTGCCGTAGAGGATGTGCAGTTTGCAGATCCTGTGGAGGTTGCCAGGAAGATTGTTGCAGATTTGAAGGGGCAGGCAGATTATATTATTGCAATTTCCCACGGAGGAATATTAAATGGCGATGATAAAAGGCTGGCAAAAAAGGTTGGAGGATTAGATTTTATAATAAGTGCCCACGACCATATATCACTCAACAGTCCCCTTAAGATTGGAGGAACTCCAATAGGGGCCGCCGGCTCAAATGGCAAATACGTTGGCAAGGCTGTTTTCTCAGACGGCAAGTTGCAGGAATATGCTCTTGTCTCTACAGATGATTCTGTTCCAGAAGATATGGCTGTGAAGTGCTGGGTGGATTCTATGTACAATGTGGTGGGAGAAGAGTTTGAAAAACTGTCGGGAAGAAAATTGGATGACACCATTGCTTTTGTGGAAGGTGAATATCCTAACATGCTGGATGAGGATGACAATATGGCTTTGGGGAGCAATATTGCAGCAAGTTATGCAGAGGCTGCCATTGCAAATGTGCAGGGAGTATGCCCAAGTGAGGTGGTAGGCTTGGTTCCGTACGGAATGGTGCGTAGAGGGCTTGCAGAGGGGGAGGTAACCAATAAAGATGCATTTGAGGTTCTCTCTTTGGGCGAAAATGAGAGGGGCTGTACGGGCTATCCGCTTGTATATGCTTGGCTTACAGGAGATGAACTGAAAGATTTGTGTGAGATGACTGTTTCAATTGCTCCTTATCTGCAGGATACCAGACTCTTTTTTGCAGGTTTGCAATACAGATACAATGGGGCAAGATTGCCGTTCATTAGGGTAGACAGGGTAAAGGTTAATGGACAGAATGTGGAGCCAGATAAGCTTTATATGGTTGTAACCGGGGAGTATACTGCCAAAATGATAGGTTTGCTGGAGAGTGAGTCATTCGGAATCCTTTCAGCTGCTCCAAAGAATAAGGATGGGGAGTTGTTGCCGGAAGGTTTCATTGTAATGCGTACACCACAAGGCAATACCGTTTCTGAGTGGGAGGCTTTTGCACGGTACATTCAGAATGGTAAACTAAGAAGTGATGCAGGGGAGGATTCTGTAGAAAATGATGATTTTGTTCCGCTTGGATATACTCTTGGAGCTGTTCTGCTGTGTGCAATAATCCTTTTCTGTATGAGAAAGAGAAAATAGCGGGGTGGGGCATCAGATGATGTAACGTATCCCCTTGAACGGATAGCTTTTCTTTTCTCCGTTTTCCATTTCAAGTACAGCACATCCGAAAGAATCTACACCAATTATGCGGGCGGTAATCTCTTTGCCGCCCGATATTTTTTCTACAGGCATATTTACCTGCGCATCATTGCCAATCTCAATGAACCTGTGAAACTCATTGAACCTGTACAGGTTGTGTATATATTCATCATTCAATTGGATATGAAATCCCTCTTCAAGTTCATCGTATGCAGTAAAAATATAGCCAAGAAGGTGTTCCAGCTCCTCCTTCCTGTTGTATTTTCCCCCATTGGAGCCCTCTGCAACAGGCAATTCCAGTAAAAGAGATGTAGGATTTGGCGCATCTGAAGAAAAAAATGTCTGGTTCAGGTTCAATCCTATTCCCAATATGCTTACTGCCAATTTGTCACCCCTGACAGAATTTTCAATGAGCATCCCACAGATTTTTTTGTTCCCTATATATATGTCATTGGGCCATTTTATCTTTGCAGCCAACCCCTTTCCAGTAAGGTAACGGCATACCCCAACAGCACAAATCTGTGAAATTCTGAACTGATTGGCAGGGTGCAGGAATTCTGGCCTTAATAAGATTGTAAATGTAAGATTTTCACCCTCAGTGCTTTCCCATTTGTTTCCCCTTTGACCTCTGCCTGCTGTCTGAAAATCTGCAACCCAAACACTCCCATCAGGAGCAGTTTCCATCTCCCTTGCAGCCTGGGTATTTGTAGAATCAATGGTACGGTACCACTTTATGCCAAGATTTTTGATCATAATTATAATTGGCCAAATATTTGCTGTATCTTTGCGTGTACAAAAGTAATGATTTACACTTAAAAATTTAAAGAAAGTGGCTGTTAAAAAAGAGACATCAAAAGGTACAACATCTCTAAAGAAGAGAGTTGCCGCCAAGAAGAGTGCTGTAAAAGAGAGCAACGAACCTGTAATTCTTAATCCTACAGAACTTGCAATCAAAACTATAGTAGAGGCCATACAGGATAAAAAAGGAAAGAATATCTGCACATTGGATCTTACCGGTATTGGAACCTCAATATGTGACCATTTTGTAATCTGTAATGCAGATTCAACCCCTGCCGTGCTTGCAATAGCAGACAATATAGAGGAGGAGATGATAGTAAAATGCAATACCAAAGTATTGCGTCAGCAAGGTAAAGAGAATGCATTCTGGATTATTATGGATTTCTCTGATATTGTAGTTCATATTTTCCAGACAGAGTACAGAGAGTTCTACCGTTTGGAGGACTTGTGGGCAGATGCTGTTAAAAAAACATATGACGAGGAATAAAGATGGAGAAAAAGAGACAACCTGTTAACAGAAAAGGAAAAGGGAAGTCTCCCCAACCAAAATTTAACGCTGTATGGATATATGTACCCCTTCTTGTAATGATAGGGTATATGTATTTCTTTGGGGCAAACGGGGGTGATCCTGTAAAAACTGAGTGGTATAAGGTGAAGGAACAGATGATTCCACAGGGAGATGTGGAGAAAGTGACCTTCATTACCAACCAGAATAAGGCTGAGGTATCTATCAAAACAGACAGCCTTGGCAAATACAAGAATATGTTTGGAGGTAGAGAACCAAAATATGGTCCTCACTTCTACTTTATTGTGTCAAACAACTTTGATTCTGAGCAGCAGCTGGAGGAGGCCAGAAGTGCACTTCCGGCAGAAAAAAGATTTTCTATAGAAACAGAGGAGAGGACAAATTATTGGGGCAGGGTGATGGATTGGCTGCTTCTGCCAATAATCATTCTGGCAATCTGGTTCTTTGCCCTACGCAATATGTCCAAGAATGTTGGCGGCGGCGGTGGCGGCGGAATCTTCAATGTTGGAAAATCACAGGCCAAACTGTTTGATAAAGACAACCACATTAAGGTTACATTTAAAGATGTTGCCGGTCTGGAAGAGGCAAAGATAGAGGTTATGGAGATTGTGGACTTCTTGCGTCATCCGGCCAAATATACAGCATTGGGTGGCAAGATTCCTAAAGGAGCGCTGCTTGTAGGTCCTCCGGGTACCGGAAAGACACTGTTGGCCAAGGCTGTAGCAGGAGAAGCAAATGTTCCGTTCTTCTCAATCTCAGGTTCGGACTTTGTAGAGATGTTTGTGGGTGTGGGTGCTTCTCGTGTAAGGGATCTGTTCAAGCAAGCCAAAGAGAAGGCTCCTTGTATTGTATTTATTGATGAGATAGATGCAGTAGGTAGGGCCAGAGGAAAGAATACAGGATTCTCATCCAATGACGAGAGGGAGAATACCCTTAACCAGCTACTTACAGAGATGGATGGTTTTGGAACAAACTCCGGTGTCATTATTCTGGCAGCAACAAACCGTGCAGACATTTTGGACAAGGCCCTTATGCGTGCCGGCAGGTTTGACCGTCAGATTCACGTAGACTTGCCTGAGCTTAAGGAGCGCGAGGAGATATTTAAAGTACATCTTGCAAAACTTAAACTTGAGCCATCTTTGGATACAACATTCCTTTCCAAACAAACCCCCGGTTTCTCTGGCGCAGACATTGCCAATGTCTGTAACGAGGCGGCTCTTATTGCAGCCAGAAAAAACAAGAAGTTTGTGGAGAAACAGGATTTCTTGGATGCTGTAGACAGAATAGTGGGAGGTTTGGAAAAGAGAAGCAAGATTATCCCTCCGGCAGAAAAAAGGACAATTGCGTTCCACGAGGCCGGCCATGCAACAGTAAGCTGGCTGCTTCCACACGCAAATCCACTCCTTAAAGTTACAATTATCCCAAGAGGAAAAGCTTTGGGTGCTGCGTGGTATTTGCCGGAAGAGAGACAGATTACAACCAGAGAGCAGATGATGGAGGAGATGGCTGCCACTATTGGCGGAAGGGTAGCAGAAGAGATCATTAACGGTAAAATCTCAACAGGAGCCCTCTCAGACCTTGAGAAGATAACAAAACAGGCATACGCTATGGTAAGCTATTTTGGTATGAGTGACAAGGTTGGACACATATCATTCTACGATTCGCAGGATGGTTACGGATTCAGCAAGCCTTATAGCGAGAAAACAGCGGAGCTTATAGACAAGGAGGCAAAAGAACTTGTTGATGCTGCACATAAAAAGGCTCACGAGGTTCTGGAGGCCAATATAGAGGGGCTTACCAAACTTGCCAACCTCCTTTTGGAGAGGGAAGTTATCTTTACAGAAGATATGGAAAATATATTTGGGCCAAGAAAACCTAAAGACGGAGAGGAGCAGACAGCTGCATTGCCTGAGGCAGCGCCTGTAGAGGCATAACTCTCCAGTAGAATAACCTGCAGAAAAACTGATGAAAAACTTTATCATAAGAACCCTTAGCGGGTTTGCATTTACGGTACTGGTAATAGGATCCATTATATATGGACCTGTTGCCTTTGCTGTTGTATTTGGTCTTATAATGACGCTTGCTGTATATGAGTTCCTGAACATTACGGTAGGCAAGACAAAATATGCAGCCAATATCCTTGCAAAGGCACTTACAATTGTAGCTTCCATAAGTCTCTTTGTAAATATGTTTTTAGTGGTGGCTTATGGGGCAGATCCGCTGTATCTGTTGTTTACAATGCTTCCACTAATTGGAATCTTCATATCAAATATGTATGTGAAGAGTTTTAATGTTCATCAGACAGAGTGTGCAGATGGTGTGGAGAGGAGAAAGGATAACGGTTATGAGGCGTTCCCATTTACATTGGGAGCTATAGTGTACGTTGCTCTTCCATTTTCATTGATGTCACTTGTATTGTTTGACAAAACAGGCATATATAATGGAAATCTTCTCCTTTCTATGATGATTCTCCTATGGTGTACAGATGTTGGAGCATACCTTTTGGGATCAACACTAGGGCAGATGAACAATCACAGGCTGTTCCTCTCCATATCACCTAAAAAAAGTTGGGAAGGTTTCTTTGGCGGTCTTATTCTCTCCACAGCTGGAGCTGTTGTGTTAAGATACATAGGTTTGTTGGAACTCTCTCTTGCAGATGCAATTGTACTCGGCTGTATAATTTGTGTATTTGGTGTGACAGGAGATTTGGTAGAGTCTCAATTAAAGCGTAATTTTGGGGTTAAGGATTCGGGCAGCATAATGCCGGGGCACGGTGGAATGCTGGACAGGTTTGACGGAGCGCTTTTAGCTTTTCCTGTAGCTATAATCTATCTGATATTCTTTGCCGCCTGATAAGTGTTAACAACCTAAACTGCTGATGTATAATATGAAAATTCATAAAGAAGGATACAATATCATTGCAATAGCATTTATATTTGCTGCGGCTGTTGTTCTTGGAGGATATTATCTTTTGGAGTGGACTCTTTTGGCAAAGATACTGTCGGGAATAGCAATGCTCCTTTTTGCATTTGTAGTACGCTTCTTCAGGGTGCCAAAGAGGATGTCTGTAATGGATCAGGATCTTGTGATAGCTTCTTGCGACGGTAAAGTTGTTCAAGTAAGGGAGGTTGTTGAGGATGAGTTCCTTAAAGAGAAATGCATACAGATTTCTGTATTTATGAGTGTGTTTAATGTGCACGTGAACTATTATCCGGTTGGCGGCAAGATACTTTACAGCAAACATCATCAGGGTGCCTATATAGTGGCATCATATCCCAAGGCCTCTGAACTTAATGAGCGTACAAGTATCGCTATAGAGACTGCCGGTGGTACAAAGGTGCTTTTCAGACAGATTGCAGGTTATATTGCCAGAAGAATTGTATGTTATGCAGAGGAGGGGGAGCAGGCAACACAATGTTCGCAGGTGGGATTCATAAAATTTGGCTCAAGAATGGATATTTTCTTGCCGTTGGGGAGTGAGGTAAATGTTAAGGTTGGAGACAATGTGAGAGCTTGCGAGACGATAATGGCAAAACTCAAATAAACAGCTGACTGTACCAGAATAAAAAATGGAGTCCATGCGGGCTCCATTTTTTATGTGCGTATTGCTTGTATTATCCGTTCATTGAGATAAGGAACTCCTCGTTGTTTATTGTCCCTTCAAGATGCTTTTTCATAAACTCCATTGCCTCTATGCTGGTCATATCTGCAAGGTGGTTTCTTAGGATCCATATTCTGTTCACATCCTCCTGTTTGTACAGCAAATCATCTCGTCTGGTAGAGCTTAATGTAACATCTACAGCCGGGAATATGCGTTTGTTGGCCAGTCTTCTGTCCAACTGAAGCTCCATATTGCCGGTACCCTTGAACTCCTCAAAAATAACCTCGTCCATTTTTGAACCGGTATCGGTAAGAGCTGTGGCAAGAATTGTAAGGGAACCTCCATTCTCCACATTACGGGCAGCTCCAAAGAAGCGTTTTGGCTTGTGAAGAGCATTTGCATCCACACCACCACTCAATACTTTTCCCGATGCCGGTTGTACAGTATTGAATGCACGGGCAAGACGGGTAATTGAATCGAGCAATATTACAACATCGTGTCCGCACTCAACAAGCCTTTTGGCCTTTTCCAGTACAATGTTGGCTACTTTTACGTGTCTCTCTGCAGGCTCATCAAATGTAGAGGCAATAACCTCCGCTTTTACACTGCGGGCCATATCTGTAACCTCCTCCGGTCTCTCGTCAATAAGGAGAACAATCATATATACCTCGGGGTGATTGTCTGCAATGGCATTGGCAATCTCTTTAAGGAGCATTGTCTTACCTGTTTTAGGCTGGGCAACAATAAGTCCGCGCTGACCTTTTCCAATAGGAGTGAACATATCTACTACTCTGCAAGAGAGATTGTTGTGTCCGTTGGCTGTAAGCTCAAACTTCTCATTAGGGAACAATGGAGTAAGGAAGTCAAAAGGTACGCGGTCTCTGATGAACTCGGGACTTCTGCCATTTATCTGATTAACCTTAACAAGTGGAAAATATTTGTCACCTTCTCTTGGAGGTCTTATCTCTCCAAACAATGTGTCACCAGTTTTTAGACCAAAAAGCTTTATTTGCGACTGTGATACATAAATGTCATCTGGTGAGTTCAAATAGTTGTAGTCAGATGATCTTAAGAAACCATAACCGTCGGGCATTATTTCAAGCACACCGCTTGCCTCTACAATTCCCTCAAACTCAATTTTTGGCTGCTGATGTTTCTTATGGTTGTTGTTATTGTTATTGTGGGGTTCGTTATTCTGTTGCTCTGTTGCAGGCTCCACATTTTGAGGCTCTTTAGCTGCCTGCGGCTCTTCTGTTACTTTGGCGTTCTGCTCCTGTGGAGTCTGTGGAATTTCAACTGCTTCTGCATTTTGTGCAACAACATTCTCTGCATTCTTGTTCTTGCTTCCCTTTTTCCTTCCACGCAATTTTTTACCCTCTTCTTTACCCTCTGTTACAGGTATGTTCTCAGAAACTTCTTCAACAGGATGTTGTTTTAGCTCTTCAGCAGGTTCACTTTGCGGCTGAGCTTCAATTGAATTGTTGGGGTGGTTATTTTGAGGTTTTGAAATTCTTTGTCTCGGACGTTTGTTACGTTCAGCTCTTTCAACTTTCTCAACTTTCTCAGTTTCCACCGCAGCAACCGCTGACTCCTCCTGTCTTGACTCCTTAACCACAATTTCTTCCTGCGGTGCAGCAGGCTCTGCTTTGGCAATTTTCTCAGCCTTAATGCCTTTAGGCGACACAATCCTGTTCCTGTGTCTTTTTTGGATAGGTTTGTTTATACCCTGAATGGCCTGTTCGTCAAGAATCTTGTAAACAAGCTCATCTTTGGAGTAGGATTTGACTTTTTTTACATTCAAATTTTCAGCAATCACATAAAGTTCTTCCAAACTTTTGTTGCTCAATTCCATTATATCGTACATATGATAAAATTATGATATGTGAATTTGGGATTTTTCTTGAGAATACCCAGGACAGACGTACCCCGAGCGTCAGCAAAGGTAAAATTATCTTTCATACAAACAAAAAAAAACGGGTAAAAGTTGACCTTTTACCCGCAAATTTTGCTGTTTTTAAGATTTATCGTGCTGCAATCACATCAATTTCAACCAATGCACCTTTAGGTAGAGCAGCTACCTGGTAAGCAACGCGAGCAGGATAAGGCTCTTTAAAATACATTGCATATACCTCATTAAGAGTTGCAAAATTAGCAAGATCTGAAAGATAAACATTGGTTTTTACAACATCTGCAAAAGTATAGCCACCCTCTTCAAGAACGTACTGAAGGTTTTTGAAAACCTGATGAAGTTGCTCTGTAATTCCACCAGGAACAAACTCTCCGGTAGCAGCATCAATAGGAAGCTGGCCTGACACATAAATGGTATTGCCGGCAATTACTGCCTGGCTGTAAGTTCCTACTGCTTTAGGAGCTTTAGGACTTGCTACAATTTTCTTCTCCATAGTATAAAATATTTAAGTAAATGTTTCTCCTAAAATTAATATGCACCCCTGTCCCAGTAGCTTGCATTCTTCTTGAACTTGAGCAAATCGGCCAGTGCAGAAGCTTTTGCATTTATCCTGAAGCTCCAACTTTCCCATTGTCCGTTTGGAACCCAAGATACAGATATTGCAAAACAATGCAGGTCGTATGAGGCACTAAGCTGGGTAGTGGTAAGTCTCATCTTTATAAGGTCAAGACCACTGTTAAGGCTTATGTTCAGGGCATCTGTAAGTTTCAACTGTCCGGCAAAACCCAATGTCATCATATGGTTGTTCTTTACGTGCAGCTGTTCATTGGCATATTGGTAACTTTTGCTGTAGCTGTAGTTGTAGTTGAAGTTAAGGGACCACGGAACATTGGGGCTCATATAATATACCCATCCGCCAGGGATATATTCGCCGGTCAGAGGATTGTAATATACCCTCTGGTAAGAGCTTCCCTGAGATTTTTGGCTGGAACTGGTGTTCGGGTCTGAGTAATCTGAACCAAGGCGCCCTTTTCCCTCTCCCGTAAATGAATATGAGAAAGAAGCACTGGCATTGGTAAGACGGGCCAGTCTGAAACCACCCTCTTTAACAATGTTGAAAGTGTTTATTTTTTTACCAAACTGGTTAATTGCATAAGGATCCAACGTTGCATTGGCATTAAATCCCAATTTTCCAAAAATGGTGGTATTCAGGTTTACAGAAATGTTTGAAAGGTTCAAAGAGTCTGCAAGGAAATTATATGACCCACCAATGGCAAGCTGGTCTATAAGCTTCACCTTTTTAGTGCCGGTACCTGTAGTGTCATTCCTGTCCCTCATTTTTGCCTCCACATTATTTCCCAAAGAGAAACTCATTGCAGCTGTTTTGCCCCTTCCAGGAGGTGAATTTATCTGCCCTTCATACTTGTTGTAGGTTAAAACGTGCTGTACACCATTTACATCAACATAGTTCAATGTGGTATAACCATTGGCCGCAGTACCCATCTCAGGCTGGACATTAAACGATACAGAAGGTGTTACCATATGTCTTATGGCTTCCACTTTCTTGTTTTTTCCAAACACGAATTTTCCATACAGACGGGTGCTCAACGATAATCCTGCAGAGAAATTCTGAGAAATGCCAAAAGTGCTGAACGGATCTGAATATATGGTTTCCACTTTCTGGGTCTCCTGGTTGAACACTTTTTCACAATCTGTAAAATACCAGTTCATACCATAACTTACAGATGGAGAACCCTGAATATATTTTGCCAAAGTAAAGGAAGGGAGTCCAATACTGAAATTGTGTCTCATACCGTTCTTCATCTTTTTGAAGAAATCCGGTTGGCCCACTTCACTTGCCTTAAAGTTTATCTTGTTGTCCATTGTTGTGCTGTAGTTGAACGCAACGGACTCGTAAAACTTCTCTTTTCCCACTCTCTCTTTCCTCTTGAACGGATATATTCTGTTTACGGTAAAAGTAAAGTTTGGAAAAGTTACCGCATACGAACTGTCCCTGGAGTTCTGGCTGTGCAGGGCATTTATTGACAGGCTGAATGGTGTGCCTGCCCAAGTTCTTGAAAATGAAACAGATGAAGATACCTGGTTCTGCAACGCAGTTTGAATGTCGGTCTGGTTGTTATATTTGTTGTTTGAAGGGCTTGAGAAGTTTACAGAAGCCCTGAATGTTGTTCCCGGCCTTGCTTTCTGGTCCATTGAGTGGCTCCACTGGACAGAGAAGTTCTTGGTCTGAAAGAAATCCGGTTGCCCTTTCTCTCCAGACTGGTCGTTCTGGTAAGAGAGCGAGAACGAACCATTGTATTTGTATCTCTTGTTGTATCTGGAGTTCAACTGTCCGGCCCAGGAACCCATTGAGTAGATGTCTCCTGTAGCGGCAATGTCAAAATGGTCTCCAAATACAAAATAATAACCCAGTCCCCTCATAAAGAATCCTCTGGTAGCTTCCTCGCCGTATGTTGGCATAAGTATTCCGCTTGATCTGTTTCCAAGTTTTGGCACAAAACCAAAAGGTAGGGCAAATGGAGTAGGGACATCCTCAAGTACAACATATGAGGGACCAAAAACTGTCTTTTGTCCACCTTCATCTGTAATTACCTTGGCTGTTGTCATTTTAAGGTAGAAGTGAGGGTGTTCGTGGTCGCAAGTTGTGTATTTTCCTTTGGCAATATTGATGGAGTTGTCAGGCATCTTCTTTATATATTGGCCGTGGAGATAACCCTCTGCCTCCTGTGTGATCATATTCTTAATTTTGGCCTTCTCTGTATTGAAATTGTAGTATACACTCTCCATCTCATACTGCTTGTCTCCCTGTTTCATTACAGGGCGTCCTATTATGGCTCCCGATGTGTCGGGAAGACCTTTGGCAAATACAGTTTTGGAGTCCACATCAAATGCCATATATTCAGAAGAGAGTTCAAGGTCGCCATACTTTACCTTTACATCTCCATAGTAGTAGATCATTTTTCTGCCGTTCACATTAAAGTCCTTTACAATGGAGTCGCGTCCGCCGGAAAAAATGGGTTCGTCGAGAGATTGCGGATTGTTCAGGGTGTCAATGGCAACGGTGTCTGTATCTGCTGGAAGAGCCCCACCTGCAATTGGCTTGAGGGTATCGGGAGCAGCAGACAGATTGGCTATGCGGGTTTTTGTTGTATCCATATAGTTGCGCAGGCTGTATTTTGTCTCTGCACATAAACTCTGCACAGAGAGAATGAGAGCTGCACAAACTGTAATGGCAAACCTTATTTGTTTGGATACTAAATGCATAGCAATTTGATTATTTTTTGTACTTTTGCAAAACGCAAAAATAACACTTTTTTTGCAACTAATATGCCATATAAAGTTAAACTGACAAATATTATTTTAGGGTTGTTGCTGTATATCCTTCTGCCTGTATACCAATATGCACAGGCTGTGGGGGATGTCTCCAAAATCAGATGCGTTGTAATTGATGCCGGACACGGCGGAAAAGATCCGGGAGCAATAAGCCGTAACGGCAAATACAAGGAGAAAAATATTACTCTTTCTGTTGCCCTTGAACTTGGACGTCTTATAAAGGAAGCATACCCCGACATTAAAGTAGTTTATACCAGAACAACAGACAAATATGTGGAACTGGCCCAAAGGGCGGCAATAGCAAACAGGAACAAGGCAGATTTGTTCATATCAATTCACGTGAATTCGGCAAAGTCTCTGCAGGCAAGAGGTACAGAGACTTTTGTTATGGGTACACACAAGAGTGAAGATAATTTTGAGGTGTGTAAACTGGAGAACTCTGTAATTGTAATTGAAGATGATTATGAGAGCAAATATGAAGGGTTCAATCCAAATTCACCGGAGTCTTACATAATATTCTCCCTGTTGCAGAATATGCACTTGGAGCAGAGCATAAAATATGCGGCCCAGGTGCAGAGCCAGTTTGCAAAGGGGCCCATTACGGCAAACAGAGGTGTAAAACAGGGTGGTCTGCTTGTGTTGTGGAAAACAACTATGCCGGCAGTCCTTACAGAACTTGGATTCATATCCAATGCCAAGGATTATGCAGTTCTGGTAACAAAAAACGGGCAGATGCAATTTGCCAGAAAACTTTTCAATGCCTTTGTGGCATATAAGAAGGATTTTGAATTGCCGGTGGCGGGAGCATCAGATGCAGCCGGCAAAAAGATTGCTGGAGATGGCGGCAAAAAGATTGCAGAGGAGAACAGCAAGAAAACAGCAGTATCAGACAATAAGGACGGTAAGGCAGCGGGAAGTGACTTTTATGCAGTGCAGATACTGTCGGTGAATAAAGTGCTTAAAAGTGACGCATATGACCTTAAAGGGAGAAAAGATGCAAAATATATAAAATCAGCGGGTGTATATAAGTACTATGTTGGAAAATATGCTACAAGGAAGGAGGCGTCAGAGGCATTGGCTGCTCTGAGAAAGAGTTTCCCGGGAGCGTTTGTGGTTCATATAAAGGATAATGTAATAGTAAAATAAGAATAATGGAAAAATTCAAATTGAGCAGAGTGCAGGCTATAGGGCTGTTTGTGCTGCTGACATTAATTGCAACTTTTGCAGTAGTCAATTTTCTGAGAGGAGAAGACATATTTAACAGAAGCACCGTCTACTACGCCAACTTTGAAGCGGTAGACGGGCTTGCAGTTACCGGACCTGTTTATCTGAAAGGCCTTAAAGTGGGAATGGTTGAGGCTATAGAGTATGATATGGACAATGACAACTTTGAAGTGAAGTTCAAGGTGAAGTCGCAGTTCAAAATACCTGCAAACTCAGTTGCAGAGATATTCAGTGCAGATATAATGGGTTCCAAAGCAATGAGAGTAACATTGGGGGACTCAAAAGAATATGCAGAAAGTGGAGCAACCCTTAAAGCAGATATTGTTCCCGATATGATAACAACACTGGCTACAGAGATAATGCCGCTTAAAGATGAGGCCCAAAAACTTGTAGCCAACCTGAACAAGACCCTGGACAATGTGAACACAATGCTTGACTCAAGTGCCAGAGCAAATATTCAGGGGTCTTTTGCCAACCTTAACAGAACATTGGCAAATGCAGCAAAATTGAGTGCAGCTATAAATGATATGTCTCCAGAACTTGCTGGCATTGTTGAGAACCTGCAGGTATTGTCTGAAGGATTGGGTCAGAGTGCAGGCAATATAAAAGGCTCACTTGAGAATGTGAATACAATTACATCACAGCTCTCGCAGGCAGAGCTTGACAAGACAATTGCCAGCCTGAGAAACCTTTCGGAAAAGCTGCAGGACCCTAATGGATCTATAGGCAAAATGCTTGCTACAGACTCTCTGCACCAGTCTGTAAATAACCTTATAAATGATGTGGATGAACTGGTAAGACGCATTACCGAGAACCCTAAAAAGTATATAAAAGTAAGTGTATTTTAAGACACCGGCAAGGCAAATTTGTATATATCAGATTTACTGATAGTTAATTTTTAACCGCCTGATAATCAGGCGGTTATTTTATCTAAAAATTTTATCTCTGATTTATAGAGAGTTATATAGTTTTTGAAAAAAACAACAGTTTTTGAATTTTTTTATAATAATTTTTTCCTCACTTTTGTACCGCAATCACAAGCAACCCCAAATAAAAACTTATTAACAACTGATGAACGCTAACCTACATATACAGGTGTGGAACAATTGTCTGCAGATGATACAGGGAGTAATTCCACCTACCCAGTATAATACTTGGTTTGCCCCAATCAAACCTGTTTCCCTTTTGGGCAATGTGTTTACGATTGAGGTGCCGTCAGACTTTTTCAGAGACTTTCTGGAGGAGCATTATATCAGTTTTATAAGTACAGCATTAAGGAAGGAGATTGGTGGAGATGCAAAACTTATGTACAAGGTTAAGATTGTACAGGATGGACTGCCGGTTACATTACCTTCGCAAGATTTGCGTACACCGGTAAACAAGCCTATCCCTGTTCCGCAGAGAGATACCAGTCTTATGAATCCTTTTGTCATTCCGGGGTTAAAGCCGTTGAACATAGACCCGCAGCTTAATCCAAACTACAGTTTCTCCAACTTTGTAGAGGGAGAGTGCAACAGATTGGGAAGATCTGCAGGACTTGCAATAGCAAACAGTCCGGGAAAGAATGCATTTAACCCGTTGTTCATTTATGGCGGTCCGGGTTTGGGCAAGACCCATCTTGCGCAGGCAATAGGTTTGGAGATAAAGAACAAGTATCCCGATAAAACTGTCTTGTATGTAAGTGCAAACAGGTTTATGACCCAGTACATAGATGCAGTTAATGTAAAGAACAAAATGACAGACTTCCTGCATTTCTATCAGATGGTAGATGTTCTTATTCTCGACGATGTACAGGAGTTTGCAGAAAAACAGGGTACACAAAACGCCTTCTTCCATATCTTCAACCATTTGCACCAGAGTGGCAAGCAGCTGATTCTCACATCAGACAAGGCTCCTGTAGACCTTATGGGACTGGAGCAGAGATTGCTGTCCCGTTTCAAATGGGGATTGTCTGTAGAGCTTACAGCGCCTTCATACAATACCAGACTTGAGATAATTAAGGCAAAGAGTGCCAAAGATGGAATTGAGTTGCCGGAAGATGTACTTGACTTTTTGGCATCAAAGGTGGTTGGAAGCATAAGGGAGATAGAAGGAACACTTGTAACCCTTATTGCAAACGCAACCTGCTGCAGAGAAGAGATTACAATAGATCTGGCCCAAAGACTTACAGACAAGATTGTAAGTGTAACCCCTCAGGAGATATCGTTGGATATTATTCAGAAAGAGGTTTGCGGATACTTTAAGATTACAAGAGAAGTGATGCTTTCCAAAACCAGAAAAAGGGAGATTGTACAGGCAAGACAGATTGCAATGTATCTTGGAAGAAATCTTACAAAAAACTCTTTGGCGGCAATAGGAGAGCAGATAGGAGGCAAAGACCACGCAACGGTACTCCACGCCTGCAATACTGTGAGTGACCTTATAGAGACAGACCGTAACTTCAAACAATATGTTACGGATATAGAAAAGCTTTTAAAGGTAGAACAATAGAAAAAATGTATTAAATTTGAAAAGTTTAATACATTTTTTTTATGAAGACACAACAGATACTTGATACATTTAAAGAAATCCTTACAATACCGCGCGAGAGCGGACACGAGGAGCATATAATTGCATATCTGCAAGATTTTGCCGCAAAAAATTCACTTGAATGCCATACAGATGAGGCCGGAAACGTACTCATAACAAGAGAAGCCGCTCCAGGTAAAGAACATTTGCCAGCAGTAGTGTTGCAGAGCCATTCAGATATGGTATGTGAGAAAAATGCCGGAGTAGAGCACGACTTTACAAAAGACCCTATAAAGGCAGTGGAGGAAGACGGATGGCTTATAGCAAAAGAGACCACACTTGGAGCAGATTGCGGTATTGGAATTGCTACCCAGATGGTTGCACTTACAGACCCGGATTTGAAATGTGGAAAAATAGAGGCTCTGTTTACAGTAAGTGAAGAAACCGGTTTGGACGGAGCAATGGCCCTGCAACCAGGATTCATTACAGGCAAAACCCTTATCAACTTGGATTCGGAAGATGAGGGAGAGTTGTTTATAGGTTGTGCAGGAGGTATAGATACAACAGCAAAATTCAAATATACAACATACCCGGCAACCAAAGAGTTTGTAAAGTGTGAGTTCAAGATATTTGGAGCCCAGGGAGGCCATAGCGGAGACGATATAGACAAGAACCGTGCAAATGCCAACAAGATACTGGCCCGTTTCCTGTATAGAGTTTTAGCCAAACACGATATTGAACTTTATGAGATTGATGGCGGAAACAAGAGAAATGCCATTGCAAGAGAAGCATACGCTGTAATAGGTTTTGCAAAGAGGGCAGAAAAACAAATCCTTAAGATATTTAAAGAGGTGGTAGCTGAGGCTCAGGATGAGTTTAAGGTTAGCGACCCGGCTGTAGACGGAATAGCAAGAGAAGTTGGAATACACGACATTGCAGAGGGAACCTGCTTTGGAACACCTAAGAAGGCAATAGACAAGAATACAACAGCATCACTTATATACGCCCTAAACTGTGCCCCTCACGGAGTATTGGCAATGAGCAACGATGTAAAAGGATTGGTTGAGACCTCCACTAACCTTGCCTCAATAAAGATGCAGAAAGGAAATATAATTAGAATAGGAACCAGCCAGAGAAGTGCCATTAACAGCAGCAGAAGATATGCGGCAGAACAGGTAGAGGCTTGCTTTGAACTGGCAGGGGCCACTGTAACCCACGAGAGCGAGTATCCTGGCTGGAAACCAAATGTAAATTCAGAAATACTTGAGGTATCTGTAGCGGCATACGAAAGGTTGTTTGGGGTAAAACCGGTAGTAAGGGCAATCCACGCAGGATTGGAGTGCGGGCTGTTCTTGGACAAATTCCCTGGTTTGGATATGATTTCATTTGGCCCTACACTCAGGGGTGTGCACGCTCCTGGAGAGAAATTGGATTTGGCATCGTTGGACAAATTCAGGATGCTTTTGGAGGAAGTTCTGGTAAGTATCAAATAAACACATAACAATATGAGCATATTACTTGCGCCGTCTATGTTGTCGGCAAATTTTGGAGAGTTGGACAAAGATGTACAATTGGTAAATGAAGGTGCGGCAGACTGGTTCCACCTTGACATTATGGATGGAGTTTTTGTACCAAATATCTCGTATGGCTTTCCGGTAGTTAAGGCAATGGCAAAAAAAGCCGGCAAACCCCTTGATGCACACCTTATGATAGTAGACCCAGACCGTTACCTTGCAAACTTTGCAGAGTTGGGGGTAGAGTGGTTGAGTGTACATTACGAGGCCTGCACCCACCTGCACAGAACAATTCAGGCAATTAAAGCGTTGGGAATGAAAGCTGGAGTAGCTTTGAATCCGCACACATCAATATCACTTATAGAAGATATCATTATGGATGTGGATTACGTACTTATAATGTCTGTAAATCCGGGTTTTGGAGGACAGTCATTTATAGAAAATGCCCTTGACAAAGTGCGCAGACTTAAAGAGATGATAAACCGTAAAGGGGCAAAATGCCTTATTCAGGTAGATGGCGGTGTAACAACAAACAACGCCAGAGCTCTTGAAGAGGCTGGCGCTGATGTACTTGTAGCCGGAAGTGCCGTATTTGGGGCAAAAGATCCAATGGAGGCAATGAGGCTTATAAAAGGATAAGGCAGGCAATACCAATTGCAAGTCCCACCACAATATTTATGAGCTTTGCTTTTGCAAAGCTCATTTTGCTTTCTGCAAGAAGAGGAAGGGCGCTGTGTCCGTCCTGCACAATGGAGTTTACCAGCAGAACATAAAATGGCAGAACCCCCTGTGCAAACAGAGTTACAAAAACAAGGTGCGGCCCCGACTCAGGGATAATTCCAATAGCCACAGCCAACAGAACAACCAGAAACATATTGTTGCTTATCCAATGCTCAATATCCAGATATTGCATACCCACCTGACAGACAAGCAAAGCCCCAAAAGTCCACAAGAAAATGGAAACCAAATGTTTCTTAAGAACGTGACCCCACAGATGCTCCTTAATAAAATGCTCATTTGCAGTGGCAGTAAAGAAAAGTGTTATAATACTAATAATGGCAAACACAATGTTTATGCTCTTCTCGTTAAGGATATTGAAAGATGCAGCCCCAGTATGGGCGTGGGCTTCTTCTGCGTGAGTATGTTCGTGAGTATGTACGTGTCCGTGTTCACAAACATACGTGCCGGTTTCTTCCAATACCCCTGCAGAATGATTGTGCCCGCAGGTTAGAATTCCAAAAACAACAGCAGCAATAAAAAGTGCAATACCCGCAAGAATGATAACCCTCTCCTTGGAAGGTTTGAGCATTACCTTGTAGGACTCCAGTTTGAAGATAGAAGGGATACTCCGTTTGTTTTCATCTATATGGGAATGAATCTCAAAATCATCTGGGCAAAGGTCACTCTGAGGTTTCCTGTAAATGACATAATCCACCACAATACCCACAATAACAGAAATCACAAACAGAATCCCAAAAAGGACAAGTCCCTGTTTGGGAATCAGAGCCATAATTACAAATGCCTCGTCTCCCGACGAAGCTATCATCATAGCCACCAGTGCACCCAAACTGAGCAACCTGTGGGTATAGAGGGAAACCGTAGCAAATCCCCCAATGCAACCCGGAACCAGCCCCAAAAGGGAACCAAGAAATATCTGTTTGATTTTTGAGTCTTTAATGTGCGAGAACCATTTGCCGTGCGAGTGAATATTAAAATACTCAATCATAAGCATCATAATAAGCACAAGCCCGGTAATGAGAACGCTGTTCTTAAAGACATCCACTACCAAATGCCAAGTCATACCACTACTTTACAAACTCCTGTATTTCTCCAATAATTCACCTGCAGCCATAAACGACTCCATCTTGCCTTCCAAAACAGCATCTTCATAATCTGTTATAAGTTTCTCTATAACAGGATTCTCATAGAAATTGTTCCTGAGGGCCTCATTTATGCTCTCGTACATCCAGAACCTTGCCTGCTGCCTGCGTTTCTGCTCATAATATCCGTTACCTTTAACCAAAGCAAAATACTCCTCTATCTTCTCTAAAATCTCAGGCAATCCCTCTTTTGTTACAGAAGAAGAAGTAAGGGCAGTTGGTACCCAAGTAGACTCAGTAGGAGGGAACAGGTGAAGAGCGTTGGCATACAAGGCACGGGCCATAGAAGCCTTCTCAACATTGTTGCCGTCTGCCTTGGTAATGGCAATCATATCACTCATCTCCATAATACCCCTCTTTATACCCTGCAGGTCGTCACCGGCACCACTGAGCATAAGAAGCAGGAAGAAATCACTCATAGAGTGGACCGCAGTCTCAGACTGTCCGACACCAACAGTCTCAATAAATATCACATCAAACCCTGCAGCCTCACATAAAATTACAGTCTCTCTGGTTTTTCTGGCCACACCGCCAAGAGAACCCGCACTTGGGCTTGGGCGGATAAATGCGTTAGGATCATTGCACAAAGTCTCCATTCTGGTTTTGTCTCCAAGGATACTTCCCTTACTTTTCTCACTGCTTGGGTCAATTGCCAGAACCGCAAGCTTGTGCCCCTTAGAGGTTACAAAACCTCCAAAAGCTTCAATGAAAGTACTCTTACCGGCACCTGGAACACCGGTAATGCCAATACGCATTGTCTGTATACCACTCTTTAAAGTATGCTCCTGACAAGCTGCAATAATTTTCTGGGCCACCTCCCTGTGTGCAGGAAGATTGCTCTCAACCAATGTGATAGCCTGGCTAAGAATAGTGGTGTTGCCAGATGTGATACCCGCCATATACTCCTCTACAGAGAGCAGGGCAGGTTTCTTTTTAAAGAAATTCTTTATATAAGGATTAATGATAGGGGGCTGTTCAACACCCTCATTAACTACCAAAGCAGTATCCGGATTCTCGTGGCTTTTAGGAGGCCATTCTCCTGTAGTTGCGCTCATATTTCAAGTTGTTTTGTTGTCGGGATAAAAATCAATTTGCCTTTCCTGTAACAAACAGGTTTACAAGAGGCCTGTTTGGGGAGTTGGTAATAAGTGTTATAGTGTATATCTGTTCACCTTTGGCTCCAGAGGTATCCACTTTTGCAGTTAATGTAAATTTCTCTCCGGCAGCTATTGTGGTTGGAACAGTAACTTTCATATTTCCCGGTGCATCAATTTTATGCACCACAAGAGGACTCTGGCCGGTGTTGCGCAGCTGGAAGGTAGCTGTAACGGGAGTCCCTTTGGCAACTGTTCCAAAATTAAAGGAACTGTTTACCGCAAGCACCATAGAACCCTTGTTGCGCTCCTCCTTGGTAAGAGACTCAAAATTGTCTATTATCATACACTCAACCTTAAGCTGCACAGGGGCTTTTACACCATTGCACAACACATCTGCAGAATAAGTGGTGGCACCCCAGTTCTCTTTAACCCCGGTGTCAATTGTGTAGCTTACATCTGCCACACCAGAGGCCGGAATTGTCTGGGGAGTGGCAGTAAGGGTAAGCCCGGGCGAAACATTTGCAAATTTCACCTCCACACTCTTGTTTGAGATGTTTGCAACCTGAAAATTGCCGCCCTTGGATTTGCCCTGTGCAATCTGTCCACCCCGTACAATATCCTTCTTGACCCCCAGTACCCCAACTGATACAGGAAACATCTCCTTTAAAGACCTCTCATTCTCATATGCCAGCCCCGAAATTCTGAGAATTATAGGTTTTGTGCTGGCAGATGTGTACACAGTAAGAGTTTTGTCAAAAGGGTAGGGGCCCTGGTCATTCAGGTATGTAACCTCAACTTTTCCGCCCTCACCTGGCATTATAGGTTTTTTTGGCCATACAGGGGTGGTACATCCGCAAGAAGAGATGATGTTGTTTATAACAACAGGCTTGTCAGATGTGTTCTTGAACTCAAACGAGCAGCTCACAGCCCCGTCGTTAATGGAAACCTTTCCAAAATTATGCACCTTTTTGCTGAACTCAATAGCCTGAGCAGCAACACTCTGCCCCTGTGCAAACGATACATTTGCAACCATTGCCACAAGAGCCAAAAACAATATGCAAAACTTGTTTCTCATATCAAACACTTATCATACAAAGGTAATATAAATTCACTAACTTTGTGTTATAATCAAATATATGCAAATATGAAACCATTATTTAAAATGTTTGTTGCTGCGGCAGTAATTGTTATGGCCGCCAGCTGTGGCAGCAAGTACAAGTATGAGACAGTACCTGGTGACCCGCTTGAAACAAAAATCTACACAATGGAGAACGGCCTTAAAATATATATGTCCGTTAACCCAGACAAACCACGTCTGCAGACCTACATTGCAGTAAAAGTGGGAGCCAAGAACGACCCTTCAGAAACAACAGGTCTTGCCCACTACTTTGAGCACCTTATGTTCAAAGGCTCAGAGCAGTTTGGTACAAGCGACTACGCAACAGAGAAACCACTGTTAGACCAGATAGAGAAAGAGTTTGAGGTGTACCGTACCCTTACAGATGAGGCAGAGAGAGCAGCAGCATACAAAGTAATTGACAGCCTTTCATACGAGGCCTCAAAGTGCTCAATTCCAAACGAGTATGACAAACTTATGGCAGCAATTGGCGCACAGGGCACCAATGCATACACCTCATACGACCAAACGGTATATGTAGAGGATATCCCAAGCAACCAGATAGAGACCTGGGCAAAAATTCAGGCAGACCGTTTTGAGAACAATGTTATAAGAGGATTCCATACAGAGCTTGAGACCGTATACGAGGAGAAGAATATGTCCCTTACCCAAGACAGCAGAAGAGTGCTTGAAGCAATGTTGGCAGAGCTTTTCCCAAGCCACCCATACGGCCAGCAGAGTGTACTTGGTACCCAGGAGCATCTGAAGAACCCTTCAATCACCAACATTAAGAACTACCACAAAGAGTGGTATGTTCCAAACAACATTGCAATTTGTGTTTCAGGAGATTTTAATCCCGACAAATTTGTAGAGATTATTGAAAAATACTGGAGCAACTTCAAACCAAATGAGAACCTCAAGAAGTTGGAGTTCCCACAGGAGAAACCTTTGGTAGAGCCGGTAAAAGTTGTACTTGAAGGACAGGAGGCACCATTCATCTACATTGCTTGGAGACTCCCTGCAGCAAAATCAGAGGATATGCCTGTACTTACAGTATTGGAGAATATCCTTAACAACGGCAAAACCGGTCTGATAGATGTAAATATCAACCAGGCACAGAAAGTTCTTGGCAGTGCAGAAGGTGGAGTCCAGATATTTACAGACCACTCCTGTTTCCTTCTTACAGCCCGTCCTAAACAGGGCCAGACATTGGAAGATGTACAGAACATATTGCTTGAGCAGATAGAGATTCTAAAAAAAGGAGAGTTTGATGAGAGTATGATTGCATCTGTTGTAAACAACTACAAGAGATACCAGATGCAGAATATGCAGGAGAATGCATTCCGTGCAGACCAGTTTGTAACATCATTCATCTATGAGATTCCTTGGGCAAATATGGTTGCAGAACTTGACAATATGGCTAAAGTTACCAAAGAAGATGTTGTTGCTGCAGCAAACAAATATTTGAATGCCGGTTATGTTGCTGTACACAAAGAGCAGGGCAAGGCTCCAGAAACAGCTGCCATCAGCAAACCAAAGATTACCCCTATCCTTACAAACAGAGACAAACAGAGTGATTTCTTGGTACAGATTCAGTCTGAGGCAGCAGCTGTGGCTCCTATTGAGCCTGTATTTGTAGATTTTGCAAAAGATATGCAGAAAACACAGGTACAGGAGGGCATGGATATGTTGTACAAGAAAAATACAAGCAACGGTTTGTTTGAACTTGAGTTCAGAATAGATTTTGGCTCTAAAGACAACAAGGTGATACCGTTTGCAGCCAAATACTTCAGATACCTTGGTACAGCAGAAAAAACAGCAGAGCAGATTAACAGTGAGCTTTATGCTTTGGCTTGCGATGCATCTGTAAGTGTTGGTTCTGAGAATGTATATGTTTCTGTATACGGTTTGAGCGAGAATATGGAGGCAGCCCTTGCAATCATAGAAGACAAGATTGCAAATGTTGTTGGCAACGATGCAATTCTTGCAAACTGCAAGGCGGATGAATTCCGCAACAGAATCAACAACAAGACAAATCAGAGAGCCTGCTACTCAATGCTTACCCAGTATGTGAACTATGGTAAGGAGAATCCTGCAACAAATGTCCTTTCAAACAATGAGATTCAGGCCCTTACATCAGACCAGCTTCTTGCTGAGGTTAAGAATGCACTTGGTTATGAGCAGACCGTTACATATTATGGTCCAATGGAGATGGCACAGGTTGTTGATGTTGTGAAGAAGTATCACAAAGCCCCTGAGAAACTTGCAGTATACCCTAATAAGAAGGAGTTCAAACTGCAGCAGGTGGCAGAGCCAAAAGTTGTTATTGCCCCTTACAATGCAAAACAGATTTATATGATGCAGTACTCAAATACAGGAGAGGTGTTTGATCCGGCAATGGCTCCAATTATAAATATGTACAACGAGTACTTTGGAGGAGGAATGAACTCTATAGTGTTCCAGGAGATGAGAGAGGCACGCGGTTTGGCCTACTCTGCAAATGCAAGATATGTTGTTCCGGCCAAAGCTGGTGAGGCATACAGCTTTACCTCATTCATCGCCACCCAGAACGACAAAATGATGGATGCCGTAAACGCATTTGATGAGATTATCAACCAGATGCCACAATCTGAGGCAGCATTCAACATTGCAAAAGAGAATATAATTGCAAACTTAAGAACCACCAGAATAATGGGCTCTACAGTTATGGATTATTATCTGATACTAAAGAAAAAAGGTTTGGCAGAAGATCAGAACAAAGCAATGTTTGAAAAAGTGCAACAATTTACCTTGCAAGATGTTATAGATTTCCAGCAGCAGGTAATCAAGGATAGAAAGTATGTTATTGGTATCTTGGGAACAGAGAAAGATCTTGATATGAAGGCTCTAAAACCTGCTAAATACGGCAAGGTGGAGAGGGTTTCACTGGAAGATATTTTTGGATACTAACAACAATGTTATTATATTTGCGCTGGTTTAAACACAATTAACAAACAAAAAATTTAAAGTCATGGCTTACAAAATTACAGAGGATTGCGCAGCTTGCGGTACTTGTATTGACGAGTGTCCAGTAGGTGCTATTTCAGCAGGCGACATTTACAAAATTGACGCTAACATGTGTACTGATTGCGGTACTTGC
>JAZRIV010000007.1:0-75201 GCA_045645465.1 Candidatus Egerieisoma sp.
GGATTTGCCATAATTTTAACCTCCTAATTATTTTTGTTCAGCCTGGTTAGCTCTTCTTTTCTCTGCGTATGCAACAGCGTGTTTGTCCATTGCAAAAGTTAGGAAACGGATGATTCTCTCATCACGTCTGTACTGAGTCTCTAGTTTTGCAATAAATGCAGGCTCAGCTTTAAACTCAATTAGGTGATAAAAACCAGTGGTTTTTTTCTGGATTGGATAAGCCAATTTTCTTAGGCCCCAGTCCTGCTCATAAACAACCTCTCCACCATTATCCTTGATAAGATCAAGGTATTTGGCTACCGCTTCCTTCATCTGAGGCTCAGACAAAACGGGAGTTGCAATGAAAACGGTCTCGTACTGTTTCAACATTGTTGTTTTAAAATTTAATTGTTAAATAATTTAATTACAAGTAGTTGCATTTAAAAGCTTCAAATCCTCCACTACTTGGGGCTGCAAAGATATAAACTTTTTGCTAACAAACAAAAATTACTGCACCTAACTAAGGTATCATCAGATGCCCGGCTGAGGCCGTGCAGGGCGGAAGGCCGGGAGCCGCACCCTGCGTGAGCAGTATATAAAAACAGCTGCCTTTCCTTCAGCTGTACTGCTTTTGGAAAGGCAACCGTTTAACTATAAAAATACTTGTTCAATTCAAATTTCAACATTGCAAAAGTATGGCAAAATAACAACATAACCTAAAATTTTGCCCTTTTAAATATTGCAAAGCTGTTTTATAATTATT
This sequence comes from Candidatus Egerieisoma sp., assembly GCA_045645465.1. Classification (GTDB taxonomy): domain Bacteria; phylum Bacteroidota; class Bacteroidia; order Bacteroidales; family UBA932; genus Egerieousia. The sequence goes on from JAZRIV010000007.1 coordinate 743, forward strand.
TGGTTAACAAGCATCTACAAACGCAATAATCTTACAAAATCTTGCAAGCCGCCCCAAGCCCCTTGCACACCAGAAAAAACACCCGCAAAAGGAGGAAAAAGTATCAGCTGAAGTTCATCTGCTGATCTTGCTGGATAAGTTCCTGCAAAGATTTTTTCAGACGGCTCTTCCTTACATAAATATTCTGGGGAGTATCATTCAGTATAACGCTTATCTCCTGTGCAGAAAAACCTGCATAAATAAGATTAAGCAATTTAAGGTTATCCTCTTTCATATTCGGATATCTCTCCCTCACCTTTTTAATCACATCATTGTTTTTGGCATTCACCACCTGCTCCATCACCTCAAAATTGTCACCACTGAGCTGCAACTTCAAAAGATCATCCACTTTCTTCTGCAATTTCTTGGAGTTTCCAAACTCATAATAGGTTCTAACAAGTTCACGCACCTCCGCAAACCTGTTCTCAAGAAGATCCTTAAGCTCTTTCTCCTTTGCAATATGCACATCAAGCTGTGTAAGCAGATTCTCCCTCACACTCTCTGCAGAAGAGACCCTTGTACCCAAACTGTCCATTGCATCCGCATACTGGGCAAGCAATTCACTCTTTTCCCTCAATTTACGGCTGTACATTATAAATATATATGCAATTGCCCCACCCATTATAAAGAACAAGGCTACATAAAGTGCAATCATCCTGAACGCGCGCACCTTCATCCTGTAGTTCTCCTCCTCAAGCTGTCTTTGCCAGAACTGCTGCTCCGCTTCCTGAACAGATTCCATCCTTATGGCAAAATCTATAGAGTCCTGCAATCGGATATACTGTTTCCTGAACTCTGATGCTGCCCTATGATTTCCCTTTGCGTCGGCAATTGCAGCAGAAACAGAAAGAATCTCAATTAATTTATCGGGAGAATGATCTGCAGAAACAGCATTTGCAGAATTTGAATAATACTTCTCAATAAAACCAGCAGCTTTGTTCACATTTCCCTTCTGCAAATGGATTTTTGCAAGCAACGGATAATCTGCAGGATTTACAATACTGTCATTAAATTTATCATATGTGCTGTCCAACTGTGCCAATGCCATATCCTCCCCACCGTCCATACGGCAATACAACGCTGCCAACTCTGTAGAATACCCCATCAGAGCCTCATTGAACATATTCTCCTTATATACAACCACACTGTCGTGCGGACTAAAAAGCATCTTTGCACGCATCTGCACAGCCACATCCATTGCCTTCTTATAGTAGTTTACAGACTCCTGCAAATTCCCGTTCACTGCATAAACCTTTGCTATCTGCTCATACGTACGCATTACATACTCCCTCACATCACTCCCTGCCTGCCCGTAATACTCCAAAGCCCTTGAAAACATCTCCAGCGCATTGCTGTAATTCATCTTACCGGCATACAGACACCCCTTGTTCCAACAGATCTGCCCCTTCAGTACTACCTTGTCACTCTCCTTACAGAGCTGCTCCGCCAGCAGGAACTCCTCCATTGCCTGATAATACTTGTGCTCCTTAGAGTATGTCTCACCTGTATAAAAATGGTAAAGAGCCTGCTCCACCTCAGGAGCAACCCTCTCTGCATCGGCAACAGAACATCCCCAAAGGAGAACCACCAACAATATATATGAAAGCAATCTCATTCTTCCCGATAATTTTCCGCAAATGTACAATTAAATAAGCAAATCCGACACAAAGTATCACCAACTCCCATTGTTTGTGCAAAATACAACCTAAAACTGCACAAACCTCATCAGCCAGAGTAACTTTGTGTAGAATAGAGGTGAAAACTGCACAAAGTGACACTTGTCGGATAACTTGCAGATAAAAGAAGAGGGTATCCCTGCAAGGACACCCTCCTGACTTATATCTGAACCGGATTATTTCTTGGGAGCATTCTTAAGAACCTCAACCACGAAATCCCACCATTTGCCAACTGAGTCAATCTCAACTCTCTCATCTGGTGAATGAGGAGAGAAGATAGTAGGGCCACAAGAAACCATATCCCAGTTAGGATATGTGCCGCCAAGGATACCGCACTCCAAACCAGCGTGGATAGCCATAACAGCTGGCTGTTTGCCATAAAGTTTCTCATAGACAGCTTTCATCTCCCTTAAGATTGGAGATGCCATATTAGGTGCCCAACCAGAGTAACCGCCTCTGAACTCAACCTGTGCACCTGCCAACTCAAATACAGCACGCATCTTCTCTGCCAAATCATCTTTAGCTGTATCTACAGAGCTTCTCATCAAAGAGTGTACGCTAATGGTACCGTTCTCAGATTTTACAATAGCCATATTGTTTGAAGTCTCAACCAAACCAGGCATTGCATCACTCATTCTCTCTACGCCACTTGGACAAGCATACAACGCTTTGCAAAGGTTAAGGGCAACCTGCTGGCAGATAGCCTCACCTGCTATTGGAGCATCCTCAAGGAATACTTTTGCATCTTTATCTGTAGCAGCATACTCAACTTTAACCTCAGCCTCAACTTTGGCAACAAGAGCTTTGGCAGCCTCAAGTTTGTCTGCAGGAAGAGCAATATAAGCAACACCCTCTCTTGGAATGGCATTACGCATATTGCCACCCTCAATGCTGATAAGCTTGCCGTCAAGATCTCTTAGAAGAGGAAGCAATGCTCTTGTAAGGACTTTGTTGGCATTTGCACGGTAAAGAACTATATCCATACCCGAGTGACCGCCTACAAGACCTTTAACATTAAGAGCCTGACCTACATAACCTGCAGGAACTGCCTCTGTAGTATAAGTGAAAGTAGCTGAACAATCCAAACCACCTGCACAACCAACATAAAGCTCACCCTCAGTCTCTGAATCCAAGTTAATAAGGATATCACCTTTAAGAACACCTGGCTGAAGAGCACGAGCACCTGTCATACCTGTCTCCTCATCAATTGTGATAAGAACCTCAATAGGACCGTGAACAAGATCATTCTGCTCAAGAACCGCCATAGCAACTGCACAACCCAAACCATTGTCTGCACCAAGAGTAGTACCTGTAGCATAAACCATATTGTCTACAATTCTTGGTTTGATAGGATCTTTCTTGAAATCGTGCTCAACATCATTGTTCTTCTGAGGAACCATATCAATATGAGCCTGAAGAATGATACCCATTCTGTCCTCCATACCAACAGTAGCAGGTTTTCTGATAATTACGTTTCCAACCTCATCCTGGAAAGACTCCAAACCAAGGTTTTTACCAAAATCACAAATGTATTTTGCCGCCTCCAACTCAAATTTTGAAGGGCGAGGAATCTGTGTAAGAGCATAGAAATTTTTCCACACAATCTGTGGAGACAAATCTGCAATTGTATTCATATTAATGTGTATTATTTAAGTGTTAATAAATTTTATCTATCTGATCCCGATAATGATTACTTGAGAGTCACATCAAGAGGGAAGCTCATAATTTTACCCAACTGATACACTGGCACCCTTGTTTGGACAAGCACCTTCTGTCCATCCATAATCTTGGCCACAACTGTTACCGGTTTACGGTACGCCACACGTCCTTTTGTTGCCAAGGCGGCCTCAGAAACTGATGTTGGAGCAATAGCCTCCCCATCTGCAACAAGTTCAAGGACAAACGGTCTCCCTTGCATATTGTTTGCAGGCAAAAGCCCTTGGGTATCCGACAATCTGAAAGCAATATAAATATGCTTCTGGTTTGTAGCCTTAGGAACTACATCAAATACCATAGTCTGTTCATCCTTCACACTCCTGCCTGTGAACATTGCCATATATTCATCTTCAAGTCTCTGAATCTCAGCAAGGGTTGCAGCCATAGCCTCACCACTGAAAGTTGCATCTGTATCACCTGTAATTATCTCAAGCCTTTTTTTGCGCAACATAAAGATGTTTTCAGCCGTCTCCTCTGCTTTATTCTCAAGACTCTTCACAACAGACTGGCTCTGCTTTACAGGAATTCTCTCAACTCCATCATCTCCAATTACTGTTTTGTAAAGTGTGGTTGTAGTAATGCCTATATTTGAAGGTGTAGCTTTAAGGAACTCCTGTGCACCTACTGCGCTTGGGAACCTCCATTGGGCACCTTTTCCTGTGTAACCATCCTGAAGCACTACAAGTCCTTGAGAGCAAAGGCTCAAGAAATTTGCAGGGGCAGCTTTGCTCCCCTGAAGGTTTATTGCTGCAGAAACCTCAGGATCTGCCTCTACATAAGGAACTATCTCTATGGATTTGATCCTGTAAGAATCCCCACTATTCTGCTTTACCGGTATTCCCAAATACTTTTCTGCATACATTGCATAAGGGCCAGCCTGGTATGCCTCATGTTCTGCAGTTACTTTCAAAGCAATTGTGGTACTTGGCAATGAATACACAATCGCTCCTGCCGGAGCCTCTGTACCATTAAGCACCTGGGCATTCATCTGTAAACCTGCAACCATAAATGCCACCAAAAACAATGCAATTTTTTTCATAATTTCTACATTTGACAATTTCTAAAAGGCTTGCAGCCATATATTCTCTCATACTCAACACATTCGTCGGGAGTAAGATCCTTTTTCCATCTCTTATGGCTCCACAACCAGTTAACTTTATTTGCAAAGATATCTTTTTGCAAAAAGTATGCAAATTTTCTTGTAAGTTCCCCGTGAGGTATCCCCTTGGTATTCTCTTCAATAAGGGTAAACCGTATCTCATATTTTCCTCTTGCCACCCTGTCAAATCCCATATAAACCATTGGAATGCTCAATTTTGCAGAAACATACTCCGCCCCCGCAAAGAACAATGTAGGCTGGTTAAGAAAATCTGCCACCACCCGCTCCTCTTTTGGAGACTGGTCTGCAATGAAAATATACAACCCCGTAGCTTTCTTGTCCTTAAGGATATGCCTTAAAATACTGCGGGACTCCAGAATATGCCCGCTGTTGCCAGATTTGCGGAAAGCCAACATCCTCATCTTAACAAAAAACTCATCAAATATCTTGCTCTTTGCACTTTTGTAGCTCAGATAAATATTATGCAATGCAAATCCCCCTGTTACCAACGCACCTTGCGGCCCGCAAGAAGCTCCAAACAATTCCCAGTTTCCCAAATGCCCCATAACCACCACTATCTTGGAATGCTTTGCACAAAGTTCATCCATCACCTTCCTGTCGGGAACAGAAACAACCTCACAAATCTGTTTCTGGCTTGCACTTATTGCCCAAATGCTCTCAAAAGTAATGTCAAGCATATACTTGTAATACTCCTTGCGCCACTTTTTTATCTCCCCATACTTTGCCTGCGGAAAACTTCTGGCCATGTTAATGTCAATCACACTGCGCCTGTACCCGAACAGATTAAGCAAGAATGCACAAAAATCCGACAGGAAGTAAAAGAACCTCCTTGGCAACAGTGAGACCACATACATTGTCCCCCACAAAATCCAAAACAAAAGCTTATGCATAATCCCTAAAACTTTCTTCCCGACAAAAAACAAATTTAATAAAAAAAGCCGGCTCCGCAAAGGAACCGGCTCATATATGTAAAGTTGAATAAAATTACGCAGTAACTCTCTCCAACCATTTGACCATACCAAGCATAACGCCCATAGATACAAGACATACTACCAAGAATACTGTCCAACACTGCCAGATTGGCCAAGCGTTGTACATAAGAGGTCCAATCCACAATAGAAGGTTACCAAGAGCGGTAGCGGTTAGCCATAGACCCTGGCAAAGGCCAAGCAAGTTCTTAGGAGCAACCTTAGAAACGAATGACAAACCAAGTGGAGAGATGAACAACTCTGCAACGGTCAGGAAGAAGTAAACAGCAATAAGTACCCACCAGTGAGCCTTGTTAGCCATCTGCTCTGCAATTGGAAGAGCTTTGTAAGCGTCTGCTGAAGGATAACCTTTCATCATTGAGAAAATAGCAAGGAACAAGAATGCCAAACCTGCAATGAACATACCTATAGCAATCTTGCGTGGAGTGGAGATAGCTTTGCCCTTTTTAGCAAGAGCAGCAAAGATTGCCATAATAACTGGGGTAAGGGTAATTACAAAGAATGGGTTGATAGCCTGCCAGATCTCTGGAGCAACTGCCGATGAATCTACAAAGTCACGAGCAAAGAATGAAAGTGACATACCATTCTGGTGGAATGAGAACCAGAAGAAGATTACAATACCAAGCACTGCAAACAAAGCATACATTCTCTGTTTGATCTCTTTTGCCATAGCAGCCTTCTCCTCTGCAGTATACTCAACGCTCTGAGCAGCAACTTTCTTGGCAGGGGTTGGGAACATCTTCTGTGAGAAGAAGAAGATAACCAATGAAATGACCATAGCTGCAACTGAAGCAATGAATGAGTAGTGGATACCCTCATTAAAGATCTGCAAGTAGCTCTGGCAAGAAGCAGCCAAGTCTGTAATCTGACCACCAGCTTTAACCATAAGCTCCTGCAAGTTTGCAAGTGCCTCTGGAGCCATTGCAGCTGCTGCGTTAATGTACTCGTGGCAAAGAGCTGGAAGCTGTGCATTGTACTCCATACCGTTAGTACCCAACCACCACTGGCGTAGAACCGGAGCTACAAAAGGAGCAATAAGACCACCTACGTTAATGAACACATAGAAAATCTGGAAACCTGCATCACGTTTGTCTTTAGCCTCTTTAAGTGCCTCTTCACCTTTTTTGGCAGCCTCAGCCTCAAAGTCATCATACATCTGACCAACGATAGCCTGAAGGTTACCTTTAAACAAACCGTTACCAAATGCAATAAGGAACAAAGCAAGACAAGTAAGAGAAAGCAACCAGGTAGTATTACCTGCAGTTGCAAGGATAGGAATAGAAAGGATAATGTAACCTGTTGCCATAATTACAAGACCTGTCTTGATGGTACCCTTATAGTTCTGTGTACGGTCTGCAATAAGACCACCTACAAGAGCAAGAATATAGATACCAGCATAGAAGCAAGAGTAGATTGTACCACTCACACCCTCGCTCAAACCAAATTTTGAACATAGGAACAATACAAGAACGGCGTTCATAATGTAATAACCGAAACGCTCTCCCATGTTACTTAGAGCTGCTGCAAGCAACCCTTTAGGATGTCCTTTAAACATAAATTATAGATTTTAGATTATTAATGATTTTTGGTTATAATTATTCCAATTTTTAAAACATATTTGGCAAAGATATAAATATTTGGCATTTTTTAAGCATTTTTGCGTAAAACAGGAGCCAAAAAGTTATATTTGTACCGCTATGGATAAAGCAGCTGTTGTAATATTGAACTGGAACGGGGAGAAATTTCTCAGAAAATATCTTCCTGCACTTGTTGCGAACACCACACTGAGCGGTGTTTCCATTATTGTTGCAGACAACTGCTCTTCAGACAATTCCATAGTATTCCTGCAAGGGAATTACCCACAGATAAGGCTTATACAATTAGACAAGAACTACGGATTTACCGGAGGATACAACCGCGCCCTGGCGCAAGTGGAAGCGGAATACTTCATTCTGCTGAATTCAGACATTCTTGTTCCCAATAGCTGGCTGGAACCTCTCATTTCATTTATGGACAAAAATCCTCAGGTGGGGATATGCCAACCCAAGATGCTCTCTGAAGCAAGGCATCAGCAATTGTGCATTGAAACTACAGGGAAAGAGGATCTCACAGGGCTGTTCAAAGTTTCCGGCAACAGTTGCTCTGGGGATAAAGATTCTGGCGGGAAGGATAACAGCAATGATTTGTCGGGAAGAAAATTTGAGACATTTGAATATGCAGGTGCCTGCGGTGGTTATATAGATGTATTGGGATTCCCTTTCTGCAGGGGAAGGGTGCTCTCAACCGTAGAAGAGGACAAAGGGCAATATAATGCTCCTGCACAGGTTTTCTGGGCATCGGGAGCCTGTATGGTAGTGAGAAGCAAAGTTTGGAGAGAGCTTGGAGGGTTGGATGAAGGGTTCTTTGCCCATATGGAGGAGATTGACTTCTGCTGGAGGGCCCAATTGCACGGACACCAGGTTTGGGCAGTACCGCAGAGCTGTGTTTTCCACGTTGGTGGGGGAACTTTACCAAACAACTCTCCAAGGAAACTTTTCCTCAACTACCGCAACAACCTGCTTATGCTCTATAAGAATCTCCCTTTTAATGAGGGTTGGGAGGCGTTTGGTTTGAAAAAAGGGAACCGTAACTTTTATATCTTCTTAAGGATGTGTGTAGACGGGCTTACCGCCATTGTATATCTGCTGCAACTTAAATGGAGTTTTTTTACAGCAGTTCCAAAAGCTCATAGTGCATTCCGCAAAATAAAAAAAGAAACGGCAGTTACCCTACCGGATAACCGCCGTCACATTCCTTATGGCATCTCACCCAAAAGTCTCATTTTAGAAAAGCTCTTTGGAAGAACCATCAGATTCTAACCTGTCAAATTGTTGAATCAACGCTCCAGCTGAAGGCCCTAAGACCCATCAGAGGGTTGTTCTCATCCAAGACTTTAAGCCTTTTCATAAAGATCTCGGATATATTATCCTCTACAATTGCAATCATTGCAGAGTTAAGGGTAGGCCAGGCGTGGTCACCAAGGTGAGGCTCACCTCCACGTGAACCTCTACCTGTAACCTCTTCCCAGTTTGTATAGCCCTTTACACCGGCCTTTAGCATAATATCAAGAATCTCATCCTTGAATGCCTGGTTATATGATATAAAAACTGCTTTCATCTTATACTTTTTACTGGGTTAACACTATTTTGCAAGGGCTTTCATTGCCTTAAGCTCAGCCTTCCTCTTCTTCTTGAGGCCATTGCCTGCAAATACACAATACATTACCGGTACAATCACAAGGGTAATAAGGGTTGATACTGAAAGACCCCAAGCCACACAAGTACCCAAGCCTCTCCACATCTCGGCACCCTCACCGGTACCAATTGCCATTGGAACCATACCCAACACAGTGGTAAGGGTTGTCATAAGTACAGGACGGAGACGTGATCTTCCCGATGTAACAATGGACAATGCAATACCCATTCCCCTCTCACGGCAAAGGATGATATAGTCGATAAGCACAATACCGTTCTTAACCACAATACCCATAAGCATAATCAGACCAATCATTGACATTACGTTAAGAGGCTGTCCGGTAACCACAAATCCCATAATCACACCCACAAAGGCAAACGGAATTGAGAACATGATTACAAACGGATATGTAAGTGACTCAAACTGTGCCGCCATTACAATGAACACCAGGATAATGATAAGGGCCATAAGCAAAATCAGATCTCCGAATGTCTCCTGTTGGTCCTCATATGTACCTCCAAGCTGCCAGCTCATACCCATTGGAAGGGTAGTTGCAGCCATAAACTTGTTTGTCTCGTTTACAAGGTCAGACATTGCCATACCTTTTGGTACAATGGCAGTAACTTTTACAAGACGCTCACGGTCCTTTCTGTCAATTGCAGGAGGGGTAAGAATCTCCTTAACATCTCCAAGGTCCCTAAGCTTGATACCCTGACCCATTGCATTATAAATGGTAATGTTCTCAATATCCTCTACAGTTGTACGGAATTCAGGGGCATATCTGATAATGATATCATACTCCTCTCCGTCCTCTCTGAAGTAAGAAGCTGTAACACCATTTATGCGGTTTCTCAAATAAGTGGAAACTGTAGCAGTATTAAGGCCGTTAAGGGCAATCTTCTCACGGTCAAAATCAACCTGGAACTCAGGAGTATACTCGTCACGGCTTACAATAACCTGTTTTACGCCAGGGATGCTGCGGAAACCTTTTTCAACCATATCTGCAGCCTTATCCGAATTTGTAAAGTCGTGTCCATAGATCTCAACCTCTACAGAAGCCTCGCCTCCCATTCCACCGCCCTGTCCGCCGGCTGTAACCTGGAATGTCCTGATAATAGGATACTCAGACAAATCATTACGCATCATATCACATATCTCAAACACACTTCTTTCACGGTCCTCAATACTTCCTATGTTTATATTGAAACTCATTGCGTGTGTACCGCCGCCCTGCATAAGCTCAAAGGCACTGTTGCTGGAACCTGATGCACCCTCACTTACGTTACAGGTAATGATCTCGGGATATTTTGTCATAAACTTGTTTACAAGTTCCAAAGCCAAATCTCTGGTAATATCCTGTCTTGTACCCATAGGCAACTTAACGGAAACCGAGATACGTCCGTCATCCGATGCAGGGAAATACTCGCTCTTTACAAGTGAACCGCCGCCAACTACCACAAAGATGAAGAATGCAAATGCAATTACAATGGTCTTTCTCCTGTTCTTCACACACCACGCAAGCAGTTTTGCATAACCGCCGTCCAACCAGGTAAGGAAGTTGTGGAACGGAGTAAGTACAATTCTCTGGAACTTGCCCTTATGAGGGTTAAGTCTCAACATCTGCGAGCACAACATTGGGATAAGGGTAAGAGCACCAACAGTTGAAACAATCATAATGATACTTACAATCCAGCCCAACTGACGGAACATCACACCGGCCATACCGTTGATCATTGTCAAAGGAAGGAATACCGCCAACATTGTAAGGGTAGATGCAATAACTGAGATTGCCACCTCATTTGTTGCATATACAGCAGCACTCTTAGGACGGCTTCCCCTCTCAATATGGGTTGTAACGTTCTCCAATACCACAATGGCATCATCCACCACCATACCAATTGCAATTGACAACGAGCTCAATGAAATGATGTTAAGAGAGTTGCCGGTAGCAAACAAATAAACCAAAGATGCCAACAATGAAATAGGGATTGTAAGCATAATGATAAATGTAGCCCTCCATCTTCCCAAGAAGAGGTATACAACCACCATAACCACCAGGAATGTGATTGCAATAGTCTCACCCAATGATTTTATGGTGTTTATGATATTGTCTGATGAATCTATAATAACACCAATCTTCACATCTGAAGGCAAGTTTGCCTGCAGCTGAGGCAATATCTCCTTAACTTTTTTGGAAATGTTTACTGAGTTTGCTCCCGACTGTTTCTGCACAATAATCATTCCACCCCTCTTTCCATTGTTGAAAGTCTCCCTTGAGCGCTCCTCAAGACCATCCTGGATGGTTGCAACATCCTTAAGATATACAGGTCTGCCGTTTCTCACACCCACTACAAGGGTAGCCATCTCCTCTGCACTTGCAAACTCTTTCTGTACACGCAATGAATATGTGTTTGATCCAACATCAATCTGGCCGGCAGGCATATTCATGTTCTCAGCACCAATGATGCTTGCAATTGACTCAATTGGAATATTGTAAGCCTCAAGTTTGTGAGGATCACAATAAATTGTAAGCTGACGCTGCGGCGCACCTGAGATTGATACTGTACCTACACCGCCAAGACGTGCAATAGGGTTTACCACAATATCATCCAATATCTTGTACAAACCAGGAGTACTCTCCTCTGCTGTTACAGAAAGCAACAGGATTGGAATTGCATCCGCACCAAACTTAAAAATCATAGGATTGTCCACGTTATCTGGAAGCATCTGTTTTACAAGCTCCAGCTTGTCGCGGACATCATTTGTTGCCACATCAATATCAATACCATACTCAAACTCCAAAGTAACAATGGAAACGTTCTCTCTTGAGCTTGAAGAGATGTGTTTAAGGTCACTCACACTATTGAGAGTGTTCTCCATTGGTTTGGTAACGTTATTCTCAATATCGGAAGCATTCGCACCCTGGTAAGTTGTCATTACCATAATGGTGTTTGTCTCAATCTCCGGAATAAGGTCAATTGGGATATTGACAAGGGAGAAGAGACCAAAGATAGCCACTGCCACAAAAATGAGGGCTGTGGTTATAGGTTTCTTTACCGCTGATTGATATAAACTCATTTTCAGTTCTTTCTAATTGTTCAAAATTACCTTTGCAGCTGCAGCTTATTTCACAATCTCTGCCTTGCCACCGTTTACTACTCTTGAGTGTCCCTCTGTAACCACATTATCACCAGAAGCAACACCGCTTACAAGCTCGTACTCTGTATCCATCCTTCTGCCCAACTCCACTTTCTTGAACTCAATTGTACCATTGTTATAAACGTACACATATCTGTCACCTGAACCTGTCTGTTTTACAACTGCCTTGTCTGGAACCACAACGTGATTTGCAGTACCGTATGAGAATGTTACCCTTGCAAACATACCAGGACGTACTCTCTGGTTTGCATTAGCAATTGTAATCTCTACAGGGAATGTTCTGGTAGCAGCATCAATTGTAGGATAAACCAAAGATACTTTACCTTTGAAAATCTCATCTCCGTAAACATCAAGTTTCACATCTACCTCCATACCCTTTTTAATTTGGGTAAACAGTTTCTCTGAAACGTTAACTTTAAGTTTCACAGGTGTTATCTGCTCAACAACATATACTGGAGCAGCCATAGCATACATATCACCTGCATCATAGTTTCTTGCAGTAACAATACCGTTAACCGGGCTTCTTAAAATAGTGTTCTCCAGAAGATTGTTGTAGTTGCTTCTTGAAACATTTGCAGCCATCTTCATTGCATCCCAGTTGCTCTTTGAAATGCCGCCAACCTGATAAAGCTGGTCAATTCTGGCAAACTCAATAGAGTCATTTACCATTTTAAGTCTTGCCTGCTCAAGGTTTGTAGCATCAAGAGTTGCAAGTATCTGTCCTTTCTTTACGTTGTCACCAACCTCAACAAGAACCTTTTTGATTCTAAGGCTCATCATAGGTGAAATGTTGTTCTTCACCTCTGCCTCAACAGTTGCTGTAAATGTCTCAATCTGCTCAACCTCCCTCTCAAAAACTTGCTGGGTCTTAACCTGTGGGATAACCTCTACCTCAACAGCCTCACCCTCACCTGATTTGCAGGAGAAAACCACTCCTGCCAACAATAGTACCGATAGTGCTCTATACAAACTTTTCATATCTATAATTTTAATATTTTCCATTTATTCGTTAATCTGGTTTACACCCAAAATTTTATCCAAAGAAGATTTTAGAGTCATATATGTATACACAGACTGGTTAAGGTTCAACCTTGCCTGCAACATACCCAACTGCGCATCCTGAAGCTCCAACAATGTACCGCTTCCAACATCATATCTTTTCTTTGCTATCTCATATCCGGCCTGAGCCCCCTCTATAGTCTTCTGAGCTGCCTGATATTGTTTAAGGCTGGTTTCAAGAGAGTTAAGCACCTGCATTACACTAACCTCAAGGTTTCTTATTGCATCCTCTTTCTGAAGTGCAAGCTGCTCCTGCTGAACACGTGTCTGTCTCAGTTCATTCCTCTTCTGTCCACCTGCAAAAATAGGGATAGACAAGGCAACTGCACCTGTTGAATAAGGGTTCCATTTATATTCACCTATCCTCAAATGCTCCGACATTGCTATCCAGTTGTATGAGAGCTGGGCTGCAAGTGTAGGATAATATTTTGCAAGTTGCATCTCGTATGTCTTGTCAAGCATCCTCTCCTGAATATCCAACTGCTTGATTGCAGAGTTGTTCTCTACAGAAAGGTTATCATAAGAGGCAGTTGAAGCAACAGCACTCTCATAATCTGAAAGGGAACCTGTGCACTCTATCTCCTGTGCCAAATCCAATCCAATAAGAGCTTTAAGTCTCCAGTTTGCAAGAACAATGCTGTTCTGCGCATCATACACATTAGGCTCTGCGTTCTGCATTGCAACTTCTGCACTCAAAAGCTCAAACTTTGAAGCAAGACCTGTATCAAATTTTGCCTTAACATCATTGTAATTGTCTTTTGCGTTGTCATAGTTCTCTTTGTAAACATTGTAAAGGTCCTTAGCCAACAACACACCATAGAAAGCCTGCTGCACCTGGTCAATCAAATCTACTCTTGAACCTTTAGCTTTCTCCACTGCCAGTTCCACATCCATACCTGTAATCTGAATAGCCTTCCAAAGCTGCACATTAACCAAAGGTAGAGCAGCTGTAAATCCTGCAGACCAAGTGTTGTTTACACCAACTGTTATCTCCATCTCCTGCTCACCCATATTCATAACCATCTTCTGTTTCTTTATGGCACGCTGGTAACTGCCGCTGAAATCAATCTGAGGGAACAAAGAGGCGTATGTACCTTTCTCTGCATACTCTGTCCTCTTAATCTCCTTGTCTGCCACCTTTACTGCTATGTTCTCGCTCATTGCAACCTTAAGAGCATCATCCAAGGTAAGGTGCAATGTATCCTGCGCCCAAGCAGAAGAAGACATAAATAGGGTTGCAACCACTGCAACCACGAACATTGTAAATTTAGTTCTTCTCATTTTTTTATCTTTAATAATTATCAATTTTCAAAAACCAGTAAACCGGCTGCAAATATCTTGCAATAATACTCAAGAAATTTGGCGCAAAAATAAGTATTTTGGTTTAAAACTTAATAAACATATTGCCATTATTCCCGACAGTAGGTCATCCTGATATTTTTTATTCCAAAAAACAACAACATTCGCACAAAAAACTCCAAAAAACTATCTTTGCATAGATTTTGCAACCAAATTTTTCTACAAAATCCAAAACTGAAATGAGAAAAAGAAGCATAAGTTCAAAAATAAATCTGCAACGATTTGTAAAGATGATAGAGAGTTACAGTTTCAACGACAAACTGATAGCTGTAAACGTATCCCCATTTTCCCAAAGCAATCTGAAAGAATTCCCACCCTCAAATTCTGAGCCAAACCTCACTGAAACAATGATGGGATTCATGTTCATTATAGCCGGAGAGGTAGAGCTCTCTATAGATTATGTAAATTATACGTTTACAGAAAATTGCTGGGTAGAACTGAAACCATCTGCAGATGTGAAGCTGCTGGGGCACAGCGAAAATTTTACCGCATATTTGATTTTGGCTACAGAATCTTTTATGCTTGATACACTTTTGGACAAAAAACCTATTCCTATTTCCCATTTTGTGGATATGAATGAGTCTCCACACATAAAAATTACAGATGAAGAGCTGGAGGCATTAAAATTCAGTGCAGACAGGATACTCTATTATATGAAGCGGGAGCACAACTTTAAAAAAGATATGCTCCACAACACTTTCTACAACTTTATACTGGAATCCAGCAACATATTCCGCAACAGAGACGGTGCAAGGAAACAGATGCAGAACCTCTCCCGCAAAGAGAATATAATAAGACACTTCCTTCACCTTGTAGAGGAATATGCCATGACAGAGCACAACCCCTCTTTCTATTCAGACAAACTTTGCATCAGCACCCAGTATCTCTCAATCATCCTTAAAGAGACCACCGGGCATACCGCAAACTACTGGATTGCAAAGAAAATTACTGCCCAGGCAAAGGTTCTCCTTAGAACTCCAAACCTTACCATTAAGGAGATTACAGAGAAACTCCGTTTTGCAGACCAGTCATCTTTTGGCAAATTCTTTAAAAAGCACACCGGCATATCACCAAAAAAATACCGGGAAGACTTTTCTACTCCCCGGTAATTCTTAACATAAATCTTTTGTGCTATTACAGAACCTCAATAATCCTTTCAAGGCGTTTCCCACGTGAACCTTTTATAAGTACGGAGCAGCCTGAAAGGGGGTTTTCTTTCAGCTGCTGCTGCAATTGCAAAGAGTCATCATACAACTGGACATCTGCCCCTTGCAGCTTCCCCTCCAATTGGGCCGCCGCCGCTGCAAACTCCCCACCTACAAGGAAAATCCTCTCAAAACCTTTCTCCAGTGCCAAGGCAAGTATCCCCTTATGTTCCTGAAGAGAATCAGCTCCAAGTTCAAGCATATCTCCCAACATAAGCACCTTGCAAGGCATCTTAAGAGCAGCAAAATTCTCTAACGCAGCCCTCATACTGGTTGGATTTGCATTATATGCATCAATTATGAGAGAATTGGAAGCGGTTCTGGCAAGCTGCGACCTGTTGTTTGAAGGATGGTACCCCCCTATTGCCGCAACCGCATCCTCTGCCGGCACATCCATATAGGAAGAGACACATAAAGCCGCCAGAACATTATCTGAATTGTACGCACCAATAAGATTTGTGGCAACAGTTATCCACTCTGGTTTCCCTTCCTCATTCACAGAGGTATATGATGGATTGGGAATCATCATCTTCAGAAAAGGAGATCCACCCTCATCTACTATTACCTTTGCCCCGTCATTATTTATACCATAAGGGACAATCTGCAATTTCTGTCTTTGGGCAGCCATTTTCATCAACAGAGGGTTGTCTATATTTACAAAAGCAATCTTGCGGTGCTCCTGCAAATCATCATAAAGTTCCCCTTTTGTAGCCATTACCCCCTCAAGCGAGCCAAAACCCTGCAGATGCGCCTTTCCGACATTTGTTACAAGGCCAAAACTTGGGCATGCAATTCTCATTAAAGTGCTTATCTCTCCCGGATTGCTTGCCCCCATTTCTATAACTGCCGCCTGAGTATCACTGCCAAGCCTCAACAATGTAAGTGGAACTCCAATATGGTTGTTCAGATTCCCCTCTGTTGCCACAACATTATATTTTGTGCGCAAACAAGCAGCAATAAGTTCCTTGGTAGTGGTCTTTCCATTTGTCCCTGTAAGGGCTATTACCGGAATCCTGAACTGTTTTCTATGATATCTTGCAACCTGCTGCAATGCGACAAGCACATCTTCCACCAGAACAAACTTCTCCGGATTTGACTCTTCAACCTCCTGCTCATCTACAACAGCATAAGCCGCCCCGGCATCCAAAGCAGCCTGGGCAAATCTGTTACCATTGAATGTTTCCCCCTTAAGGGCAAAAAACATCCCACCCCCAACAATATTTCTTGTATCTGTACATACTCCCGACGTATGGGAATACAACTCATATATTTCCTCAATCTGAAGATTTTTCATACAGGCCCCCTTATTTTACACCTGTTGAACCAAAACCACCCGCTCCACGCTCTGTCTCACCCAAAACCTCAACCTCTTCCCACTCAATCTTCTCATACTTGGCAATAACCATCTGGGCTATCCTCTCTCCTGGATTAATCACAAACTTCTCCTTTGAAAGATTTACCAGAATAACCTTTATCTCTCCACGATAATCTGCATCCACCGTTCCAGGGCTATTGCAAACAGTAACCCCATGTTTTGCAGCCAGACCGCTTCTTGGCCTTATCTGAGCCTCATAACCTGCAGGAAGCTCTATGTACAACCCGGTAGGGACCATTGCCCTGCAAAGGGAATCCAATTCAACAGGCTCATCTATGGCAGCCTTAAGATCCATTCCTGCAGAGAGTTCTGTTGCATAAAAAGGTGCATCAAACCCACTCTTGTTTACAATCTTAACTTTCATAATATATCTTGTTTTATCATTTTCTTATTCCCGACAAAATTCGCCCTGCTCCACCGTTCATCTTCACAACCGCCGCCATATACCCCAATAGCAACAATGTGTTAATTCCAAGTTTTAAAACCAGATTGCCACGTATGAATACCAGTTGCTGCAATACCACCGAGATTGCAAAAATCAGAAGACCGCACAACACGTACCTGCATATCTTCTTCCAATCATACGGAATATAGTAATGTCTGTTACCCAACCACACACTGTACACCAGCATTACCAGACAACTCAACACGTGTGCTGCAACCGATGCCCAATAAGAGAACAACGGCATAAAAACTATATTCACCACAACTGTTACCGCCAATCCCACAAGTGTAATGTTTATTGCGTATCTGGTTTCTCCGCTAAGTTTGTACCACATAGATACATTAAAGAGCATACCCAAAAGCATATACGAAATGAGCATAAACGGTACTGTACCCAACGCTCCCCTAAAATCTTTACCTAAAATAAGTCCAATTATATCCATATAAAGGGTAACACCAAGGAAGATGAGTACACAAAATGCCGTAAAGTACTCCATAACCTGTGCCAGCAGTTCCTTGTTCTTGCCTCTTGCAAAAAAGAACGGCTCTGCCGCATACCTGAACATCTGAATAAACAGGTTCATTATTACAGCAAGTTTTACAGCTGCCTGATATTCACCCAAATCAGCTCTCCAAATAGCGCCATCTGGAGCAAAGAAGCGGAAGAGGATACGGTCGAAACTCTCATTAACAATACCTGGCAAACCTGCCACCATAAGTGGTATTGAATATATCATCATCTCTCTCCACAACCCTTTGTTGAAGGAAACTTTCATCCGCAAGATGTCGGGAATAAAAAGTAGTGCACACATCACACAACTGAGAAAAACTGCAAATATTATATATGAGAAATCTGCGTTTGCCGGTATGAAATTAAGGATAAAACTGTGGGGATTATCAGCCAGATACCCTGGTACCACAAAGAAGAGGAGAAGATTGAACCCCAACTCGCTCAAAATCTTTACAGTTTTGAATACTGCAAACTTGAGTGCCTTCTGCAGAAACCTCAACCTTGCAAAAAGTATTGCTGTAATTGAATCCAGAGCCAGAATACCTCCTGTATACAGAATCATCTTGCCATAACCTGCATACCCCATTGCAGAGGCTATACTGTCTGAGAAAAGCCACATTAATGCAAAGAACAGGAAACTGATTCCCGACACAGTAGTAAAAGCTGTCCCAAAAGGTTTTGAAGAATCCTCAACCTTGTTGGCGAACCTGAAACACCCTGTCTCCAGACCAAGGACAAGCACCACCTGCAATACTGCTATGTACGACATTATCTCTGAGTACGATCCATATTCACCCGTTGTAAGGATACGGGTATAGATAGGGACAAAGAAGAAATTTATCATCCTTGCCAATATGGTGCTTAGACCGTATATTGCAGTCTCACCTGCCAGTTTTTTAAGTACGCCCATCAAATACTATTCTGTCATTCTATTTTTGAACAGAAGAAAGCCTATATCCAGTTGAGGGTACCATTTATGCTGCTCTCCCCGTTCATAGTAACTTAAAGAGAGTGAGACCGGTCCTATTGGCAGTTGCCACACCAATGCAGCATTTGCCAGAAATGCCCCCTTTGGAAACCGTTTGGTATAACCGTATGCTCCTCCCTCTGTTTCATAAATCTGCCGGTAAGGCTGGAAGTATGAAACATTTGTATGCAAAAATAGTGTTTTTAGCACACAAATCACTGGAGAAATTCCAATTCCTGCATAACTGTTTGCCCGGTACCCTTTAAGGAGCTTTGTATAAGCATTTGGAAAAGGTGCAAAAGAGGGCATACTCAAAAGAGCCGGAACATACCCGGCCAACCCCATATCTTCCTTAATGGAGATAACAGCACTGTACCCCAACTTTAATCTCCGGCCAATATCTGCAAAAGATTCATAACTGGCCCTGAAGCCCAGATTGTTGTGCCTGACATCTTCCAAAAGCAAATTACCGTTAGACTCCACAGCATAAGTCCATCTTGCCACAACATCCATTTTCACCCCCTCTGTAGGATATAACGGATAATTTTGGGTATTGCGGCTCAATGCCACAGATGGGGAGACAAGGGAAATTGCAGTTCTTTCCCCATATTCATATATCCCTTTCCCCAATGATGCATTTGCTCCAAGCTGCAAACTTCCGTCGGGACTTAAAGCAACCGCCCCTCCCCCATTAAAGTAAAACTCCTTCTGCAAAATATCCTCCCTTTTATAATTGGAACTGTTTGCAACAATCCGGGCAGTATAATACACCTGTGGATGAGCCCCAACATTATAACGCCACTTTACAGCCGCCCCTTTATAGAATGAGCCCAAGTTCCCCTGAAACATAATTTTGTACGGAGTCTTACCCAAATGTTGCCAGGAGAGTTCCAGATACCCCTGGTTCAAATTTGCAGAAGAGATGTTTCCTCCCAATCCCACACCAAGACGGGGAGCTCTGGAGGCCTTTATCTTTAATGTAAACAGAGAATCATCTTCAGGAATGTATGAAGGATATAAAGTCTTGAACATCCCAGTAGATGCCACTCTGTAATACCCCTGCCTGAGTTTTGCAAAATTGAACGGAGATTCCCCGCCTTCCATTATTGTATTCTTTATAAACTCCATCTCCCCCTCTCCAATATTCCCTTCAAAGAGAATATCAGGAGCAAATTCAATCTTCCTGTTCTTCTGCCTGAATACAAATCTCATTGAGTCCAACTCCCTCTGTGACCGCCTGCGTTCCACCTTGTGTAAAATTGAATCCATCATATTATTTGCATTGGCATACCCCAATCCAATGATTTCTCTCCCCTTCTCAAATTCCATAACGCCATAGGGGTATCTTCCCGATACCACCATCCCCTTATCTGGAGGTATATTGAAGTCTGTGGGATGCACTATCATATTGGTAATCTGCCCTATAACATCCTCATCATCTAATGGGGCATCTTCCGAGACACATTTTGCCCCAATTATGACATCTGGAGAATAAAGCCGGGCCAATTCTTTCCACGGAAAATTATCATAAAACCCACCATCAAACAAGACTGTGGAATCTATGGTTATTGGTTTGAATACAAACGGATATGTCATTGAAGCCCTTACAGCACTACCCAAATCTCCAGTCGTATGAATGACCTTCCTTTTGTTCTTCACATCAGAAGAGACACAGAAGAACGGAACCATCAGGTTTGAAAAATTGTATCCTGCCGCCACAGATGGAGAAGCATACGTATCCATCATTGCAAGGTCCATTGGAAATGGCTCTACAATACTGCTTGGGAATGAAATATTTATCTTTCCCTGTTTGCGATGAAACAAGAGTGTAACCATTTTAGGCGATACTTCATCTTTATAGAACAGGCTTCCCAACCCCTTTTCCTGCTTTCCACTGCACCAGGCCGCAAAATCCTCTGATGTGACAATATCTTCCATTTCACTGGGAGAAAGCCCTATTGCATATAAAGATGCTATTACCGCCCCCATTGATGTTCCACATATATAGTCAATTGGAACATTGTTCTCCTCCAATGCTCTTATCACTCCAATATGGGAGAGCCCTTTTGCTCCTCCACCACTCAATACAAGCCCCACTCTCTGTTGCTGGGCAACAGCAGCTATCGGGAGTATTATTGCAACCATTATTTTTAAAATGTATCTGCTCATTTCTGCAAAAAAGGCTAACTTTGTACAAACAGGAATGTATTCACTTTAAAAACAAAAAATATGAAAACAAGATTAATCAGTTTGCTATTTATTGCAACAATCCTTGTTGCCGGATGTAAAAGCGGCAATAAAGAGGCTGCCCAGAGCACCCCTGCACCAGTAGAGGTTAAAGCTCCAGCATTGGCATTTGACCCGCAGACATTACCTGAAGAGCCAATCTTTAACATTGAGACAACAAAAGGAACAATTAAAATCAAACTTTACAAGGAAACCCCTCTTCACAGAGACAATTTTGTAAAACTTGCTTCTGAGAGATTTTACGACAACATTATGTTCCACCGCGTAATCAAAGGATTTATGGTTCAGGTTGGTGATCCTCTAACAAAAGACAAAAATGCAGATCCTGCACAATACGGCACAGGTGGTCCTGGTTATACTATCCCTGCAGAGATTCTTCCTCAATTCAGTCATAAGAAAGGTGCTTTGGCAGCAGCACGTAAAGGGGACAAAACCAACCCTGCAAGAGAATCTTCGGGTTCACAGTTCTATTTTGTGGAGGATGAGACAGGTTGTTCACACCTGGACGGACAATACACCATCTTTGGTGAAACTCTTGAGGGTCTTGAGGTAATTGATGCAATTGCAGCAGAGCCTGTAACTGCCCCTAAAAATGCCCCAGTAAACCCTATCAAGATTATCAGTGTTATGCCTGCTGCCGAATAAGATTACGGCATACCTCAAACAAAGAGGCTGACTCAAAAGGGTAAATTTTACGTTACTCCATCTTTTGAGTCAGCCTCTTCTTATCTTCTCCACCACTTGACACGCATCCTGTGCACCCATTCTCTCACCGGAGTTATATAACGGTCTACCTTTTCAGGGTACATATCAGGAATCTTAACAAGAATTCCGGTCTCTTCAACTCCACCAAATCCATGATTCACTGCTGTACCAAACACTTTCATAGAAGGGGAAAGATTCATATATGAATTGATAAGTGGAGGGATGTGTTCTCCATTGTTCTTAATCTCTTTCTGCAACACCTTGTAGCCATCTTTATATTCCATATCTTTAAAAAGCTCTGCAAAATATGGGTTGTCAATATCACAATCCAACGACACAACCGGCCTTACTAGTGACAGATGGTCATTAAAGTACTTCCTTAAGAAATGGAGCAACATGTTCCTCGCTCTTGCATTATAGGAGGTGTACATTGTAACCTTTCCAAAAAAGTATTTGACATTGGGGTTCTTTACAATAAGTGCTCCCAATCCATCCCAAAGATTGTCCAGAGCATATAGGCTCTTGCGCCTGATGTTAGTACTCTGGTAGTTTGGCTGTACAAATGATCTGCCAAGTTCTATGGTAAATGGCATATAGTCGTTTATGAACTCGTCTGAGAAATCAAACAGTTCCTTTGTTGCCATTTTCCTGATATCCAACCCGCCGCAATGTATATAACGGTAACCTCCTATAATCTCCTTGTCGTGCGGATCCCAAACTATAAGCTGGCGGTAAGGCTCGTGCGGATCAATATCATATTCATCTATATCAACAGCCTTGCCTGTTCCGCCACCTGCAAGTCTGAACGAAATCTCCCTCAAACGCCCAATCTCCTGCATTACATTAGGAGAGTCCTGCGCCGTAACCTCATACAGATGATTACGTCCTTTTCTGGTTATCCTTATAAATTTCTCTTTTGTAAGTTCTTTTATAATAAGTTCCCTGTCCACGGGTGCAATTATCGGTTCCATTTTACTTAAGTCTGGTTTAGTTTAGTTTTGTTTCAGTTCATAACATTTCTCCCTTATCACCTTGCACCACTCATCCAAACTTTTGCTTGAATCTATTGAAGATATGGGTACAGGCTCCCCTATGATGACTTCAAAGATACTGTTTTTTTGACGGAACATTTCATCGGGAAGAAAAATCATCTCTATATTGAACTTTATTCCAAGAAATTTTCTGATTTTGGCAAGACGGTAAAAGAAATTTGAATTCTGCCCGCCAAAATATATTGGAACTATATCTCTGTTGTACCGTTTGGCCTGCTTTATAAAATTCTTCTTCCACTCAAGGTCTGTAATTTGTCCATCAATGAGTCTTGAACACAATCCTGCCGGGAAATAGAGAATCTGGTCATCTGAAGCATAGGCATTATGAATACGCTCCCCATACTCCTTGCCCATTCTGCCGTGCTTGTTTATGGGTACAAAGATATTTCTCATAGGGACAATGTTCAAAAGGATATCATTCACAACAAATTTTATTCCTCCAAACAATTTGCCAATAAGAGATATAAGGGTAAGTCCGTCAAGCCCGCCCAATGGGTGGTTTGAAACAAAAATATATCTCTTCTCGTGGTCCAAACTATCTCTGTCAATGAACTTTACATTACTTTTTGCGTTAAGCCACTGAAGCACCTTGTCTGCAAACTCCACATCAATGGCACCATTGCTGAACTCCAGGATACTGTTAAGTTCATCCTGATGAATTATCTTTTTTAACCAACGCATAAGAAACTTTGGTGTGAATTTTGCCAAGCGTTCACTTTTGGATGCAATTACTGCATTCACATCTATTTTCAAATCTTTGTTGTAGCTCTCCATAACGGGTTTTGAATTATAGATGCTAAGTTAAAAAAAATTGTATCTTTGCCATTATGTTAAAACAAGGGTTACAGCAAAAACAGCAACAAAAGTTATCACCTCTCCAGATTCAGACCATAAAACTTCTGGAGCTTCCAACACTTGAGCTTGAGCAGAAAGTAAGGAAAGAGTTGGAGGAGAACCCTGTATTGGATGAAATTACAGAGAGTGCAGATCTGGAGGATGATGCTCCAAAGAATGTATCTTTAAATGAATATCCGGCAGATGACCCTACACCATCATACAAACTGTATGTAAACAATCAGGGGAAAGATATCAAACCCCAATACAATACATTTTCAGTTAAAGAGAGTTTTCAGGAGAATCTTGTTGTCCAGCTTGGGTACAGGAAGTTGGATGAGAGGAGCCGTGCAATTGCCATATTCATCATTGGCAGCCTGGATGATGACGGATACCTCAGGAGAGATCTTGAATCCCTTTCTTATGACATCCTGTTGAGGCTTAATATTGAGACAGATGAGCAGGAACTTGAAAAAATCCTTAAAGTCATTCAGGAGTTTGACCCGGCTGGCGTAGGTGCAAGAGATTTGCAGGAGTGCCTGTTGCTTCAGATCAATCCCAAAACAGAGGCTGGCGAAAGGGCTAAAACCATATTGAGCGACTATTTTCTGGAGTTTACAAAAAAACACTACTCAAAAATTATCTCAAAAATGGGTATTACCCAAGAAGAACTGAAAGAGGCAATTGATGAGATAGTAAGGCTTAACCCACGTCCTGGCGGACAAATAGATGACTCTTACGATGAGCAGGCACAACAGATTGTACCTGACTTTCTGTTGGAAGAGAAAGATGGCGAACTTATTATGAGTATGCCAAAGTTCTCGCTCCCTGAACTTAAGGTAAACAAGAGATATGCGGAACTTCTTATGAACTCTTCCAGCACAAACACAAAAGCCGGAAGAGAGGCAGCAAGTTTTGTAAAACAGAAGCTGGATTCTGCAAAATGGTTTATTGAGGCATTAAAGCAGAGACAGAACACCCTGCAGAACACTATGAACGCCATAATAGATTTCCAGAGAGACTACTTTATGGATGGTGATGAGACCAAACTCAAACCAATGGTCCTTAAGAACATTGCAGAAAAAACCGGCCTTGACATATCTACAATCTCAAGAGTTGTCAACTGCAAATACATTCAGACCCACTTTGGGATCTACCCTTTGAAATACTTCTTCTCAGAGGGACTTATGACAGAGGGTGGAGAGGAGGTTTCTACCAGAGAAATAAAGAAAATACTTGCAGAGAGTGTAGATGCAGAAGACAAGAGCAAGCCTCTTACAGATGAAGAACTTGTTGATGTACTGCAACAAAAAGGTTACAAAGTTGCCCGCCGCACTGTTGCCAAGTACAGGGAGCAACTCAGTATCCCTATTGCCAGATTAAGAAAAGAGCTATAGTTTGTCTCCAAATGCCAGATCTCCGGCATCGCCAATACCCGGCACTATATACGACTTATTTGTAAGCTCCTCATCTACAGCAGCTACCCATAGAGTAACCTTCTTATGAGGGAGGTGCTTTGAAAGATATCCCAAGCCAAATTCACTTGCAATAGGACATACCAAATGTGTGTGGGCCGGTTCACCCAGCTCACACAATTTATTGTATGCAAGTACCAAAGACGAGCCTGTGGCCAGCATTGTATCTGCAAGAACCAATACCTTATCTTCTATCTTTGGAGAGCTCACATATTCCAAATGGATGGAAAACTTATTGTCCTTGCCATACTTTCTGTAAGCGGCAATAAATGAATTCTGGGCATTATCAAAATAATTGAGGAGTCCGTTATGCAAAGGGAGCCCGGCCCTCAATATAGAAGAGATTACAAGTTCATCCTTCGGCAGGCTGCAATTTGCAATTCCAAGAGGAGTAGTAACCTCTACAGTAGAATAATTTAAAGTTTTGCTTATCTCGTAGGCAAAAATTTCGCCAATACGCTCAAGGTTACACCTGAACCTCATACTGTCTTTCTGAATATCCTTATCTCTGAGCTGCGCAACAAACTTGTTCAAAATAGAATTACTCTCGCCCAAATTGACTACTTTCATATCTCTAAATTTTAAGTGCATTACAAATATAGGAAAATTTACAACACCCCTTCATCTGCAAAACTGAAATAGCTGTTTCCTCCAACAATAATATGGTCGAGAAGCTGTATATCACACAATCTTGCCGCCTCCTTCAGTTTTTTTGTAACCGCCATATCTGCTTTCCCTGGTCTTAAGCTTCCCGACGGATGATTATGTGCCAGAATTATATGGCTGCTGTTCCTCTCCAGAGCATTCTTGATTATAATGCGGACATCCACCACAGTGGTATCTATACCTCCAGAAGAAATCCTCTCTTTCCATATCAGCTGGTCTGCAGAATTCAGATACAGCACCCAACACTCCTCTGTAGGCAAATCTCTGAGAATTGGGACAAGAGTAGTGGCAGCCGCTTCAGAAGAATGAATCCTGGCCATAACAGGAGTCTGGGCCATATCACATCTGGCCGCCAGTTCAAAAGCTGCCATTACCGAAATAGCCTTCCCTATCCCAATGCCTTTGAACTTTTTAAAATCATTGAAGGTAAATTTACGCAGCAACAACAAATTATTACCTGCACCTGCCAAAATCTTTCTGGCCAACTCTACTGCATTCTCCTGACGGTTCCCTGAATTGATAAGTATAGCCAACAGTTCAGCATCAGAAAGGCTACGCGCCCCTCTCTCCAAAAACTTCTCTCTGGGCCTCTCACTTGCAGCCCAATCCTGAATTGTCAATTTCTCTCGCATATATACATAAAAATAAAACTTCCCAAAGGTTGGGAAGTTTTATTTTTATCTTGCGACAAAAAGTAAATTTACGCCAATTTGTTAACATATACAGCCAAGCCACTCTTAAGGTTTGCAGCTTTATTGCTGTGAATAATGTTTCTCTTAGCCAATTTATCCAACATTGCTGCAACTTTAGGCATTAGTGCCAAGGCTGCCTCTTTGTCTGTTGTATTACGCAATGCTTTAATTGCACTACGTGTTGCTTTTGCATAATAACGATTATGCAATCTACGCTTCGCATTCTGGCGATTGCGTTTTTCTGCTGATGCGTGATTTGCCATAGTTTATTTTTTTTTAATATTTTTTGTAGTCGGTAGGGGAATCGAACCCCTATTGCAAGAATGAAAATCTTGAGTCCTAACCGTTAGACGAACCGACCTTTCCACTTTGGGACTGCAAAGGTATGAAATTTTTTTATACCTGCAAATTTATTTTCCAAAATCTTCTTTCCAGTCAAAAGAATACAAAATGGATTCAACCTGTCTTATATAATCTCTCTTGTCGTATCTTGGAGCATAAACAAATCCCTCAACCACTATAATATCCTTTGGATTGTTCTTGTCATAGAATGCGTGGATAACAAATGGTCCTCCCATAAAGTCATTTTTAACCTCCCACAAACCTCTCATTTCTACGAAATTACGATTCTTGTACTTCATAACCTGCAAACCTGGAACCACCTCACTGCTTATAGTCATATAGCTGTTGTCAACCATTCCTGGCACATTCTCCTGCATAATATCATTTGTTGCCGCCATCAGATTTTCCAACTGTACAGAAGTTGAATCCTTATAAGGAATTCTGTAAACAAAAACTCCAAGATTTGTATAAGTGGTCTCGTATGAGATCCAAACAAAATTATCTGTCTGCTTCTTTAGAGAGTATCCTTTAGGGAAATAAGGTGATCCGCCAAACTTGTCTGCCACAAAGTTCCTCAGTGCCACATCCTCATATCTTTTTGAGTTTCTCATAATTCTGTTCCTCTCAGCCTGTCCTATGATATTGAACAGCTGGTTCGCATTCTGGGCAATAACCTCGGCCGCCTCCTCTTTGGTTGGTGCTGTTATCATAATTACAGTCTGGGGAGCTGCCCAAACATCCTCTACAGCTTTAAACTCTGCCTTAAGTTGTGGGTCAACCTTTAGGATAACTATATTTCTGTGATATTCAAAAAGAGATGTAAAACTCTTGTGCGGAATATTTATAAGTGTGTATGACGGCTCCGACTGAGGAAGATACGGATACGGAACAGCCAATACAGACCGCAACTCAGAACCGGGCTCGCTCTCCCACTCTGCTTTATTGGCAACAATTATCACCTCACCGGCCTTACCCCCCACATTCTGTTTTACAAGTTCCGAAGTATCATCGCAAGCTACGGCCATTACAGCAACCAAAGCCAATACAAAAAGTTTTACCAGTCTCATAATCATATTCTATTTAATTGAACAGTCTGAAAATGTCATTTCCAAATGCAAGTACCATAAGTCCCATAAGAATCACCATTCCTACAGTCTGGGCATACTCAAGGAACTTGTCACTTGGTTTCCTCCCGGTTATCATCTCATAAAGGGTAAATACAAGATGGCCTCCGTCAAGTGCCGGAATAGGCAGTATGTTAAGTACAGCCAACATTACAGAGAGGAATGCTGTAATATTCCAAAAACTGTGCCAGTCCCAAGCATCAGGAAATATCTTTCCTATTGTAATAAAGCTGCCTACAGATTTGTAAGCCTCTGTCTTAGGAGAGAATATAAGTTTCAACTCTTTAAAGTAATTGCCCACTGTTGTAACAGCCTTATCTATACCTGCAGGAATTGCAGAGAAGAAAGAGTACTCCTTTTGGGTAATTGTATAGAAAGAAGAAAGATCTGCATTTGCAATCACTTGTATTCTGCCCAAAGTGTCTGTAGCAAGAGGTACAAGTGCAATCCCATCACCTCTGGCAATTGTTGCCACCACAGAATCACCTTTATGTTTTGCCAGCACCTTCTGGGTCTGGTAGAACATCTCACACTCTTCTCCGTTAATGGCCATAATCCTGTCTTTGGCAACAAGACCGCTTGCAGCATTGATTGATGTGTCAGGAATTTCAAATACTTCAAACGGAATTCCATAGCTGAACATCCCGGGTGTGTTAAGAATGGTTGGAATATACACCGGATCAATCGTTACAGTTACAGTGTCCCCGCCTCTAAGCACCTTGGCCTCTTTAGCCTGCGTACGTACAAGCTCTACCTGAAGGTCAGTAAATTTTACAGGTACAACATCATCAAAAGAGAGGATAATGTCACCATTCCTGAAACCAATCTCCTGAGCCAGCTCACTTGCATAAATTCCGGTTGTAACATCTGTATTCTTGATATACTGCTCACCCCAGGCATACATAATACCACAGTAGATTACAATAGCAAGGATAAAATTGAAGAGGACTCCTCCAAAAATGACAAAGAATCTCTGCCAGGCCGGTTTGCTGCGATACTCCCAAGGCTGCGGCTCCTTTGCCATTGCCTCCTTGTCCATAGATTCATCTATCATTCCCGATATCTTGCAGTAACCGCCAAGAGGAAGCCATCCCAAACCGTACTCTGTATCTGAATTCTTTGGCTTGTATTTGAACAGGCTGAACCAAGGGTCAAAGAAAAGATAGAACTTCTCAACTCTAATCTTGAACAATCTTGCAAAAATAAAATGTCCGAACTCGTGTATAAGGACAAGTATACTGAGTGCAAGCACTACTTGTAGAATCTTTATCAAAACTACCATAAATCTCTCTTAAATTAAACTGTTGGCTATCTCTTTTGCCTGATTATGTGACTCATATATATCATCTATATCCGGCAGGGGCACAAAGGTAGCCTTTTCCATTGTTTTTTCAATAATTTCCGGAATTCTGTGGAACAGTATTTTATCTTTCAGGAATGCATCTACTGCAATCTCATTTGCACCATTCATTATACAAGCCATATTGCCACCTATGCGGTGAGCAGAATATGCAAGATCAATTGCTGGGAATCTGGTACTGTCGGGAGCATAAAAATCCAAATGTGCAAGCTCTGCAAAACTCAACCTCTGAGTATCCAAAGAGACCCTTTCCGGGTATGAAAGGGCATACTGTATTGGAACCCTCATATCAGGAGCACCCAGCTGCGCCTTAAGGCATCCGTCTGTAAACTGCACCATTGAGTGGACAATAGACTGCGGGTGCACCACAATCTCTATATCGTCGGGACTCACATTAAACAGCCAGGAGGCCTCAATCATCTCAAGCCCCTTGTTCATCATACTTGCAGAATCTATAGTAACCTTGGCTCCCATATCCCAGTTGGGATGTTTGAGAGCCTGCTCTCTGGTTGCCTTTGCAATATCCTCTTTGCTCCAATTGCGGAATGGTCCTCCCGATGCCGTAAGAATTAGTTTCTCTATAGTGGTATGTTCCCCCTGAAGGCACTGGAAAATTGCCGAATGCTCAGAGTCTACCGGAAGGATAGGGCTGTTGTAATCCCTTGCCAGCCTTGTAACAATGCTGCCGGCAGCCACAAGTGTCTCCTTGTTGGCAAGCGCAATAACCTTGCCTGCCTTAATTGCATTTATTGTTGGCTCAAGACCGCTGAATCCCACCATTGAGGCAAGCACTATATCTACATTGCTGCTCTGGACAAGGGAATTTACAGACTCCATTCCTGCAAAAACCTTAATATCCTCTTTTGCAAGTGCCTCATTTACCTTGTTGTACAGTTCTTTATTGCATATTACTACATTATTGGGCTTAAACTTCAATGCCTGCTCAATCAGCAGATCCGCATTGTTGTTTGCAGTAAGGAGATCTACCTCAAACATATCTTTATGCTGGGAAATCACATCCAATGCCTGTGTTCCTATAGAACCGGTGGCACCCAATATGGCTATCTGTCTCTTATTCATTCAAAAATCTGTTAGAATTTGATGTATTGTAATGGGTTTACAGGCTCACCTTTATGCCATAACTCAAAGTGCAGGTGAGGAGCACTGCTTAAAGTTCCTGTATTTCCCACAAGTGCTATTGGTGTCCCTGCCGCAACTTTGTCTCCAAGTTTGGCAAGCAGTTTGGAATTGTGCTTGTATGCGGATACAAGATTATTGTCGTGCTGCAGTTGTATTGTATATCCTGTTTCGTCACTCCACCCCGCATATATGACAGTTCCGTTCAAGGTTGCAGAAACAACACTGTTCTCCGGTGCAGCAATATCCACATAAGGGTGTCCTATTGCCATATTGTATTCCTCAGTCACTACACCTTTAAGCGGAGGAAAGAAATGAAGTCCCTCTATCTGCTCTATCTTCTGCTCCCTGTCAGTAAGATTGAACTGCTCTTCCGCCAATACTGTCGCCCTGAGCAAAGAATCATATCTTGAGAAGTCCCCCTCTTGAACAGCCAGAGAATCTGCCCGTTGCTGCAAATTCAGCAAACTGTCTATTGCAAGCGGTCTCTGTCCTGTTGTAATTCTCTGAATATTTGCCAGCTGTAATCTCCATACATTTATCTCATTCTGCAGAGAGTCTATCTTTATGGCATTTTGTATAAGATCCTTTCTGGTCTGAGGTGACGGATATCCGGGGATAAGTTCCCTCAATGATGTGAACGAGATGAGAACCGTAACAGAGACTACCAGAAATACAACAAGCACCACTATTGCCACAATAGAGTACACCCCACTGGCCCTAAAGGAAAACACCTCCTCGTGCGTAGTGTCATTAAAGATGGAGAATCTATATTTTTTAGCCATATTTCTCTATAAAAAAATTAACTTTGCAGTATGGACAGGATTGTTGGAATAGACTATGGCAGAAAAAGGGTGGGTGTTGCTGTAAGCGACCCGCTTGGCATTTTTGCCTCTGCGCTGGAGACCGTTCCGGCTGCAAAGATAATTGATTATCTCAAAAATTATACCCAAAACAATAAAGTGGTACGTTTTGTGGTAGGCTATCCAATGAATCTGAATGGCAAGCCGGCCGAGTGTGCGCAATATGTTGATGTGTTCCTCAAACAGCTGAAAAAACAATTTCCCCAAATACCTGTTGTTCTGGAAGATGAAAGGTTTACATCACAGCTTGCAATGAAAGCTATGATTGCCGGTGGCATGAAGAAATCAGACAGGAGGGAGAAAGAGAATGTAGACAAAATAAGTGCAGCCATAATACTGCAGTCCTATATGGACAATCCACACGAATAACACCCCCCACACACTGTACAACCTACAGAAGGGGCACTAAAATTATAAGACAATAATGGTATTACCTATTTACGTATATGGGGCAGATGTCCTTAGAGAGAACGCAAAAGAGATAGATTTTGCAAACTATGAAGGTTTGCAGGAGCTTATAGCCAATATGCAGGAGACTATGGAAAAGGCAGATGGTGTTGGTATTGCAGCACCTCAGGTTGGTCTTGCCATAAGACTTCTGATTGTAGATGGAGCACCTTTTGGCGAAGATGATCCGGAACTTGCAGCATTCAGAAGAGTTATGATAAACCCTGTACTCCTGGAAGAGAGTGAGGAAACTGCAGATTACAACGAGGGGTGCCTGAGTGTTCCCGACATTCACGCAGACATAACCCGCCCTGCAAAAATTAAAGTAAAATACCTTAACGGAAACGGAGAGGAGGTTACAGAGGAGCTTGACGGATTCAAATGCCGTATGGTACAGCACGAGATGGACCACCTTAACGGAAAAATGTTTGTAGACCGTGCAACCCCTATCCGCAAAAAAATGATTGCCGCAAAACTGGGCAAAATTGCCGCCGGTAATGTACGCACACACTACAAAGTGGCAAGACCAGTTGCAAAAAAGAAATAACAGGAGCTTGTAACACACAAGAAATAGCAGACGCTTGTCCCATAAAGGATATATATTATGACAAAACAGGGGGAAAGATATCTGTCACTGGATTTTCTCAGGGGACTCACAATCTTTGGGATGGTTCTGAGTGCCATACAGCCACACGGCGTAATGCCAGGATGGATGTACCACGTACAGAACCCGCCTCCTACCCACGCCCTTGATATGGGTGTACCCGGTATAGGTTGGGTAGACCTTGTCTTCCCTATCTTCATTTTTTGTATGGGAGCAGCCATACCCTTTGCAAAACCCACAATAAAAGGGATCTTTGGCAGATTTGTGATGCTGTGGCTCTTCTCCTACCTGTATGTATTCATAAACTCCAGCAACAATTGGGTAACATTGGCGGGATTCCTCTCTCTGTTCCCGTTGTATATGGTATTCAAGACACCGCCAAAACTCTTTGGCAAAGAGATACCCGTTACAGCAATACGCATTACAGGAGCCCTTTTAGTATTGGGAGTCATAGCTGTAAACCACTTCTGCTTTGAGGAGGTGATATCTGTACAAAGAAGAGGCATAATAATCTTCCTACTGGCATTCCTGTACCTTTTTGGCTCCCTAATATGGTATTATACAAGAGAAAACCTTACCAGAAGAGCAGCCATCTTTGGCCTCATTCTGGCATTTACCCTTGTCACACAATATAAAGAGTGGCCAACAATCACATACGCAAACCCCAACATCAGATGGTGGTTCAATGTAGAATACTTCTACTTCCTGCTGCTCCTTATCCCAGCCACCTACATTGGAGATCTGCTTCAGAAAAGGATTAAAGGTGGGGTGCAGATTTTTACTCCCGACAATAAAAAGTGGGCAGTTGCTCTGGCAACCCTCTCTTTGGGACTTGTTGTATGGATGACATTTGCATTCTATATGCAACTGTACTGGTGGAATCTGGCACTGTCGGGAATAATGCTGTGGGGAATATGGAAAATTGCCGCAAAACACTTCCCTGCATACATACCTATTGTGCAAATGGCTGCATACCTTATAATTGCAGGGGAAATCATTGAGCCTTACGGTGGGGGAATAAAGAAAGTCCCTTGCACCATACAATACTGTCTGGCAACCTGCGGAATGGCTATGCTTCTGCTGATGGCCTCAGATTGGATATGTCACAAAATTCCAGGTTCATTCTTTGTAAAAGTGTTCCACAGAGCCGGCAAAAACCCTCTTATGTGCTACATTGCTTTCAGCGGATTTGTACTCCCATTGATGCAGGTATCGGGAGCAATATACCTCTACAAGTTGGCATACCCGGAGGGAATGCACATATTGGGCTTCATCAGATCAGTGGCAGCCGTACTCTTTACAATGTGGATTGTGGGGTTGTTCACCCAAAAGAAAATTTTCTGGAAAGCCTGAATCTTCCCGACAAGATCAATTATCCAACAAACCTGACGGAATCGTCATTGAAATAACCCTTTTCTTGGCATCAAGTTTAAGGATAAGGTCCTCATTGAACGGCACAAGATGCTCCCCGTCAATCTCTATACAAGGGTTATTAGGATAATTGTAATAATCAGAAATCTCTCCCACAACCTTGTTGCTCTGGTCTTTAACCTTAAAGCCAATAAGGAATGCAGCCATAGCGTCATCCTCATCCATCTCTATAGAATCAGGATCTATTGCTGTGGCATCTACAAAAATCTCCTTCTTTACAAGCTCCTCAGAGTGGGAAAAATCATTGATGGTCTCAAACTTCACAAGAGCACCGTTTGTACCCTTGGTCTTGAACGATGAAATAAAGAAAGGAACCGGAAGTCCATCAAAATAGATGAATACCGGTTCCTTTTTAAAGTCGTAATCCTCCAATATGCCTGAGGTCATTCTAATCATAACCTCACCATTCACATCATAGGATTTTACAATTTGCGCAACTGGCAACAAATCCATATCTGCTACACTGCGCAACATTGCAAATTACGCCTCTGGGTTCTCAACTGTCTCCTCAGTTGCAGCTGCTTCAGCAGCAGCCTCAGCCTCTGCAGCAGCTTTTGCAGCCTCTGCCTCAGCTTTTTTCTTGGCAAGCTCTGCAGCTCTATCTGCATTAACTTTAGCCTCAGCCTCAAGAGCAGATTTCTTAGCAGCAACTTTACCCTGTGCAAGAGCAGTTTTCTTCTGGCTAACTTTAGCCTCTTTCTCTGCAACCCAAGCGTTATATTTAGCTTCAGCCTGCTCTAGAGTAAGAGCGCCTTTCTTAACACCCTCAAGAAGGTGTTTCTTAAGAAGCACACCTTTGTAAGAAAGGATTCTTCTACAAGTCTCGGTTGGCTGAGCACCGTTGTTCAACCAGTTAAGTGCTTTCTCATTGTCAAGAACAATGGTAGCAGGGTTAGTGTTAGGGTTGTAAGATCCAATTAGATCAATAAAGCGACCATCACGTGGTGCTCTGCTGTCGGCAGCAACAATGTGGAAGAAAGCGTAGTTCTTTTTACCGTGGCGTGCCAATCTGATTTTTACAGACATCTTTAATAAAGTTTAAATTAATGAATTATATAACTTCCTAATCTTCTCGAGAAAAGGCCCGCAAATATAAGGCATTTTTTCACAACTGCCAAGTTTTTATGCAAATACAGGCATCAAATTATCTCAGGAGTTCCTCATGAATCCTGGTTTGGAATGGGGGAGTGAGGCAACATCCCAATAATGGGAATTATTTGTTAACTTTGCAGAATTGGGCATCATATGCCAAAAACCTAATTAAAAAAGAGGGAAATAATGACTAAAAATTATAAAAGGAATTTCTCAGAGATAGTGACTTTCCAATTTGTAGTTGATTCACTCATAATGATATTCTCAATATGGGTTATCTGTAAGTACATTCTCTTTTCTGGAATACTGGTTGATTATGCCGGTTGGATTGCATTGGGCATCTTATCTCCCGGCATATTGGCTGTGTGGTATTCAATTATAGGCAAGTACTTCTACATCACCTTGCATGACAACGATATTGTTGTACAAAACTATTTTCTTCCATTTTTTAGAATAAACAGAAAATACAAGGAAATAAACAAGGTGAGGTTTTGGATGCCTACCCCTAATCAATGGGGAATAGAATCAATGGAGATAGCAAAGATTGGCAGAAAAAGAGGTGGATTATTTCTGGGCATTTTAATGGTTAATCCAAAAGACTATCCCCAAATAATTTCATCTTTAGAAAGTAAAGGTGTAAATGTAGATGTTTATAAAAATCTCTCACTCAAGGAATACCGAGAGGTGCACACGAAGATTCGGAAAGGAGAGTTATAGAATAATAAGGAAGGCGCATCTGAAGAATATTTATACCGAAGGGGAATTGTTGGAGCCAACGACTATTTCCAAAACGGGAACAGTCGTTCTGAGGGATCTGATAATGTGAAAGATGTTCCTGACAACAGATCTTACCCGCCCAATTATGATAGACTGTGTTGAGTTTTGATTTCTTTGAAGTGTTTATTAGCGGAATCCATCAAAATTGAGAAATTCCGCTAATTATATTTATTCTTAAGGTATCACCTGCCAAATTACTGTTGAAGCTCCAGAAACCTTCAATGGCAGAACCACACTATAAGGTTGGAAAGACTCTCTCAACTGCAGAGCCAGAGCAACTGAAGGAAATTCTGAGGATTCTGTATAAAAATGCAGTAGAAAAAAGAAGCAAGCAAAGATTAAGGATTCTAACCTGGATTCAAGTATTTTTACCTTTAAGAAAAAATACCGCTATGAATAATATCAAAGATATAGAAATTAAAACTATAGTAAATCGTATTGGCCGAGAGGCTTTTATTACAATATTTTATCCTGAAATCAAGTTGGATTCAGAGATCACCAGCAATGAAATTTCTTTAAAATATTCTGACAGAAAATACACAGACAAGAGTTGGAATTCCAGAACTAGCAATAGTAAAAGATTATTCCGCGAAGGTCTAGAAAAAGAGGCTTTAAAGTATATCATTGAGTCATCTGGGAAGTTAGATGCTGATATTGTCAAAAAAGCAGAATCTTATTTAAAAGATTAGTCATTATAGGAATTTGCAGGCCCGTTTAGGAGGTATGTGGTGCAAGAAAAAAGAAAAACCCTCTCAGAATTGCTTCTAAGAGGGTTTTTCGTACCCAGAGCCGGGGTCGAAAATAGCAATCTTTTGCAATGCTATAAAATCGGATGAAATGTATATAATAAGCTGATATACAATTAGATACAAAGGATAAATTTTTGCATTTATTTCCGTAAAATTCTCCTAAATTGCGTTTATGTGGTGCAAATTTTGTAAATTTGCACCACCGATTTAAGAGAGAAAGAGATGGCAACAGTAACAGCATTTATCAGAACATCTGCCAAAAAAGTAAGGGATGTAAATGTCCGTTTCCGCTTGAGGGATGGCAGGCAAATCCAATTGTTGTACAGCAGTGATATAACTGTTAATCCTGAACATTGGAATCCAAAAAAGGAGGAAATAAAGGCAAAGGTTCTGATGGATCCGGTTCTGAAGGCAGAATTCAATAGAAATGTTGCCAGAATAAAGGAGATAATTATAGAGGTTTACAATAAGGCTGAGGATAAGGCGGCCCTAACTTCTGAATGGTTGGCTCTGCAGGTGGAAAGAACCCTTCACCCGGCTGTTCATGATGAGAAGGAAGAAAATAATTTCTTTGAGGATTTTGACCAGTTCCTGGAGGTGAAGAAGCTCTCCGAAGTGCGCACCAGAAACTTTAAGGTAATTTACCGTGCCCTGCAAAGATTTGAACTGTATAGGAGATTCAACCGCTACAGCAAGTTTGCACTCTCTTTCAAATCTGTTACTCCCGATATATTACGTGAATTTGAGGAGTTCCTTAGAATGGAGCATACCTTTTTTATCAAGGATGAGGAGACTGGCAAATTCAAATGCAGCAGGAAATACAAACCTGTTTACGATGTGTTCCCTGAGGCAAGGACTCCTCAGCAAAGGGGGCAGAACACCATCAATGACATTTTCACCAAATTGAGAACTTTCTTCCGTTGGGCAGTGGAACAAGGGAAAACAGAAAACAATCCATTTAAGCATTTCTCAGTAGAGGATTGTGTATATGGTACGCCATATTACATCACTATAGATGAAAGGAACAAACTGTACCATACCAATATGGATGATAATCCTTCACTGGCTGTACAAAGAGATATATTTGTTTTTCAATGCCTGATAGGTTGCAGGGTGGGTGATTTATATAATCTAACCAAGAAAAACATAATAAACGGTGCGGTAGAATATATCCCTCGTAAAACAAAAGATGGAAGACCGGTAACAGTAAGGGTGCCGCTCAATTCAATAGCAAAAGAGATACTGATGCGCTACAGGGAAACTCCAGGTACTGCACTATTCCCATTGGTCTCCCAGCAGAAATACAATATAGCCATAAAGAAAATGTTCCTGGCTGCTGACCTTACCCGCCCGGTAGTGGTATTCAACCCCACCACTAGCGAAGAAGAAATCCGCCCACTGCACGAAATTGCCTCATCCCACCTGGCCCGCAGATGCTTCATAGGGAACCTCTATAAACAAGTGAAAGATCCCAACCTGGTAGGCGTTCTCAGCGGCCACAAAGAAGGCAGCAAAGCCTTCTCCAGATATAGGGAGATTGATGAACAAATGAAGAAGGATTTGGTGGGGATGTTGGAGTAGAATCCTAAACTAGGGGTAATGTTATAATAAATTTATTTTCTGCATACTCAATTCCATCGATTATTTTATTAACTTCTCCTGGTTCTATACCTAAGGTTCCACCATTTAGTTCTATTAACGTTTTTGCTCTGAACATGCCTATTCCTTGACCAGCTTTGTTTGTTTTAATAGCCAGATGGCCTGAATATCCTTCATTAAAAATGTCCTTCTCTTCAATAGGTTCAATATACAAACTGCTCATCTTAAATATAATATACTGCTCTTTGGCTGATCTTTCAAAATAAATATAAGCAGTTGAATTTGGTTCAATATATTTACATGCATTTTCTATTATGTGGTATATTGCAACCTGAAAGGATTCGTAATCTAAGTTGACAGTTTCAAAACAATCTGCAACATCAACTCGCACTTTTATTGTATTAAAATCAATAAAGAACGAATAAAGGATTCCAAGAATAACATTGCGAACATTATGACTCCTTTTGTTAATAGACATACGTCCCTTTAGAAGTTTCTCATAGATTGTAAATTCAGCTTTTGTCGCGATAGTATTCTTGGTAATACGAAATAATACTTCTGGAATATCGCGATTTTTGCTTAAAATTCTTGATTTTATGAAATCTAAAGCTTCGCGGTGATTCTTTGTCTTGATCAGCTCTTCTTGTGGAATAAGAGCATATATTTCACCAAGTGAATGAGCATTTAATGATCGTAGGTTGTGTACGACTCTATCTACTCTCTGGGTAATCTCAGATATGCACTGATCTTTGACAGAATTATAGGTTTCTATTAATGTTTTAATAGCTGGTATAATAATCTCAAAATCTGCATGGAAATTGCAAGTTTTTGTATAATTTTCGCCACATGCAAATAGATTGCCTTTGCAGCTCTCATTTAGTCTTATCCTTTTGAATGAATTGTCAAGAGGGCATACAATTCTGTTATAACTCTTAGGCGGTTGTACATTAGAAATTATGCAATGTTGACATTTGTCCGAGACAAGTTCGTTAATTATAGCCTGTCCACATTCATTTGTTATTAATTTGTGCAATTTCTTTTGCATAGTCTGATATCAACTCTAAATATTCAATAGGATCTGCATCCTTACGTAAACAGTAATCAACTTTTCGTAAATCTTCATCAAAACGATCTCCAACTGTTTCCGCAGAATAAATTATTACTTTTTTCTCAGGGAAGGTTTGCTTAATACGAGCTGCAAGGCCAAGTCCTTGCTTTGAGGATAATTTTACAGCTACACCATTAATATCAATGAATATAATATGAGCAGCTCTAATATCAGCATCTTCTAGACTGTTGATGTCTTTTTTGTAAAGTACATTGTGCCAACCTGCTGATTTTACTGTTTTAGTCATGCCAAATTTTTGATCATCAACAAATAAAATGTTTGTTGATTTTTTTAGCACCTCTATATCAATTGTGTAGATCGAATTTGTAGTGTCTACTTTATCATTCGGATTTGTAAAGTTAATGTCTATCTTTTGGGTTAACGATTGTGTCTGTTGTTGTTTTTGTGTCTGCTTTTGTTTTTGACCTTGCTTTTGCTTTTGAAAAATTTTTTCAAATCCCCACAAAGAAGTAATAATAGTTATAATGATACCTAAAATTGCAATGATTTGATCTATTGTCATGTTTTTTTAGCAAGTTAATATATTTTTTTTGTTTATTGTCATTATATATGAGAAAAGTACTTAATGGAACAAATTTTGAGTTACATAAATTATTCATTACATTTGACACTATGATTATTAATGACAACATAAATGTTCAGGATGACCGTTTAATGAACGGTCTTATTCCTATGGTGCGAATCATGTCTAAGATTGAAAAATCTGGGGATGATAGGGTTGTTATAGATTTTTCTAAAACGGATTTTATTTCACCTGTTTTCGTGCTCTCTCTACTTGTTTATGCTAAAAAGAGTGGTAAAGAGATAATTTTTGAAAACTTGAATGAGTATATGAAAGCTATTCATATGGATGGCGGAATAAAACCCGATGAATTGAGAAATAGTGAGTTCCTTGCTATAATGGAAGGATACTCTAAGAGAACATATATTCCAGTTATTAATTTCCCTGCCAACAAAAATAATGATGAGAAAGAAGGTATTCTTTCAGCAGTTGAAGAATTAATAATAAGGCAGTTGAATATACCTAACAATGTTGCGTATGGTATAAAGTATATGTTAGGTGAAACTATTGATAATATCACTGAACATTCAGAAACTGATAGAGGTTTTTTATTCTGTCAGGCTTATAAAAATAAAGGATATTTGGATATATGTATAGCGGATAGTGGTGTTACATTGTTGGGTAGCTATCAAAAATTGGAAGATAAATTTATAGAGAATGATTTGGAAGCTATTAAGGCCGCAAATAGACAGATTTCAAGTAAGAACTTGCCAGATGCTGAAAATAGGGGTTATGGTATCTACACTTCTAAAAAGATGTTGATAAAAGGATTGTCCGGCCAATATATGATAATGTCTGGAAGTGCTATATACATGAAGAGTAAGACAATTGATCAATTCTTTACTCTTCCAGAAGGATTGAGATGGGATGGTACAATTGTTGCACTTAGAATACCGTACCAAGCATCACAGTTTGATTATATTAAATACATTGAGTAAAAGAAGAAAGCTATGATAACAATTGATATTACAAGACTTTTGTCACAGGATTTGAAATCTAGGTCAAGGGCGCAAGATTTGCTATTGTATGTTCAGAATTGTGATGAGCAAGAGGTTGTGATAGATTTTCAGAATGTTAAGTTTGCAACCAGAAGCTTTATTGATGAATTCTACAATTTATTCATAAAGGAAACTTCAAATTTGCCTTTCAAGGTGGAAATTGATAATGTTCCTGAGGATATACAAATAATGCTTAATTCTGTTAGCAATACGCAAACAAGAGCAAAGAACAGGACGGTTAATGCAACAGCTGAAGTAATAAATTTTGATAGTATGGATAGCATGCTCAAGTATATGAGCACAGTCGCATTTTGAGAAATAAAATATTTCTATAGAGGGTTGGATAAGTTCCAGCCCTTTTTGTTGTCTATGGATAATAAAATCCCCTCTTCCCACAATTTCATTGTCTATAGACAACGAAATTTCTCTCAGCAATGATTCCTGTTAAAAGGATGATATGTTACCTTTAATCAATAATATTTCAAAAAACTGTAGGTTGTAAAGACAATGTGACGGAGGGGTTAAGTTGGGGGTCAAGTCAGAAAAAGGGTACAAGTCAAAGCTCACGTACCCCATGTTTTTGCATTATAATTAGCGGAATCTATCAAAAAAGACACGATTCCGCTAATTATCTTTTATCCCAAGTGGGTGTTTCTGCCAGATTGCCGTATCAAACGTACACCTATGTGTAGTTCTGTGCAGCTCTGTGGAGATTAAAATGGGGTAAAATGTTACTTTTTGTTACACAGAGTATTACGTAGCTGTACGGGTCTTTTTAGGCATAAAATTTGTGGCAATTGATGATGCTGAACAAAGAGGATGATATATGGATTTTAGGGAATTTGTTACACGAAAAAAAGAGAATCAAACGCTTAAGGATATGATACTGGAGTTGGATAAATCGCTTCTCTTTAAGCTATATGTGGATTTTATATGGGATGCGTTTAAGTTTTTGGCACTTGTGACTGCTATGAAAGTGTATTTTGACTGTAGGGTAGATCGTGGTATGGGGTGTTTTGATTCTTTGATGTATTCAGCATTTATTTTTGTTGTAATCATACTTGCTCTAATAATCCTTGCATATGCAATCTATAGCCTTGTTGTCATTATCGGTTCATGGCTTGATGGGTACTTTGCAAGCAGACGTTTAAGAAAGAGTACACAGGAGGTAAAACAAATCATTCAGCCAGAACTCCCTCCCATCAACAAAGAGCTTCTTTCCCAATATCTGTCAGCCAAATTCAAGGGTATGGGTGCGAACGAAAATTATGTGCCCCAGCTGCTGAAAGATTTGGAAATTCTCCAGAAAACTTCCCCTACGGAGGTGCAGCGGTTTGCAGTTATGCTGTATGAGTCAAAGGTTATGGTAAATAAACCGGCGCAGTTCAATGAGTGGGTGAAGATCTTTTTCAATATTGTTGGAATGGAGCATCCTAAATATATCTCCAGGAGCAAGCATAAGCCTACTCCGGATATGATTAACCGTTATTATTACATAAATTTACCCTAAGGTAAGTGGAAATACCCCATTTTAACCCCACCGCTATACCCCATTGATATGTAAATAAGCTGCTGTTCTACAGTGGCTTATTCTTTTTTAATGCCCCATTATTGCAATGAGGTGAATTTCCCGTGCAATCTTTGCAATGCAACGCAAGCGTTCTGATTGCTGGCAGAATTGCAGCCGTTGCCAATCCCATACACTGGTACACCAGCAAGTGCCGGTGAGGGGATAATCTAAAATCAAATGCAATATGGAATACGATCTAATTCATCTGGCAAAGTAATGTCCTGGGCTTACTGTATCAATCAAACTTACTGATCTTGTAGAAGCCAACAAAAAACTTATTGAGGAAACAAAAAGAAACCTTCAGCAAACCCTGGAGGATGCCAAGAGTGAGGAATATCTCTCAAGGGAAAAGGTCATTGAGTGGCTGGAGGTGTCGGCAACCACATTGTGGAGGTGGGAGAAATGCGGATATCTGATTCCTATAGCTGTCGGGAATAAGAAAAAGTACCGCATGTCTGATATTCAGAAAATCCTGCAGCAATGAAATCCAAGAATGGTAGGCCGTTCTTTATGGTTTATCAGTTTTTTGCTCAGGAACTGGGGTTGCGGGGAGCGGCAAAGGAGGTATATGCAATCATCTATGGCCGTTATGTGTCATTTGATGGGGTGGCGAAAGTCTCTCTGAGGGAAATGATGCGCCTTACAGGACTTACCAAGCAGAGCGTCATAAATGCACTTAAGGCCCTGCAGGAGGCAGGACTCATAGAGAAAACCGCCTCTACCAACAAGAAAAGCACCTACAAAATCCAGGGTATAGAGATTAGTCCCGACGGCAAACCGGTAAAAATTTTAGACCAGTCAAAAATTTTGACCAGTAAGGGGTCAAAAAACTTTACCAGTAGAGGTGAAAAAATTAGACCACATATAGATAAAACAGATACTCTTAATAAATACAGTAAAAATGAAAATTCATCAATTAATCTTGAATCTCCAAGCAACTTCAGAGGGAGAACAACTCTGTAAACCGGGTAAATTGCAAGAGAAAAAAGAAAATATTGAATCTGCTCTGCAGATGCTTTATAAAATACAGGTGGAAGCCAGAGGAAGGGAATTTATAGCTGATGCCCCAACCCTCGACAAGCTGAATCTCGCTGCAAAATGGCTTGGCTGTAGTCAAAAATTTGGACTAGTGCTTTATGGAAATGTAGGTTCCGGCAAAACCATGCTCCTGAACTCTCTTACGCAACTGTTTTTCCGTACTGGCTGCTTTATACCTCACATAATTAGCACTACGGCAGCAGAACTGCAAAGATACTATGTGCAGGATCAAAGCGCAGAAGGCTTCTACGGAGTAGCTAAAAACTGCAAAATCCTACTGCTTGACGACCTTGGTTGCGAACCAGAGAACTGCATCATATACGGCACTTCATACCATCCCATCTCAGAAATAATCTACCACCGTTACCGCAACCAGCTCACCACAATTCTAACCACAAACCTCACCGACAGCGAACTTGCTTCCCGATATGGTCCCCGCATAATGGACCGCCTTGAAGAGTCATTTGATTTCATTGCCTACACCAACCCCAGCTACAGGAAGAGGTGAAAAAGTATAAAAGTGCTTAAGTATAAAAGTGCAGAATTAGAAAGGAGCATAAGTGCTTTTGTAAATGGGCGGGAGCGAAGGAAAAGCAAGATGTGTTTTTGTATTACAAAAACGGCTTAGCGCCCCTTCATGGCGGGGGAATCTGCGCCTGAAAGTCGGTTAATAAAACTCAAAATTCGTTTTATATGCTTCCAAAGATGAATAAAACCAAGATGCTCACACTCAGAATGACTGAGGCTGAGTTTGTGGAATTCAAGTATATTATGAATGAGGCCGGATATAAATCAATGTCCAAATTCATCAGGTATAAAGTATTTAGAGGAAAAGAGCGGACAGTGCGGACCAAGCTGCATGATGAGAATGTGATTACCGTTCTCAAAGCTCTGATTATGGAGGTTAACAAGGTTGGTGTAAATTACAATCAACTGGTAAGAAAATTCAATG
The DNA here is from genome assembly GCA_045645465.1 of Candidatus Egerieisoma sp. Lineage (GTDB taxonomy): Bacteria > Bacteroidota > Bacteroidia > Bacteroidales > UBA932 > Egerieousia. Next base: position 45,041 of record JAZRIV010000007.1, read on the forward strand.
CCCAAAAGCCATATGGTCCCGATGATTATAGATATAAACTGATGCACGATCTGCAAGAACTGACAAAAAAGATGTTAAGGACTCTTTCGGAGGTGAAGGAGGGGATTGTGGGGAAATCTTGATAATTTTGTAAATTTGGCTATGCGAAAATTCAAACCTGTCATACTCCTTTTCTGCCTGGCTGTTTTAATGTATGGCCTTAGCTATATCCCAACTCTTCATTGGGCCCATGATGGGTTCACACAATCATTATGCAGGGGAATATCTTATTTCCTTTTGGGATGTGGGATTTTGATGATAATTACTTTATTTGTAAGCATGAGAAAATGAACTGTAAGCTCAATTAGATTTAAAATATTTTAAGAATGAGTTTTATAGAAAAAGATACATATGGGATTGAAGATATTCAGTCCTTAATAGAAATTCAGGCAGAAGAAAATACATACTATGAATTTAAGGATGCAAGGGCTATTGATGATAAGCAGAAGGCTGAAATCTCAAAAGATGTGTCTGCATTTGCAAATGCCGATGGGGGTGTTATTATCTATGGTTTGAATGAAGATAGAAATACCCACAAGGCATCATGTTTGAGTTTTGTTAACTCTTCAAGATATTCAAAGGAATGGCTTGAAAATGTTATTCTGTCTAATATACACAGAAAGATTGATGGGCTTTATCCAACTACTGAAAGTTTTAAAGTATGGGCACAATACTCAGCTTCTGATCTTACAGCGTGGGAAAACGGTAATACATACATGGATGCTGTTACATGTGTACATGACGCGACTAAAAAAGGCTGGATCCCTAGCGGGGCCCAATATTACTGGCCTAAAAACGGAAAGTTGTCTTTTGCAGCATTTTCGCCTGCATCAACGACCAATGTAACATATGATAAAACAGGTGTAACAGTTAAAGATTATATTGTTCCAAGTACAGAAAATCATACCGATCTTTTGTACAGTCACAGAGCATACAATAAGACTGCTACTAATCAGGATGATATTCCAGATATTCCTAATTACACAGGAGTTGACATTAACTTCCATCATGCATTGACTTCTGTTATATTCAAAGTAAAACAGGCTGCAGCATATACAGGCACCACTTTAACATTAAAATCAATACAATTAAACAATGTATATAGCAAAGGTACTTTCAAAGAGAATATAACTGCTCAAACTGGGGGGACAGATGATGATAAATGTACAAGAGCACCTGGTTGGAGTGATCAAGAACAAGAGGTGATTTATACAGTAATAAGTGATATCTCCCAAGTTTTAACTACATCAGCTGTTGTTGTATCTGGTGCAAAAGACATGCTTTTGATTGGACAGAAATATAATCATGGAACTAAATACGTAAGCATGACTGTTACCTATACTATAAAGAGTCCTACCGGTAGTGAAATTTTACAGAGTAGTACAGTAGAATTCAAAGGCCTTACACACAAGGTTAATGGTACTGATGCAGTAAGCAGCATTCAAGATGGGTGGTACCCAGGATACGAATATACTTATATAATATCTATTGGATTGAATGGTGAAATTCAATTTGAGCCAATTGTTAGTGAATGGACTCCTATTTTGGCTGATCCAGAAATTGGATTGTAAGAAACAATTGTAGAGAGTATTAAAACTGCAACTGCCACGAGAGGGGAGACCCAATCGTGGCAGTTTTATTTGAATTGTTAGGGTTGATTACAATCCTAATTTCTTGAGGATATGGGCAGGAACTGCCGCTTTGTTTACAAGGATGTTCATGGTCTTGTAACGTGCATAAGATTCTGAAACGTAGTTGTGACCGTTGTATTTGCCCTCTTCTCCAAAGGAGTTCTTGACCATATAATATTTTGTACCGTTCTGGTCTTTTGCAATACCGTAAATGTGCATTGCATGGTCATCCGTAGTTTCTTTGTTGTCGTAAGCAATCTGGCGCATCTGCTGGTCAATTTTCTTTTCCGGACCAGGGGTGTTCTTGTTGTATAGCATAGCCTCTTTTTCTGCTCTGCTGGCACCAATCCATCTTGCTTCATCCGAACCGGCAGCAGTCTGGTTGGCGGCAACATCAGGAACAGTTGAAACCTCGCCCCAACTCTTCTCGCTCATATCGGATGTCCAGCCTACAGTATAGCCGTTCTCTATTGCATAATCCATAATCTCCATCATTTCTTCAAGAGGAATGTTCCAGTAACGGGTCCATCTCCAGTTGTCGGGAACATCAAGAACCATTGTATGATAGAATGGCTCATGGGTGAATGATGTGAAGAGGATATAATCGTCGGGATTAAGATTCAGGGATTCTGCATAGGTTTTTGGTGTGTATTCTTTTCCCTCATAAGTGAATTTTTCCGGGATTTCTCCAAGATATGCATCCAATACATTATTGAATCCGTTTACCCAAGCGGTTGAAATCTTTCTGTTGGGGTTCTTGGCTACGGCTTCTACAACACCTCTGAGAACCTCTGTAAGTTCCCACTGTACATGTTTGGTTGTTCCATAGTTCAAACCGGGCATTACAGAGTTTGGAACAAGACCAAATTCTTTAAATACAGCAAGTACATCGCCCATATCACTGCCGGCGTCAAACTTGAAATGCCCATCCAGCCTTACATATTTGATTGCCCTGCCGGTATAGGATTTAGAGACTATAAACATCTCTGCAAGGTCCAATGTTTGAGGGGCTCCTTTTTTAATTGCCTCACTCTCAAGGAAACTAAGTCCTGCATGACACCAGCAGGTACCGGTCTCGTACTGGTCTTTGGTTGATGTTACAGGGTTTGCCTTAACGGTTGTGAAAACATAACCTTGCGGTTTTTCTTCTGCTTTTTTCTTTTTCTGGGCTGTGCCCGGAACGGAAATACATCCAGCCAAAAGCAGCAATGCAACAGTTTTTGTAAATTTCATGGTATAGAATATTATATTTTACTATAAGTTTTTCATTTTGAGACAATAAAGCTACAAAACAATCGGCATATAGCATAATATATTATAATAAAAAATGCTAAAACTGATAGCAAAAAGCATTTTATGACAGCTATACAGATGATATAAAACCAATACTCACATTCATATCACCAAACTTCAACAGCAATGGACCACAAAATATCCTGAATGCGTAGGCAATCACCTCATCAGCTCTTCAATCATACCCGGCAATTCCCTGTTCTGGAAGATGCCGGCAAATTTTTCAGCTCCTGCTCCGTATGCAAAGATTGGGACTACGGTTTCGGTATATCCTTTAGTGCTGAAAGTTAGTTTCATCCCCTCCGGTGCATTTACCGGATAGCTCTTGTCGCCCACACCTGTTCCGCCGGTATCGTGGTCTGCTATTACCACCAAAAGGGTATTTGGATGTTCATTCACATACGCAACAAGTGCCTTGAACGCCTTTATTGATAGATTTTTGAATTAAGATTTGCTTAATTTCTTCTTTTGTAATATCACCGCAGATCATTTCTGCATTTGGATGCCAAAATTCATGAGCTTGGGCTCTAACTGGAAGTAATTCATTAGCTAAGCAGACATCTACATTGCACTTTGACAAATTCATCTCCGCTATACCCGCAATGGCAAAAAGTTATAATCCTCGAAATCGTTTCATTACTTAACTAAGTATTCCAAAGTTTTAAAAAATAATCCCAATGATAGCTAAAATTATTTTCATTAATTTTGTTAAGGATGCAGAAAGTTTTATAAGATATGTGGTGCAAATGTGGTGCAACCAAAAAGAAAAACCCTCTTAGAGATATCTCTAAGAGGGTTTCAAGTACCCAGAGCCGGGGTCGAACCGGCACGGGTCGCCCCACTGGTGTTTGAGACCAGCGCGTCTACCGATTCCGCCATCTGGGCTTCTCATTTGTGCTCTTACGAGCACCATCAACTTGCGTTATGAACTTTAGAGGGTGCAAAAGTATGCACATTTATTTAAACTTCCAAATTTTTTTTGCCATAAATGTAAAATTCACAAAAAACTGCCCTTCTGGAATTCAGTTCCGAGCAGGGCAGCCTTAAATTTATAATTACAGAATCCCGCATACGCAGGAAATTGTCTAATAATTGAAAGTAATTGATTTCTTAATCTCAGGGTGCAAGCTGTTATACACAGGGCAAGATTTTGCTGCAGCCTCAATAACCCTCTTCTGCTGGTCTGTATAGTTATTGTCCTTAGGGAATGTGATGTCAAGTTTCAACTCAACAACCCTTCTTGGATTGGTTCCCATAATTTTCTCAGTCTCAATTACAGTACCCTCAAGATTGTAACCATATGCAGGGGCAGAAATACCCATAATTGTAAGCATACAGCTTCCCAAAGAAGTTGCCAACAAATCAGTTGGAGAGAATGCCTCACCCTTACCGTTGTTGTCAAGCGGTGCATCTGTAATAATTTTGTTGCCTGATTGCAAGTGCTCAGCCTCGGTTCTAAGATTACCAAGGTAAACGGTTTTCATTTTTGTCATAATCTGTATTTTTTAAGTGTTTATATTCAGTTTTCTTCCCGACAGCCTCCAGACCTACTCCACCAACTCCGCCATAAGCGTCGCCGATGTACAAGCAGTAACCTTAACAGTCACATAATCACCAATCTTGTGACCTTTACCGTCAAATACACAAACCTTGTTCTGCGGGGTGCGTCCAATCAACTGCTCTGCAGACCTCTTTGAAGTACCCTCAATAAGCACCTCATACTCCTGCCCTACACATTTCTGGTTGCTGGCCAAAGACATGCCGTTCTGCAACTCAATAATCTCATTCAACCTGCGGGTCTTCTCCTCAAGTGGGACATCATCTGTAAAATGTCTGTGAGCCTTTGTATTAGGTCTCATAGAGTACTGGAACATAAATGCAGAATCATACCCAACCTCCCTCATAATTGAAAGGGTTGCAGCGTGATCCTCCAATGTCTCCCCACAGAAACCGGCAATTATATCTGTAGAAATAGCGCAGTCTGGAATAATCTCCCTTATCTTGGAAATCCTGTACAAATACCCCTCTCGGGTGTATTTTCTGTTCATCTTATCCAACATTGCATCACTTCCGCTCTGAACAGGCAAATGAATATGATTGCAGATATTAGGATACATCGCCATTGTGTACAATACACCGTTCCCCATATCCTTAGGATGTGATGTGGAGAACCTTACCCTCAGCTGTGGGCTTATCAGGGCCACAAGCTCAAGCAGTTGCGCAAAATTTACTGTCTCTGTAGTATTGTCGGGATTAACCCACTTGTAAGAATCCACATTCTGGCCAAGAAGGGTTACCTCCTTGTAGCCTGCATCAAACACCTCCTGTGCCTCCCTTACAATGCTGTGAGGGTCTCTGCTCCTCTCTGCACCTCTAGTGTAAGGAACCACACAATAAGAACACATATTGTTGCATCCCCTCATAATTGAGATAAATGCAGAAACGCCGTTCTTATCCAAACGTACCGGTGTAATATCTGCATAAGTCTCCTCACGCAACAATTTTATATTTATCTGTTTGTCTCCTGTCTCATCCAATGCGGCCAACAGATTGGCAATATTCCTGTATGAATCCGGGCCGGCAACAAGATCAACAGCAGGGTGCTGCAACAGCTCTTCCTTCAATCTTTCAGCCATACAGCCCAACACTCCAACAATCACATTCTTTCTCTTCTTTTTCTCCTGATAGAACACATCAAGCCTTCCCCAAATTCTCTGCTCTGCATTATCCCTTATGGAGCAAGTGTTTACAAGAATCACATTTGCTGTACTCAAAGAATCGCACAAAGCATAACCGGCCTTCTGCAACACAGAAAGCACCACCTCACTGTCATTCACATTCATCTGACACCCGTAGGTTTCAATAAAAACCTGTGGTAGAGAACCATCTTTAATTGGCTTTACAGAACAATATTTGTTTGTCATCTCTAAAATATTATTCCGCAAATATAAGTTTTTTATAACTTTTTTTACCTTTGCTGAATGAAGAAATTTATACTCATACTGGTAGCTGTAGCGTCAATACTTGGAGGCTGCGCCAATTACAGACAAATACAGATCAATGATGCAGAATTAGGGAAACTCAGGATTGTTGCCTTGAATGCTGCAGAAGCAGATATCAAATTACAAATAAACAACCCTACCAAGGCTACATTTGAGATAGCCGGCGTTGACCTTGTGATTTCAAACGGCAAATCAGAGTTTATGAAAATCACCCAAGTAAAGAGAGAAGCCGTACTTGTTACCCCGGGCACACCAACCCAGGTAAAAATTACATTAAGGGGAGAACTTACAGACCCCCTTGCAGCATTGGCTCAGGGATTCAATCCGCAGTCGTGGGACCTTAACAAACTTACTGCCAGCGGTTCTATGACCTTCAGAAAAGGAAAAATGTACAAAACGATAAAAGTTGAAGAGGTATCATTGGCAATCCTTGCCGGATATTTCCAGAAATAATTATGAGAAGAATATTATTCATATTGCTTTTATGTGCAACATCAGTTGTTCAAGGACAGAATATTCTGCAACATAATGTTGCAGCAGACACTGTAAATTTAAAGATGGCCCCCCTTGCAGACTCAACCCTTGTAGGTACAACCATTTTCCAACTGCTGCAACAACAGGCAAGTGGCTCTGTGGAGCTGAACCAGCCACAGGAGATGGAACAGGCATACCAGCTTTACATAAAAGCAAACGGCGAAAAGAAACGTAACGGCTACAGAATCAGACTATTCTTCAGCAACAAACAGAGCGCCCGCATTGAGTCTGAAGAGTTGGAGAAAGAATTCCAGCAGCAATTCCCTCATATTCCAACATACCGCAGCTACACAAACCCTTTCTTTAAAGTTGTAGTTGGAGACTACCGCACCAAATCCGATGCAATAAGGGCCCTAAATAAAATACTCCCTTTCTACCCACAGGCAATTGTGGTGAAAGAGAGCATTTACTACCCGGCAATATAAAGGATTACTTGATCTCCATAGCCATAATATAGTCAGTCATATAATACCCGTGGCCTATATCAAAATCGCCACGTGAGGCTTTGTGCATCCCCATCCGCTCATAAAAGGCCACCGCCTTTACATTATCTCTGTTCACATTCAGTTCCATAGTACAAGGAAGCAACCCATTCTCCCTGATATACTCCACAGCCTTGCAGAACATCTTCTTCCCGACAGATTTTCCCTGTAACCCTTCCCTCAAATAAATCTTCTGCAAATGCCACAACCTCTCACCCTGTTGCTGCACAGAAAGGTACCCTACCGGAACATCATTATCATACACAATATGATATATATGCCCCTCCTCTTCTATCTGCTTGCACAGGCTCTTCTGGGAATACATCCAGTCCATCATATAATCTATCTGCCCAGGAGAGAGCATCACCTTATAGGTAGACCTGAATATCTCCTGAGCCAACTCCTCAATAAGAGGAGTATCCTCCAATGTCGCTTTTTTGAAAGTTAACATTGCATCTCTTTCTCAACCTCCTCCGGTGTAATAGGAAGTCTCTTGCTACCCAACATTCTGCAACCGGTTTCAGTAATTACAATATCATCCTCAAGTCTTATACCACCAAAAGTCCTGTATGCTTTAAGAGCCTCAAAATTGATGAAGTCTTTATTGGTTCCCTCTGCCTCCCACTGGTCTATAAGGGCTGGGATAAAGTAACAGCCTGGCTCTACGGTAAGTACGTGACCTGTCTTAAGCATCTTGCCCATTCTCAAACTTGCAAGACCAAACTGGGTAGAAGGACGGCACTCGTCGTCGTAGCCTACATAAATCTGGCCCAAATCCTCCATATCGTGAACATCCAAACCCATATTATGACCCAAACCGTGAGGCATAAACAATGCGTGTGCTCCAGCTGCAACAGCCTCATCTACGTTACCTTTCATAAGGCCCAAATCTGCAAGTCCTTGAGCCAGTACCTTACAGGCTGCAAGATGGACCTCTTTATAGGTAATGCCAGGTTTTGCAATATCCTGTGCAAGATTGTTTGCTGCTGCCACAATATTGTAAATCTCTTTCTGCTGCTGTGTAAACTTGCCGCTGCTTGGGATTGTACGGGTAAAGTCAGAACAGTAGTTCATATTGTTCTCTGCACCTGCATCAATTACAATAAGTCTTCCATCGGTAAGAATCTGATGATGGGAGTGGTTATGAAGAGTCTCTCCATTCTGTGAAAGAATTGTCGGGAAGGAAGTCATTGCTCCGTATGAATGTGCAATACCCTCCATAACACCTGCTATCTCCTGCTCCACCATACCCAACTTGGCCATCTTCATTGCAGTAAAATGCATCTGGTAACCAATATCACACGCCTTGTGAATCTCATCCAACTCACACTGCTCCTTAATGATTCTCAAATCTACAACTGCCTTAATAAGCTCCAATGAAGCCTCTGCTTTAAGATTTGCAATAGGGATATTCAAAAGGGCATTCAAAAGAATTTTGTTGTGATTACGGTAAGGTGGCAAAAAATGCACCTTTCTACCCTCTTTCTGAGCCTGCTCCAAATATTTGCCAAGTGCACCAAAAGGCTCTGTGTGAGAAATACCCACTTTCTCACCTTTCTCTGCTATGGTTGGCTGAGGACCCATCCAAATGATATCATCCATATCCACATTATTTCCAAACAGAATCTCCTCCCCACTCTGAGGATCCAAAATTGCAGCCAAATCAGGCTCATTATGGCCAAAGAAATAAAGGAAAGTACTGTCTTGTCTGAACTTGTAGGTATTTGCAGGATAATTGCTTGAAGCCTCACTGTTACCCAACAAAAGGATAATTCCATTATCTATTTTCTCCATCAGACGCTTGCGTCTATTTATATAAGTCTCTTTTGCAAACATAGTATTTGAAATTTTTGTGTCTGTACCAAAGATAAATATTATTTCTCCATTTGAAGATTTATTTTAAATCTATTTCTTCTGTATATTTCTTTCCTGCTGCATCAGTTACAACAATTTTCACTACTCCGGCATTTGCTGATGGTGTTGCAGAAAAATAGAAATAGCTGTCGGGAATAGCTGATACCGCACCTTTACATCCATTGAGCGCATATCCCATTTGCAAAGCTGTGTGATAATCCGGATCTTTTCCGCTATATTGCTTCATATCCCCTCTATATTCATTATCCTCATACCATTCCACCTTCCACCGGTTGTCCCAATTCCAAACTTTAACACATATATCATTAAGGTGTCCTTTTACTGTACCAATCGGATAAACTTTCATCTGATAATCTTCAGGCTTGCCTGTAGACTTCCAGAAATTTGTTATCCCCTTATGATTTGAATCAAACACCTGGTATCCGCACGGAGTTCCATCCCTGCTGTACATAACATCCCATATCCACCATGCACCCCCTACAGAAGCAATATTGAACTCCCTCATATTCTCATTTATCTCATAGTTGTATTGTATATGGGTATGACCGCTTATAACGGTTACTTTATAATCTTTGAACAAACCAACAAACTCATCAGCCATAACCATCTTATAGTCTTTCCATCTGTAAAAGAACACAGGAGCATGCATCGCCACAAAAATATGCGAACCTTTTGGAACATATTTCAGATAATCCTTAACCCAGTTTATCTGTCTGCTATCCAACCCTTCCTTATAATTTTCAATACCATTATACAAAATGTTGTCCAGTACTATATAATAATCCCTACCCGCGTTAAATGCATAATACGCAGGACCAAAATGTTTGCTGTATTCACGTGAACTTGCCAAATCCTCTGTCACATTCATATCATGATCATGATTTCCAATAACTGGCCATACAGGCATCTGGATATTATGCATCATCTCCTGAATGTGTGGATACAGATTCAGGTTATCATATAGGATATCGCCCAAAAAAATACTGAATACCGGCAAATTATTTTCTCGGCACTTCTTGCCCATCTCCCTAAGATCTGCAAAAGCCTCATGTTCCAATCTGTAAAAAGCATTGTCACCTTTTGGCTGGGGGTCTCCAACTGCCAATAACCTGTAAGTTCCACCCGGAACACCAAACTCATATAGCTCAAAGTCAAAATCAGAGCCATTCAAATCTCTATAAAATAATGGAGTACCACCCTTGCATGCAGGTATATATCCCGACGGAGTTACAATATATATATGTTCAGCATCTTTGGAAACTTTTAAAGAATAAACTCCTTTGGAATCTGTTACTGTAAAGTATTTTCCATCTGTTACAACAACACCAGACAAACCTTTACCAGCGTTAAAAACTTTACCGCTTATTGTTTTTGCATAACTGTTGCCCAAAAAGCAAAGAGTCAGGAATAATGTGAGAAGTATTTTCATAATCAATCATTTGTTAAAAAAAGAGGAGACCGTAAATACGGTCTCCTCAAAATTAGCAAATATTTGTTAATTTATAACAATTATTCCCAACCTGGGTTCTGCTCAATAGTGTAACCTCTTGTAATGTACTGAGAAATAACATCTGTACAAACTGGCTCAAGATAGTTTCTCTCCTCAACATTGTATCTGTTGGCAACGTTTGTAGGAATTACAAAACCAACCATGTCAGCTTTATTCTCACCATCATATACAACTACTGAACCGTCAAGTTTCTGAACTTTAAGTTTACCAATCTGGTTATCTTTCAACAAGTCAAATACTTTCTGGTTTCTTGCAGGATCTGAAGTCTCATTGTAATCAATCCAAGCACCAACAAGGATGTCTGGGTTGATGTCACCATCCATTAGCTCAAGTTTACCCCAACGGCGGATATCCATCATACGAGTCTGCTCCATGTAGAACTCCATACGGCGCTCTCTACGGATCTCCCATAGAAGTGCAGAACCTGTAATACCACCTTTAGTCTTAGCCTCAACCTCTGAAGTACGAGCAGGATCATCAACTAGCTCAGCAAGGATAAGCGGAGCAGTTTTCTGTACACCTACAGCAATTGCCTCATCATCAAGTGGACGGTTACGGATAGCATTGATTGATCTGTCAATATCATCCTGAGTAACTTTAGCACCACCAAAGTGGATAGCAAGCTCCTCTTTAGCCTCAATCCAGTTAAGGACAACCTCAGCCAAACGGATAATAGGAGCACCGTTGGTATTGGTGTTAGAAGCATATTTTGCAGGTCTTACTTTACCCTGTTTAACGCTCTCATCAAGAGAGTAAGTAGGACCCTCACGGTCGATGAATTTAGTACAGTAGATACCAGTTGGAGTGTTTGCTGGCTCTCTCCAGAAAGTAGCCTCAAAACGAGGGTCACGGGTAACAGCCATATCCTGAATTCTCCAGCTGTCAGCATTAGCTACAGCAGACTCAGTATAAGGTTTACCATCGTTACAAATCCAAGATTTAAGGTTAGATAGGTTAGCTGTATAACCCTGGCTCTCAGTAAGGTTAGAGTATGAAGCAATACAGTGGGTAGATTTACCCTCCAAAGATGCTCTAAACATAATGGTCTCAGTACCTTTCTGTGCAGTTGAACCAAACAATGAACGGAAATCTGTATCAAATGCAAATTTGCCTGAGTTCATTACAACCTCTGCATATCTAACAGATGCCTCCAAGAATTTCTTAGCATCAGCAGAATAGTCGTACCAGTTTTTATGGTAGTTATACCAAGTAGCCTCAAACAACATGAATCTCGAAGCGAATGCTGCAACAACATATTTGTTAATGTAGTTTGCGCCATCATTCTCTCTTACGTTTGCAACAGCATAGTCCAAATCCTCCATAGCTTTGGTCATAACCATATTACGAGGGTCTCTTGCTTTGTACTGGTTATCGAAATCCTCAGCATCTACAACATAGTCATAGTAAGGAACATCACCAAATGACATTACAAAACGGAAATACTCGTATGCTCTAAGGAAACGTGCAACACCTGTCCAGTGGCCATAAGCCTCATCGTTAAGTACGCCGTTCTCTTTCATCATATCAAGTCTGTCAATCATAAGGTTCCATTTACGGATCCATCCAAAGTTCCAAGGACCTGCACCAGTATACTGAATCCAGTATGGAGCAGAACTCTCAGCTCTGTACCAGTTATCAGCAGGAACAGCTTGTCTTAGGTTAGCCTGCATAGCAGTTTTAGTGTTGTCATCACTCCACTCACCAGGATATACACCTGGAACATAAGGAGTGGTCCATCCTGATGCATAACCAACAAAATAAGTAGGATATGCATAGTTTACAAAATAACGTAGGTTATTCTCTGATGTCCAGAAGTTTCCATCGTCCATTGTGGTCTTAGACTCACGATTTAGGAAACTTTCACAACTTGTCAAGGCAAGTAGTGTTATTGAGAACAATAAATATGTTAATTTTTTCATTTTCATTTATCTTATTAGAAAGTTAACTGAACACCAAATGAAGCACTCTTGAAGGTTGGAGTACCAACACCAGCTCTACCACTGTTGTAGTTGCTCTCGTTGAATGATGAGTAACCTGGAGTCTCCTCAACGTCAATTGGAAGTCCGTTCAAGTTATCAAATGTCAAGAAATTCTCCAATGATGCATATACGCGTAGTTTGCTGATATGAGCTTTCTTAAGAATCTTCTCAGGGATTGAGTAACCCAAAGTTACGTTCTTAAGTCTCAAGTAAGACATATCCAAAAGATATTTGTCTGATACCTGCATATTGAAACCAGTTGATGATGTACCAAGGTTATAAGCTCTTGGATAGAAAGCATCATAATTAGCATCAACAACTTTACCGTCTACGATAGTCTCATACCAGAAGTCCTCTGCAAATGCCTGAGCCATACAACCACCACCTGTATCAAATCCTGGGATTGACAAGTGTGAAGAACCCCACATCTGTTTTGAACCGATACCCTGGAAGAATGCAGAGAAATCGAATCCTTTGTATGCCAAGTCAACACGGAAGTTATACTCATAACGAGGAGTAGTGTTACCAATAACTGTAAGGTCACCGTGGTTCTCTACTGTACCAATACCATACTCTTTGTTTGAAGGATCACCGTTGTTGATTACGCCGTCACCGTTAAGGTCTTTGAATTTAACGTCACCAGGGCCAAAGATATACTGACCAGAGTTGTATTTACCCTGAGTTGGCATATTAGGGTCTGAGAACTGGTAAACATTGTAACCATCATCAGATTTTACAGTAACCAAGTTACCGTTTGCATCGTATACGAAGTCATCTTTTGTAAATAGTCTGTCAACTTTGAAACCCCAGATCTCACCGTAAGTTTTACCGTTGTACCAGTTACCTACTGTACGGCCTGTACCATACTCGTCAATTGTTGTTACAGCATCTGCAACACCAGCAGTTACGTTAATGCTGAAACCACTCTCAAATACGTGGCCATAATCCAAAGCCAACTCCCAACCTTTAGTTGTTAGGAAACCGAAGTTACCCTTAGGAGCTGAAGAACCGAAACCATAACCAACACCCTCCATAGGAACGATCATGTTGTTGGTTTTTCTCTGATACCAGTCAAATGTTACACCCAATTTGTTGAACAATTTAGCGTCCAAACCAAAACCAAGGGTAGTAATATCCTGCCAAGTGATAGTTGAAGCTACTGCTGAAGGAGTTGCAAAGTAAGGGTCATTTACTTTACCATCGTGAACCCAAGAAGTAGAACCCAAGCCCATAGTAGGAATATACAATGAACCTGCTACTGACTGGTCACCGATAGTACCCCATGAACCTCTAACTTTCAAAGAAGAAAGAACAGATTTTGCACCCTCCATCCAAGGCTCCTCAGTTACACGCCAAGCAGCAGAGAATGATGGGAACCATCTCCATTTAAGCTCACCAGGGAATTTTGAAGTACCATCGTAACGAAGGTTAGCCTCAACAAGATATTTCTCTTTGTAGTTGTAGTTGATACGGCCAAATACACCAAACTGTGAGTTCCAAGAGTGGCTACCGCCAGTTGTCTGGTCACCAGTTGCAAGATCGAACTGAGGGTTGTCATAAACCAACAAGTTTTTCTTGTTACCCCATACACTCTCGTACTCGTAGCTAACTGCCTGAAGACCTAGCATAAAGTTGAAGTTGTGGTTCTCCTTAATCTGAAGGTCATAAGTAGTTTTAGCGTTGAAAGTCTGACGCTCAGAAACACCAGCATCTTTGTAAATTCTGTTGAAAGAAGATGCAGAAGATGTATTTACATACTCATAAGGAGCAAAGTACTGTGCAGTTAGAGTGCTTCCCATTTTGTTGAACTCGTTCCACTCATTATTTACAGTGTGACCATCTGGATATGCTGTTGAAGAATACCATAGGTGACCACCAGTAAAGCTTGAACCAGGATAAGTGTTTCTTACCTCGTTAGTAGCATAAGTGTAGTCGAAATCAATATTCCAGTCTTTTAGAGGAGTAATTGTTGTACCTGCATTTACACTGGTATATCTGTTGATTGTAGAAGCTTTGTTAGCAATTGAAGTCTCATAAGTTGCACTGTTCAAGTTGTTGCCATACTCATCTGTAGGAACAAGAGGATAGTTGGCACCCCAACGGAACAAGTAGTACCATACGTCTGAAGTAGTTGAAGTACTTGAGTATGCCCAGTTCTTCTCAGTTTTAGAGAACATCAAACCTGCACGTACGCTAATCCAGTCATTAACTTTAGTATTAACGCGAACGTTAGCATTGTAACGGCTGTATTTGTCAAAATCGGTAGTTTTCATCATACCGCTCTGATCCAAGAAACCCAAGCTGATGTTGTAGTTGGTGTTACCAGATTTACCTGCAACAGACAAGTTGTGAGTCTGAGAAGGAGCATTCTTTCTTACCAAATACTCATATGGATCATAAGTACGGATACCTACTTTATATTTGCCATCCAAAAGATACCAGTCACGACCGTAAGTTAGAGGAGACATAGGATCAAGGTCAGCATATTTCTCTTTCCAAGCTTTAGCAGCATTGTAACCAGCACGGTCAATCAACCAGAAAGCACCTGAAGGAGTGTAAGTACCACCACGCTCAGCAGCCTCAACTACATAGTGCAAACCATCAACACCTGCAATCTCGAAATCTTTAGCCTGGTTCTGGAAAGCAACGTTACCAGAGTAAGATACACTTACAGACTCAGTTTTAGCACCTTTCTTAGATGTGATCAAGATAACACCAAACGCAGCTTTAGCACCGTAGATAGCTGAAGAAGCAGCATCTTTCAATACTGAGATTGACTCGATGTCATCTGGGTTAACCATCTGGATTGAAGGAATCTCAACGTTATCCAAAAGGATAAGTGGTGCAGAAGAACCCTGAGCTGAACCAACCTGACCACGGATTCTGATAGTAGACTCTGAACCTACCTCACCAGAACCTGAGTTAACGTTCAAACCAGGAGTCATACCCTGAAGACCACGACCAACGTCAGCAATAGGACGGCTCTCCAAAGCCTTAGAAACGTTAACTGAAGCTACAGCACCAGTAAGGTTCTCTTTTTTCTGAGTACCGAAACCGATAACCACAACGTCATCCAACATCTCTGAATCCTCTTTCATTGTTACGTTAATAACAGCTTTGCCATTAACTGCAACAACCTCATTTTTCATACCCACCAAAGTGAACTCTAGAGTGCCATTTGAAGGTACGCTGATCTGGTATTTACCATCTACATCGGTAGAAGTACCGTTTGAAGTACCCTGTACCAATACATACGCACCAATAATTGGCTCTCCATTCACATCTGTAACAGTACCTGTAACAGATATGTTCTGTGCCCAAGCGCTAATTGAGAACGCTACAGCCACAAGTGTCATCATTACAAAACGTAATGAGCGACTTAGATTTTTGTGAATGAACATAAAATAAATTTTAGGTTAATAAATAATTGTTATAATGTTTGGTTTTAGTTTCTCCATACTATCTTGCAAAGGTATAAATTATATTGTGATTTCCTTAAAAAACATGCTTTTTTTATCCATGGAAACCACTTTTTATTTAAAATTCACACCTTAAACCCAATTATGCAAGATTCACACTTTTAACGCTCCATACTAACCAATGAGACATCTGACGCATAAAAACTACACTAAAGATTACCTCAAATAAAATTAAATTTATCATATATAGGTATTCCCGACAAAAAAGTACTTTTGAAATAACAACTTTATGATATTTTTTTTACATTTGTTTGATAATTTGCTCGAATATTTATTCAAACCAAAACAACATTTTATTATTAACCTAAAATTTATTTTATGTTCACTCAAAAAAATCTAAGTCGCTCATTACGTTTTGTAGTGATGGCACTTGCTTCTTTGATTCTATCTACAGGAGCAATTTGGGCACAGAATGTAAAAGTTAGCGGTACAGTATCCGATGTAAACGGAGAGCCTCTTATTGGCGCATATGTATTGCTACAGGGTACCTCTACAGGTACCTCTACCGACATTGACGGTAAATACGTTATTGATGTCCCAGCTAACGGAACTTTGGTATTCCAACTAATGGGTATGCAGGAGCAGGCAATTCCTGTAAACAACCGTTCAGTTATCAATGTAACCCTTGAAGAGGATGCGGTTATGTTGGAGGACGTTGTTGTAACTGCATTGGGTATCAAAAAAGAGAGAAAATCATTGGGTTATGCAGTATCAGACATCAAAGCTGATGAGTTGATGAAAAACAAAACTGCCAACCCTATTTCTTCACTTTCTGGTAAGATTGCCGGTGTTAACATCACTCAGTCTGGTGGTGGTGCAGGTTCTGGTGCTCAGATTATCCTACGTGGTGGTACTTCTGCTGCTGAGGGTAAAGATAACCAGCCTCTAATTGTTGTAGACGGTATCATCTATGATAACTCTTCTTCAGTTGGTGGTAACTCTGCATTTGACGGCTCTACAAAATCTTCAACTACCACTTCTAACCGTTTGATGGACTTGAACCCAGAGGATATTGAGAACATGTCAGTTCTTAAAGGCCCTGCTGCTGCAGCTCTTTACGGTTCACGTGCTGCTAACGGTGTGATTGTTGTTACAACAAAGAGCGGTAAAGCTGGTACAGTTGAGGTTAACGTAAGCTCAAGATTCTCTTCTTCATGGGTAACACACCTTCCTCAGGTTCAGAACCAGTATACAAGAGGTTATATGGAGGAGGAGTATGATGCAAACGGTAACTATGTTAGAACTAACTTCAACGATTTTTCATACACTTCTTGGGGTGAGAAATCAAACGCAAAAACTTACGACAACATTGGAGACTTCTTCCAGACTGGTAACGTTTTTGACGAGAGCGTTAGTGTAGCCGGTGGTACAGAGAACAGCAAATACTACCTATCAGGTTCATACTATGATCAGACAGGTGTTGTTCCATTGACAGGTTACAACAAATACACTGTACGTTTCAACGGAGAGCAGAAAGTTGGTTTGTTTACTTTCTCTGCAAACGTATCTTACTCAGAGGCTCATACAGACAAAACCCTTACTTCTGCCGGTCTTTATGGTTCATCAGGTACAGGTGCTGTAGCAGCTGTTTACACTTGGTCTCCATTTGATGATATGAAACATTACTTGAACGAGGATGGTTCACGTTATCAGATGTTTGGTGACAGATTGGATCCATGGGATGAGAAAGACAACCCTTACTGGATTATCAACAAAAACAAGATTTGGGATGACAACCAGCGTTGGACAGGTTCAGTGAAAGTTAAAGCTGACGTTACCAAATGGTGGTTCTTGTCTTACAACATTGGTTTGGATATGTATACTCAGGTCAACTCCAAGAGAATTGCTCCAGGTGGTGCAATCAAGGATGTATGGCAGAAAGGTATGATGTCTGACAATACAATGCGTTTCAAATATTTGTCTCACAACTTCATGTCAAACATGAACAAACAGTGGGGTAAATTTGACGTTAACCTAATGTTGGGTGCTTCAATTGAGGATACTCAGACTGACCGTCAATCTATGTTGGCTTACAACTTCTCAGTTCCTAACTTCTTCTCTTACGCAAATGCTACTGATAATAATAAAGATTTCTCACACAGTTCTTCTCAGAAGAGACTTGCAGGTGTATTTGGTGAGGTTAGAGCTTCTTGGAACAGCACAGTATTCCTAACAGTAACAGGACGTAACGACTGGACATCTACTCTACCTAAAGAGAACCGTTCATACTTCTATCCATCAGTAAGTGGATCAGTTGTATTCACTGAGCCTCTTGTAAAAGCTGGTATCCTTGACAATGACAGCGCAATTACTTTCGGTAAAATCCGTGCATCTTGGGCTGAGGTAGGTAAAGATACAGGTGTATACGAGACAAGTACAGCTCTATGGCCAGTAGGTACATATCTTGGTGGTGCTATTGGTGTTGGTAACAACTGGGAGCGTGGTAACCCTTACTTGAAACCAGAGAAAACAAGATCTACAGAGTTGGGTATTGAGATGGCATTCTTCAAAAACAGATTCCGTGTTGACTATGCTTACTATACTAACAACTCATTCAACCAGATTCTAAGTCCACGTGGTCCTCAGTCTACCGGTTATATCTTCTGCTCTATCAACGCAGGTAACGTATATAATAAAGGTATGGAGCTACAGATTTCAGGTACTCCAATTGAGAATAAAGAGTTCACTTGGGATATGAGCTTGAATATGGCTGGTAACCGTGGTACTTTGGACGGTCTTCCTGAGGGTCTTGACGTTATGTACTTAACAGATGTACAGTATGCTAACATGCAGGCTGCTTCATTTAACGGCGGTAAATTCATGGCTATCGCAGGTTACAAATGGAACAGAGATGAGGCTGGCAACGTAATCCTTGACGCTAACGGTATGCCTACTTACACTACTGCTCTTGAGGAGATTGGTAATCGTGAGTCTACTTTCACTGGTGGTTTCAATAACACTCTATCTTGGAAAGGATTTACATTCAACATGTTGTGGGAGTTCCGCGTAGGTGGTGACGTTGTAAACGGTACTCAGTACGCTATGGATAATGCAGGTACCAGCCAGTTCTCTGCTGATTTCCGTAACAAACCTCTAACTGTTTCTGGTGTTGACAAAGACGGTAACCCTGTAACCAACACTTGGGAGGCTGACAAAACTTATATGTATTCAGGTAAAGTTACCAGCGGTTACAACATCATCCAAAGCTACTATCAGAGCTACTATAACAAGGAGTGTGCTAACTACATTACAGATGTAAATCTACTAAGATTGCGCTCACTATCTTTGTCATATAACTTCCCTAAAGCTTTGATGAAGAAAACCGGTTTCTTGAAAGGTGCTAACGTATCAGTTGCTGCAAACAACTTATTGTTGTTCACCAACTACAATGGCGATCCTGAGGCTGCTGCTGCAGGTGCTGGTGTTGGTGGTTCATCTTCAGTTGGTTTCGACTACTGCGGTATCCCTTCAACTTCAGGTATGACATTCGGTATTAACCTGACATTCTAAACTAAACAATAAATAATATTAATATTGAAATATTATGAAATTAATTAAATCAATTATATTGTGCGGTATTTGCTTGATGGCTCTATCGTTGACATCTTGCGACAAATGGCTGGATGTTAATACCGATCCTGAGAACCCATCTTCAGCAAGTGCTACATATGAGAACCGTTTGGCGCATATTGAGTTCTATACCAACAGTGCCACACAATTCGCTTCTTGGCGTTCTACTATGTCAATGGGTGACTGGACACGTAACTACAATGGTAGTACTTATTGGCATATGTCATATTGGAATCCTCAGCAGGGTGCTGTAACTACAGCTTACCAGTGGTGGTTTGTAGGTGCTGCTTGTAACATTGAGGATATGTATACAAAAGCAATGGAGGCAGAGGCTTGGCACTATGCCGGTGTTGCAAGAATTATCTACGCTTACGGTTATATGCTAATGACTGACCTTCACGGTGAGATGCCTTTCACTGAGGGTATTGGCGAGGATGCAACTCCTGCTTATGACAATGGTAAAACTATCTACCTTGGCTGTTTGGAAGCTTTGGATCAGGGTCTTGATCTTCTTGCGAAATCTCAGTCTTCACTTCTTCCAGCTCTTTCAGTTGGTGACTGGTGGGGTGGCGGAAACGTTCAGAAATGGATTAAATTCGGTAACCTTCTAAAAGCTCGTTGGATCAACAAACTTAACAAGAAACAGGCTGGTTCTTACAAAGATGGAAAATATGATGTTGATGCTATCCTTACAGCTCTTGCAAATGCTCCACAGAGCAATGGTGACAATATGATTATCAACCATACTGATGACAACAGTACAACTCACGACGTTCTTGGTTGGGATGAGCCAGTTGACTACTCTCCACTTTACTCAGTATCAGGTATGAACTCAGGTTATATGGCAACAGAGATGTTGTATAATAACCTTACAAACTTTGCTGGTTATGGCGTAGAGGACCCACGTGCAGACAAGATCCTTCCTTGGGCATACTCTCCTAAAGCTGCTCCTGGTGAGTACAAACTGCTTAACGGCTGGAGACGTACTCTTGGTGTTGATATGACTTCTCAGAATTCTCCAAGCTTGGTTAACGGTCCTATCCGCGCTTCTTATGCTACAGCTGAGGGCGGTTGGTACATTCAGACTGACCTTGTTGAGCGCAAAGGCGATACAGTTTATGTAGAGGCTACCTCTTCTTCTAAAGGTTATGCTGCAAACCGTGACCTTCTTTATAGAAGAGCTAACGTTCTTACAGGTGCTGCTGGTGAGGATGACCTACAGGCTGCAGAGTCTGGTACATACTACACTCGCGTTTCATCATACACTTACCTTTCTACTTATGCTGAGGCTTGCTTCATCAAAGCTGAGGTATTGTTCAACAAAGGTGACAAATCTGGTGCATACGCTGCTTACAAAGAGGGTATCAAAGCTTCTATGGAGCAGATGAACGTTAAATTAAACTTGTGGGTTAATGAGGATGCATCTCTTGCAAGATGTCCTTCATTCACTCCAATGGCTCAGGAGGATATGGATAACTTCCTTGCTAACGGTATCGGTTCTCAGAATGATCTTACTCTAGGTCACATTCTTACTCAGAAACGTATTGCAATGAATTTCTCTGTAGAAATCTGGAACGATATGAGAAGATATGACTTCAATCCTGATTTGTTCTTCGGTTGGGGTATCCCTGCATTGCACGATGTTACTGCTGCTGCTTTGAAAGGTATTCCTGCTGGCAAACAGTTCCGCAGATGGAGACAGTGTTCACACGAGTTCAACTACAATGCTGATAACCTGCAGGCTATCGGTAACGAGGTTCCAGGTGCAAATATGTCACTTGACCAGTGGAACCAGGCTGATGACGCTTGGACAATCAATGTATGGTGGGATTCAGACCAACAGTAATCCTTTAACATAACATTGTTTATATAGAACAGGCAACCAAATGGTTGCCTGTTTTTTGTATAGAATCTACCACCCTGGGTTCTGAGGAAAATCCACCCCTTTGAGCTGGTAGAGGGTGAGCTGTCCGGTAGGGATTGCATCAAGGTAGTTTTTAGGCACCTCAACCGGGCGCCCCACACCAACTCCATAAGGGAGAATGTATCCGTCTGATGAGATGGACAATCCGTCGGGAAGAGCATCAGGTGCTGCTGAGGCGGAGGCAATGCGGGCACCAAGGAATATATCCGGTTTTACTGCAGGATTAAGGTATTCCAGTTTGCCCCATCTGCGGATATCCCACTCCCTGAACCCATCCATAATGAGTTCGCTGCGGCGCTCCCTGCGTATCTCCCATAATAGAGGTGAAACATCTGCATCCCGCAATGGGTCATTTGGAACGGCTCCCAGAAGAAGTGGAGCCACCCCTGCCCTGGCACGAAGCAAATTCACCGTTGCATCCAAATCTCCCTGGGTAAGAACTCCAAGTTCTGCTGAAGCCTCTGCATAATTCAAAAGCACCTCGGCCAACCAGAAGATTGGGGCATCTGTAGGGTTATTTGGAGCCAGCACTTCAGAAGCTCCCAACCCCTCATTATTGAATTTGGCAATAATATATCCTGTGCTGGAGGTGAACCCTTTCTCGTTAGGGTTGCCTATGTATGCCAGTTCCCCCTCCACAGACTGCACAAGGCGCAAATCCCTGTTTGAGAGAGTTTGGGAAATTGTCTCATCGCCCGCATACATTGGAGACAATGAGATTGGAAGCCCGTCGGAGCACAGGAATGAATTTACCGCATCTTTTGTAAGTCCGCTCATCATTGTACTGCTGTTTGTATACCCAATTACCGAGTGGGTAAGGATACCCGAAACATACGATTTATAAAGCAGCACCTCAGGATTTTTTGAGAGGTCCAATGAGCCGTACAGCTGGTGGTAAACTGGGGTAAGGGAGAAACTGTTCTTCCCGATAACATTTCCTGCAGCCTCCCTTGCAATCTGCAGAAGTGCAGCAGCACGGGCAGCATCCCCTGCAACATATTTGGCATAACTTCCCTCATACAAGGCAACCCTGCTCATATATGCCCACACCACCTCCTGGGAAACCATATTTGCATCCCCAAGAGCCTTGTTCCTGTCTGTAGAGCGGATACTTTGGGCAGCAAACTGCAAGTCAGCCATTATACTGTCAACAACAGCCGCACGTGGGGTACGTGGGGCATATATTGCCTCAACTTCACTCTGGTCCAGATACCTGTTTATATATGGTACATCTCCAAAATGGCGTACCAGGTTGGCATACTCAAATGCCCTGAAGAAACGGGCCACCCCCAAATAGTGGTTTGCAGCCTCAGCAGTAAGCGACTCCATAGCCGGCACCCTCTCCAACAACAGATTTGCCTTTCTTATATAGGTATAATCCCAATGGGAGTTGGAGGCTGGGGCTGCTGTAGGGAACAAATCCATTGAGCGGGCCGCCTGGTCATCTGTAAATGTGGTGAAGTAAAAATCGCCGTTTGTACCTGTTCCATAACCTGTAAAAAGGTTGTAGAATTCCCAGCAATAGGATTTTACGTTGTTCTCACTTGTCCAGAATGTTTCATCGCTGAACACAACTTTTGAACCCCTGTCCAAAAAATCTTTTGAACAGGACGCAAGCAATACTGCTATTGCAAGTATTGCAAAAACTCTTGCCCCTCCCCATTGTCTGCCTGTTGTATAATATCTCTTTTTCATAATGTCTCCTTTTTACATAGTAAGTTGTATTCCAAATGAAAGTATCCTCTCAAACGGAGCAGTTCTGCCGTAGAAGTTTGAGGTAGAAGAACCTGCAGTAATCTCAGGGTCAATAGGAATCTTTTTCTGTGAGAATTCAAACAGATTCTCCCCACTGAAGTACACTCTTGCCTTTGTAAGGTTTGCCCTGCTGATCAATCTGTCGGGAAGAGAATACCCTATTGTAAGATTTTTCAGCCTCAAATATGAGAGGTTAAGAAGGTATTTTGTTTGTGGATAGAAGTTGTTACCGCTGTTTGCTGCCGCATTTGCCATATACCTTATACCGCTGATTGCTGTTGAGCCGTTGCCGGTGTATGGAAGCGGATATTTTGCATCAGGGTTCTCAGGGCTCCAGAAATCCATCTGGTGCTGGTACATCACATCTGCACCCCTGTAGTAAGGGATTGCCTCATTGCCTGTTGCCCAAAGTTGTCTCTTCCCTATGCCCTGGAAATAAATGTCCACATCAAACCCCTTCCAGGCACCTCCTACCCTAAAGCTGTACTGGTACCTTGGAGTTGTATTTCCTATTACCTTAAGGTCTCCGTGGTCCTGTAGGGTTGAAGCCCCTGCAGAAATTACATTGTCCCCGTTAAGGTCTTTGTATTTTATGTCACCAGGGCCAAATACAAAGTTGCCGGTCTGCAACCCCACCTGGCTTGGTGATGCCGCCACATCCTCTGCCGATGTAAAGTAACGGTCTGTTTCAAATCCCCAAATCTCTCCAATAGTTTTACCTTTATAGTTGGAGGTAAGAAGATTGGCAGAATTTGCATTCCACTGGGTAATGACACTCTTGTAGTCACTCACATTTACATTGGCGTAAATGCTCAAGCCATTTGAGAAGGTGTGGCCTCCATCTATGGTAACCTCCCAGCCACGGGTTCTCAAACGTCCGTCATTTACCATTGCGGCTGCAGTACCAAAACTCTCAGGGAGGGTTTCGCCCACACTCAACATATTGCGGTTCTCACGCTGGAACCAGTCAAAGGTTATTCCGTAGCGGTTATTGAAGAACCTGATGTCTGCACCAATATCCAATGTGGCAATATCTTCCCAGAAAAGATTTGAGGAGACATTTGCAGGGAGCCCGGTATAAAGCACCTTAACCCCATCTACCAACCAGTTTGCATATGCAGTGGACATTGTTGGAATGAAACGGTCTGCCCCCACATTCTGGTTCCCTATGAGTCCGTATGACCCCCTTATCTTCATATCAGAGACCACTCTCTTTACAGGAGCAAAAAATGGTTCCTCTGAGATGCGGTAACCTACAGAGAATGAAGGGAAGAATGCCCATCGGGAGTGAGATGGGAAATTTGATGAACCGTCATACCTGCCGTTGAGCTCTGCAAGATACTTGTTCTTGTAGTTGTAGTTTACACGCCCGAACCATCCTACAACAGCCCAATCACTGGCATCTCCACCCACTGTGGCTGTACCTGTTGCAAGTGGAAGCTGCCCCATCTGATTATCCATCAGCCCCATTTTCTTTGAGAACTGCTCTGTGTACTCCCCTTTCTCCACATTAAGGCCGGCTGTAACTTTTATGGTATGGTCACCAAATGCCTGCTCGTAAGTGGCGTATGTATTTGAGGTTATCTGGGTTGTTTTGGATGAGGTAAAATCTGTCTCATCTGCAGAACTGCCCGGAAGTTTTGTGTTGTAGTTCAAACCTCCGCCCCAGAAATCCCACATTGCAACATATCCTCCTGTCTTGTGGATATTCTTATGCTTTGTAGAGTAGGCAAACTCACTCCTGAGCTGTACCAGATCTCCAATATAAAATGTGGCTGCCACCTGTGCATTCTGGTATGTCTCCCTGCTGGTATTGTAGGAGGCATTGTGCAGATACCCAGGAATATGTCTGAAATAGGCAGATGTACCATTCTCATCTGTATAGGTACCGTAAGGGAAATAGGTTCCCCAGCGCCACATATAGTAAAATGGATCCTGGTACTGGTATGGCGAATCATAATCAAACTGCCTCATATTGAGCCTTGCATCCAAATCTACCCATCTGGCAGGTGTGGCATTTACACTTAATGAAAGGTTGTATTTGTTAAGGATATCGGGTTTTATCTTAAGGATACCCTCCTGATACTGATAACCTCCACTAAGGACAAAACTAATCTTCTCACTGCCACCTGTAACCTGCAGATTATGGCTCTGCTGCGGAGTCCATTTCTGGTACATCTCCTTTACAGGATCCCACAATCTGTAGAAATATGTTACTCCATCCAGGATTTCAAAATCCTCTCCCATTATCATCTCATTTCCTTTACGGTTATGGGAGTAATTTGCAATCCAGTTGGTAATACCGGTCATAAGTGGTTGGGCCTTCATTCCAAACATATCAAAAGCCTGTTTGCCACGGGCCATTGCAGCATCCATTGCAGCAATCTCTGCCACTGCATCTTTTGGGAACTGTGGCAATACAGTTGGGGTACCCCAAGAGAAGTTGTTGGAATAGCTGGCGGTAAATCTGGTTCCCATTTTTCCACTCTTGGTTTTTATAAGGATTACACCAAAAGCTGCCCTTGCACCATAAATGGAAGTAGAGGCCGCATCTTTAAGAACCGATATACTCTCAATGTCATCTGAATTTACAAGCGAAATGTCACTGATCACCACATTGTCTACCAGAATTAGAGGCGAACCTCCATCTGTTGCATTAAGGGAACCCATACCCCTGATATTTATAGCAGGAGACTGGTCAATTGCACCATTGGAAAAGGTAATGGTAAGGCCCGGAACTGCTCCCTGCAACCCTTTTGCCGGATCTGTAAAAGGCTTGCTCTCCATAGTACGCCCTACATTTACGGTAGCCACCGCACCTGTAAGATTCTCTTTCTTCTGGGAACCGAATCCCACAACCACAAGCTCCTCAAGCAACAGGTTGTCATCTCTGAGGACAACATCTATCACCCCTTTCCCATTTATGGGAACCTCTTTCTTCTCCATTCCAATAAGAGAAAACTCCAATATGCCATTTGCAGGAGCATTCAAAGAATAAAAACCGTCTACATCTGTAATGGCCACATTTGTGCTCTCCCCCTTTACCATAACAGAAACCCCAATAAGCGGTTCTCCGTTGGCATCTGTAACCTTCCCCTGCACATCAATGTTCTGCTGTACAGGATTGCCGGAAAATCCAGAAACAGGCACTCCTGACAAAATGAGCAGCAATATCACAACAAACCCTGCTGCCCTGAAATATGCTGCCCCACCGCCCTTGGGTGGAGCCGCTTTGTAACCGTTTGAATAACACATAGGTTGAATTTTTAATATATGTGGCTACTAACAATTTTTCAGATGGTTTGGTTTATAATTGCTACATTTGTATCCAACCTATAAAACCCTACAGGATGTTACCCCTAAAAAGCAAGATTTTACTTTTTCCTTACTGGATAACACTAAAAATCAGACATTTCCTTTACGACAAAGGGATAAAGAAAAGTGTATCATATCCCGTACCCGTAATTTGCGTAGGTAACATTACAGTTGGCGGAACCGGCAAGACTCCGCACACAGAGATGATAATAAGGATGATGCAGGAGAAATACCGCATTGCTGTACTCTCAAGAGGATACAAAAGGAAAACAAAAGGGTTCAGAATAGCCTCAGACAAAGATACCTTTGCAGAAATTGGGGATGAACCAATGCAGATAAAGCACAAGTTCCCGCACATTACCGTTGCAGTTTGTGCAGACAGACGGGAGGGAATAGAGAGACTGCTGGCTTTGCCGGAGACCCCAGCAGCCGGGGAGTCAGGCCCGCTCCGCCCACAGCTCATTATACTGGATGATGCCTTCCAGCACCGCAGGGTAAAACCATCCCACTCAATTGTACTTGTAAACTGGCACAACCCAATCTTCACCGACAATCTTCTCCCTCTTGGCAGGCTGAGAGACCTTCCGGAGCAGATAAAGCGTGCAGACTCTGTAATTGTAACCAAATCTCCCCGTTTTGGAGAGCACGACGGCATTATAGACGAGCCTCTTGCCGCTGCCCAGATAGCCCCCGTAGAAAAAGAGTGGCGCCAGAAATTAGGGTTACGAAACGATCAGAACCTCTGTTTCTCATACATCAGTTACGGAAGCCCTGTTGGAGTAGAACCAGCTGTTGCAGACAGCCGCTATATCTACTCGGGCAGTGCAATCTTCTTTACAGGAATTGCCAACGACACCGAGTTCCGCAACCACGTATGCGGCTCGTACAAGATTTTGAACTCCATAAAATACCCCGACCACTACAACTTCACAAAATCCAACATAAAGGATCTGAACAACTGGGCAGCAATGTACCCCACCTCAGTTGTACTCACCACAGAAAAAGACAGCAAACGCCTTATGGGAAACCCATATTTGAGTGAAGACCTTAAAAAAAGACTCTTCTTTATCCCGATAGAGGTTAAAATTCTCCCCATCGGGAAGCAACATAATCCAACAGCTCCACAACCTTTGCAGGGTCATTCTCTGTAACAAGCTTCAGGCGGGTATCTTTGAAGTCTGGAAGACATTTGAAGTAGTTGCTCAGGTGGCGGCGCATCTCCAGAACCCCCACGCGGTCTCCCTTTACCGATATTGATTTGGCAAAATGTTTCTTGGCCAGCTCCACCTTCTCAATTACAGTGAGCGGTGGCATCTCTTCTCCGTGCTGCAGGTAATGTTTCACCTCTTTAAAAATCCACGGACGGCCGTATGTGGCCCTACCTATCATAATGCCATCCACACCGTACCTCTCAAATGCAGCAGCAGCTCCAGGGCCATCCGTAATGTCACCATTACCTATTATAGGTATATGCATCCTTGGGTTCTCTTTTATCTTTCCAATGAGGGTCCAGTCTGCCTCCCCTTTGTACATCTGGCATCTGGTTCTGCCGTGCACGGTAAGGGCAGCAATTCCCACATCCTGCAATCTCTCTGCCAGCTCCACAATTATCTTTGAATCCTCATCCCATCCAAGGCGGGTCTTTACTGTAACCGGCAGTTTTACCGCCTCCACCACAGATTTGGTTATCTCCACCATCTTATCTGGGAAACGCATCATTCCACTTCCAGCTCCCCTCCCTGCTATCTTGCTCACCGGGCACCCGAAGTTGATGTCTATAATATCCGGACCGGCTCCCCCTGCAATACGGGCAGCATCTTCTGCCATACGGGCAGCCTCTACCATGGCATCGGGAATATGACCATAGATTTGGATTCCTATGGGTTTCTCGTAGTCAAATGTTACAAGTTTGGCCAAAGATTTTTTTGCATCTCTAATGAGCCCGTCTGATGAGACAAACTCTGTATACATCATATCTGCGCCAAACTCCTTGCATATATATCTGAATGATGCATCTGTAACATCCTCCATTGGGGCCAAAAAAAGTGGCTTCTCTCCCAAATCCAAATCTCCAATTTTCATAGTTTTGCCTAAAATTTGCTGCAAAAGTACTTAAAAAAAATCAGTAATTTTGTTATATAAACAAGAAACAGACAGCTATGATGGAATCCAAGAAGTTCAAGAGAATTGGAGTGCTCACCTCCGGAGGTGATGCGCCCGGAATGAATGCTGCCATAAGGGCGGTGGTGAGAACTTGCATATATAAAGGTGTGGAGCCCGTAGGGATTATGAGGGGATATCAGGGAATTCTTGATAACAGGTTCTTTGGTATGCAATCCCATTCCGTCTCCAAAATAATTGACAGAGGCGGCACTATGCTCAAATCCAGCAGATGCCCGCAGTTTATGGAGGCACAGGTTAGGGCACAGGCAATTGAAAACCTTAAGGAGGCCGGAATAGATGCCCTGGTTGTAATTGGAGGTGACGGTTCTTTCAGAGGGGCAAATGCATTGTATGAAGAGTTTGATTTTCCTGTAGTGGGCGTTCCGGGGACAATAGACAACGACATTTATGGTACTGATTTTACCATAGGCTTTGATACAGCAATAAATACAGCTGTACAGGCAATTGATAAGATTAGGGATACCGCAGATTCCCACAATCTCCTCTTTTTTGTAGAGGTTATGGGGCGTGATGCGGGTTTTATTGGCCTTTATACCGGAATTGCAACAGGTGCAGAGCAATGCCTTATTCCAGAATACCACACAGATGTTGACAAGTTGTGCCAGTACCTTACCAATGAAAGGAGAAAAAACAAGACCAGCGGCATAATTGTAGTGGCAGAGGGGGATGATGCAGGTAGTGCCCACGAGGTGGCTGCCAAGGTTAAGGAAAAATTGCCGCATTATGATACCCGGGTTACAACTTTAGGTCATATACAAAGGGGCGGCTCCCCTACCTGTAATGACAGGGTTCTGGCAAGTGTGCTTGGAAACGGCGCTGTAGAGGCTCTGCTGAAGGGTTGGAGCGGTGTAATGATAGGGCAGGTGAATGGAGATATAACTTATACTCCGTTCAATCAGGCCTGTACAAAACACAACCTTATCAATAAAAATTTATATGAAATTGCTCATATTTTGGCACTTTAAAAATTTTTACTACCTTTGCACCCCCTTATATAGGGGAAAATCGCAACAAAATATAGTATTAACTTAAAAATCAACACAGTGGACTATCAGAGCTACAAGACAGTTTCGGCTAATGCACAGACTGCAACCAAAGAGTGGTTGGTGATTGACGCAACTGATCTAGTATTAGGAAGACTTGCCAGCAGAATAGCATTGGTGCTAAGAGGCAAGCACAAGGCCAACTATACCCCACACGTGGATTGTGGTGATAATGTAATTGTTATCAACGCAGAGAAAATCCGCCTTACAGGTAAAAAGTTGACCGACAAGGTGTATGTGAGACATACAGGGTATCCCGGCGGACAGCGTTTTGCAAATCCTAAGGAGTTGCTAGTACGCAAACCAACCGCAGTACTTGAGGAGGCAGTAAGAGGTATGCTTCCTAAAAACAAACTTGGCGCGGACTTGTTCCGTAACCTACACGTATATGCAGGTTCAGAGCACCCTCACCAGGCACAACAACCAAAAACAGTTACTTTTAACGAAATTTAAACACAGAGCATGGAACAAATCAACGCCCTTGGAAGACGTAAAACAGCAGTTGCTCGCGTTTATGTGAACACAGGAAAAGGTAATATTACCATT
>JAZRIV010000008.1:0-30682 GCA_045645465.1 Candidatus Egerieisoma sp.
GGATAGCCTTACCAGCCAATATACCAGAGAATTCAATTTTACCCGCACCTCAGCCATAAAGGTAGATGACAAAATCTTTGTTAACCCGTTTGCAGAGATATATTTCATTGCTGAAGAGTTTTCCGGGGAACGCACTTATCCAGTAGAGTTCCGTAACCCCAAAACCATAGAGTACACCGCCACTATTCATCTTCCCGACGGATATGAGGTATATGACCTACCGCATAAAATTTCATTGCTACAGCCAAAATGTGGAGCCAGTGCAACAATTCTAAGCAAGGCCCATGGGAAAATAGTACAGTTTGGAGTAACCATAAAGCTGGATAATGCCACAATCCAATTGGAGCAGTACGAAGATTTCCAGCAGTGGTGGATGCAGATGTGTTCTCTGTTTGATGAGATGATTGTTTTGCGCAGGAAGGGTGGCAAATCATTTACAGATACTGAGAAGATGACGGCATAAGCAAATATGTTTGCTTTAAAGGATTGAAAAATAGGGAGTATTTTGTCGGGATTATTGGTAAAACAATGGTCCCGATAATTTTTTGTGTTCCATAATAGCGGTAAGTTTGTTATTTTTGCGTGTTTAATGTGTATAGTATGAATTCAATAGAGGAGATAAGGGGGCAGTTTCCCGCATTGCAGCAGCTGGTGTACGGCAAGCCGTTGGTTTATTTGGATAACGGGGCAACATCTCAGAAGCCGCAGTGTGTGATTGATTTGGTGGATAAGATGCACAATGGGGCAAATGCCAATGTGCATCGTGCTATGCATAAGCTCAGTGATGACGCTACCGCTTTGTATGAGGGGGCTAGGGAGAAGGTAAGGGAGTTCATTAATGCTCCGGCAAGGGAGAACATCATTTTTACAAGTGGTACTACAGCTTCCATAAATCTTGTGGCAAGCAGTTTTTGCAGAAAGTTTTTGAGAGAGGGGGATGAGGTTATTGTTTCGGGGGATTCGCATCATTCCAATATTGTTCCGTGGCAGCTTGCGTGTGAGGCAGCCGGAGCTGTGGTTAAGGCTATTCCGGTGCTTGAGTGTGGGGAGTTGGATATGGAGGCTTACAAAGGAATGCTATCGGGAAAAGTGAAGATTGTTGCTGTTGAACATATTTCCAATGTGCTGGGTATTGTAAATCCTGTTAAGGAGGTGATTGATTGTGCCCACGCACAGGGGATTCCGGTGCTTGTGGATGGTGCGCAGGGTATTGTGCACGCAAAGGTGGATGTGCAGGAGCTGGATTGTGATTTTTATGCTTTTTCAGGGCATAAGATTTATGCTACAACGGGTTCTGGTGTGCTGTATGGGCGCAAGGAGCTGTTGGAGGCTATGCCACCTTATATGGGGGGCGGTGATATGGTGGATACCGTCACTTTTGAGAAAACAACATACGCTCCGCTGCCACTTAAGTTTGAGGCGGGGACACCTAATTTCATTGCTCAGGCTTCGTTGGCTCCGGCGTTGGAGTTTGCGCAAAGTTTGCGTGAGGGTGAGATTGCTGCAGTGGTGGAGGCTGAGGAGAAAAAGATAATTGCTTATTTGAGGGAGGAATTGCAGAAAATTGAGGGTTGTAGGATTTACGGCGTGCCTGAGGCTGATGATGTGGAGCTGGGTATGCCGGGGAGCAAGATTCCGCTGTTCTCGTTCAATATAGAGGGGTGTTTCCCTTCAGATTTGGCGCAGTTGCTCGATAAAATGGGTGTGGCGGTGCGCACAGGGCTTATGTGTTGTGAGCCGCTGATGGCCCGCTTTGGGGTTACCAGTATGGTGAGGGTATCTTTCTTGCCGTACAACACTTTGCAGGAGGCAGAGTATTTTATTGCCAGTTTGCACAGGGCAGTGAGGATGTTAAGATAATTTTGAGAAGTTATGAGTATAAAGGAGATTGAAAACGAAATTGTAGAGGAGTTTGCAATTTTTACCGACTGGATGGACAAGTATGAGTACATCATTGAGTTGGGTAAGAATGTTCCTGTGATTGATGAGAACCAGAAGACAGAGGATAACCTCATTAAAGGGTGTCAGAGCAGGGTGTGGCTAAGTTGCAGGGTTGAGGATGGGAAACTTTATTTTGCGGCAGACAGTGATGCAATTATTACCAAGGGGATCATTTCTTTGCTCATAAGGGTTTATAACGGCCAGTCGCCGGCAGATATTCTTGCGAATGAGCCTGATTTTATTGGCAAGATTGGATTGCAGGAGAACCTTTCTCCAACAAGGGCAAACGGCCTGGTTTCTATGATCAAGCAGATTAAGATTTACGCTATGGCGTATAACAATTAGTGTAAGGAGCATACAGTTAGTGTAATATGAAAACTAAGGAGAGTGTTTTGAGGGATGTTGTAAGGGCTTTGAGGATGGTTTATGATCCTGAGATTCCTGTTAACATTTATGATTTGGGGCTTATTTATGACCTTAAGATTGATGATGACCACAAGGTGTTCATTGAGATGACACTTACTGCCCCCAATTGCCCAATGGCGGATGAGCTGGTGGAGAATGTGAATGAGGCGGTAAAGGATGTTCCGGGGGTTACAGATGTGGCTTTGAAGCTGGTTTTTGAGCCTGAGTGGGACAAGAGCCGTATGAGCGAGGAGGCTATGCTTGAACTTGGACTTTTATAATTTTTGCTATGTATAAGGTTTATCTTCTTTTAGGAAGCAATATGGGAGAGAGGCAGGCTATGCTAGACTCTGCCAATCTGGAACTTATTGATGCTCTTCTTCCCGATTACCTTGAAGTGGCTTCGCTGGGGGATGCAGTGAACACTTCGCAGGTTATGGAGACAGAGCCGTGGGGGTTTGATACCCCTGTAGCAGCTTTTCTCAACCAGAGTTTCTGCTGTCTCACTGAGTTGGAGCCGGCAGAAGTGTTGGCGGTGTGCCAGAGGATTGAGGTTGAGTTGGGAAGGGAGAGGAAGGAGCCCCAGTTTGATGCTTCGGGCAAGAGGATTTACCAGAGCAGACCTATTGATATAGATATCCTTGCAATGGAGAAGCAGGTGGGGGATGGCTGGGAGCCTGTTGAGGTTTCAACGCCTGATTTGGTTATTCCTCATCCGCAGTTGCAGAGCAGGGATTTTGCCCGCAAGCTTTATGAGGAGTTGAGGGTTGTTAAAACTATCGGGAAGAAAAAAATTAAGAAATAATAAGATAAATTATGACACAGGAAGACCTATTTAAAAATCTGATTGCCCATACTAAGGAGTACGGGTACATTTTCCCTTCGAGTGAGATTTATGACGGTTTGGGAGCAGTTTATGATTATGGCCAGCTTGGTAGTGAGCTTAAGAACAACATTAAGAGATATTGGTGGGAGGCTATGGTGAGATTGAACGAGAATATTGTGGGTATTGACTCGGCAATTTTTATGCATCCAAGAATTTGGGAGGCTTCCGGCCACGTTGGAGCTTTTAATGACCCGTTGATTGACAATAAGGATTCCAAGAAAAGATATAGGGCTGATGTTCTTCTTGAGGATTATATTGCTAAACTTGAGGAGAAGATTAACAAGGATGTTGAGAAGGGCCGCAAGAAATTTGGGGATGCTTTTGATGAGGCACAGTTCCGTGCAACCAATCCAAATGTTTTGCGCAATGTCAAGAAGATTGATGAGTGCAGAGAGAGAATGGTTGCAGCGCTTAACGCAAATGATTTGGATGCATTGAAACAATTGATTTTGGATTGTGAGATTGCCTGCCCTATTTCTGGCACCAAAAACTGGACAGATGTAAGACAGTTCAACCTTATGTTCAGCACCCAGTTGGGTAGCGTATCTGGTGAGAGCGGTACTATCTATTTGCGTCCGGAGACTGCTCAGGGTATTTTTGTAAACTACCTTAATGTGCAGAAGACAGGCCGTATGAAACTTCCGTTTGGTATTGCTCAGATAGGTAAGGCCTTTAGAAATGAGATTGTTGCAAGGCAGTTCATTTTCCGTATGAGAGAGTTTGAGCAGATGGAGATGCAGTTCTTTGTAAAACCTGGAGAGGAGCTTGAGTGGTTTGCAAAATGGAAAGAGACACGTTTGAAATGGCACAAGGCTCTTGGAATGGGTGAGGAGAATTACCGTTACCACGACCACGAGAAACTTGCACACTATGCAAATGCAGCAACTGATATTGAGTTCAACTTCCCATTCGGCTTCAAAGAGCTTGAGGGTATCCACTCTCGTACCGATTTTGACTTGGGCCGCCACCAGGAGTTCTCCGGCAAGAAACTTCAGTACTTTGATCCAGAGAAAGGTGAGAGCTACGTCCCTTACGTAATTGAGACCTCAATTGGTGTAGACAGAACAGTGCTTGCAGTGCTTTCTGGCGCATATAAAGAGGAGAAACTTGAGAACGGAGAGGAGAGAGTTGTACTTAACTTGCCTCCTGCCCTTGCTCCTGTTAAATTGGCAGTTCTTCCTTTGGTTAAGAAAGATGGACTTCCAGAGCTTGCAAGGGAGATTATGGCAGAGTTGAAACTTGACTTCAACTGCCAGTATGATGAGAAAGACTCAATTGGAAAACGTTACCGCCGCCAGGATGCAATTGGTACCCCATTGTGTATTACAGTTGACCACCAGAGCCTGGAGGACAAATGTGTTACCTTGCGTGACCGCGACACTATGGCGCAGGAGCGTATTCCAATAGCAGAGCTTTACAAGAGAGTTGACGAGAAGGTCAGCATGAGAAACTTGCTTAAGCAATTGATGTAATCTTCCTTGCGGATTTATAGTATGCACCCCTGAAAATTTTCTGAAATTTTCAGGGGTTTCATATTTGGTTCAAATCTTTACAAAGCCTCAATATTGGTACTTAACCATTGGATTCTGCCTTGTATCCAATCTCTAAGATATTTTATCTGTTGGTCGTAGGCTTTTGTAATGGTATCATCTGAACTGCCATAAGGGCACATAAGATTCCATCGTCTGTCGTTGTAGATGGCAGATTTCTTGAGTTCCTGATGCCTTTTATCAATGAATGCCAGGATTTCAGCCTCATTTGAGGCTATAACCCTCATTTTTTCCTTAAGGAGAGCAACAAACTGCGGGTTCTGGAACATTGCCTTCAGCCATATTTTTGAGCGGTCTCCATTACGTATGGTGAATCCTACATAGCCATTGTCACTACCAGATCCATCATCATATACCTGGTTGCCAAATGCCAGATCATAATCCCAAAGTGGACCCATATATAATTTCCCATCTGCTGATATATTCATATAAACACTCAGGAAGAATCCAGAATCAGGATTTTTGGTAAGCTCACTGTTCAGATACCAGTCAACCATACTCTCAAGGTGAAGGTATTTCATGTAGTTCTCCGCATTCAAATCTTTAAGATCCTGTTCACAATTGTTTATGTAGTCCTCCACATATCTGAATTCTGTGCTGTTTTTTTCCACATCAGGATCTTTGATTACAAAATTCAATTTGGAAAGTTTGCTTTTGAAGAAGATATCCCCATTAGCCTCTTTTGCTCTGTAGTCAACTTCAATCACATAACCGTCGGGAACACGGTTCTCATCTATTTTTATATGCTCGCATATATAGTAATTCCCAATATATTGCCCATTGAGTACAAGTTCTATAAGTTGCCCACCCTGTTTCCAGCGGAGGTTTGAGTATTTTTGGGCCAGATGGAAAGCAAGATCTGTTCGGATCATTGATTTGTCGTTGTAAGCAGCCAGCAGTACCCAGCGTTTGTGTTTTGCCATACCAAACAGCTCTGTCTTTTTACCCAATTTAAGGGCATATGGCTTTTTGGGATTCTGCCAGGTGGTATTTCCCCTACCTCTTATTTCAAGCTCGTTATCCTCAAGAATATATTCCCCCTCACCATTCATTATTGAGAACTTCCCGGCTATCCAGGTCTCCTTATCCAAGATGGATTTTCCTTCATCGGTATTTATAAACATAACAGGAAGGCTTGTTATATTTTTGTAGTCTATAGATAGTGAAACAATATAGCTCTTCTGGGTTCCATCAGCACTGGTAACCGTATATTCAACCGGTTTAGAAAAATCATTTGGAGTTTTACCGCTCTCCTGCGCAACTCCATTAACAGTAACGGTACAAGTTTCAGGAACAGTAAAAGATGCTTTTAACGCAACAAGATATGTGGGGTGTTGTAAAACACACTCAAGATCAGGTGTTTCTACAGATTCAAAAATTATGTCTTCCGACAGTGAGTAGTTGTCGGACTTGTAAAATGCAAATGAAAGCAACTCAGGTGCAGATGGGGTGGATTTTTCACAAGACAGGAATGAAAATAACACTGGTATCAAAAGAAGAAACTTTTTCATAGATATAAAAGTCATTATAATGTTTTCCGTAAATATAATGATTCTAATTTATTAAATATGGCCACATTGTCTTAAGTATACACATAAAAAAAAACTCACCGAATTCTCAGTGAGTTTCTTCTAATTCGTCGGGATACTCCGACTCGAACGGAGGACCCCCTGCTCCCAAAGCATATTTTTTATGTTTTTGGGTGTTTTTTCATTGTAGTAAATGATACACAAAAGGTTTGTAATAATCTGTAAAATAAATGTTTGGTTTTATATTGTATTTTTTGTAGTTTTGCGGTGTTATGAATTTCGTTTGCAAATCGTTTGCAAATTTTGATAAACACTCAGTATTTATGGCATCATCAATATTTTTCAGCAAGGATGTTCAAGGGGTAAAAATCATTACTATTTTAGATACCCGAAGAGCATACAATTTAACAGAGGATGAGAAACAACTCTTAGTACTTATGGAGGAGCAGGGAGATGAGAAAGAAGCTATCCAGGCAAAGAGAGAAGAGTTGTTGCGTTATCCTTTAGCTATTAGAGTAACTTATGATAGAAAACTTTGGTATTATAAGACTGGAGATAGTTATACACTTGCTGAGTTTGACAATCTCCGTAACGCAAACAAAAAAGGAAAATGGTTTGATAAGCAGAAGTCTATTGGAAAGATATATGATAATATCTCCAACAAAGTTGAGGAGTTAAAGAATGCAAATAATTTTTCTTTGAAAAACCTTGCTGCTGAACTTGGAGATAAAAAGGTAACCACTAAAGAGAGTTTGATGATTCATTGGAAAAAGTTTGCTGAGAGTAAAGATAAACTCAAGACAAAAGAACAATATCTTGGAGCCTATAAGAGTTTTTTTATAGCCAATGGAGCCAATCAGCGAACTGATGATAAAGGTAAAAAGGTTCTATATGGGAGAGCCTTGGAAATGATGCCCGATGATATTAAAAGGACTCATATTGAGAAATGGTATGCCTATATGGACTCTTGCGGAAACAGCTCCTCAACAAAGAGTATCTATTTAAGAGCATTCAGAGCCTTGCTTAATTATCTAAAATCCCAGGAGATAATTGACAATGTTCCTAAACTCACAATTCCAAAGAGTACCAGGAGAGAAGATAATTTCCTTACAGTTGACAATATCCTTAAGTTGAGAGATTATGTAGGGGATTATAAACAATATGCTGATTGGTGGCTTATTATATACCTCTGTAATGGGGCAAATTTAAGAGATTTAGCAACTCTTACCTGGGGAGATAATTTCTCTACCGAATTTACTTTTGTGCGCTCCAAAACAGCCGGAAAGAGTCCCTCGTTAGTACATATTCCAATAACAGACCTTTTGACTCCATACTTAGAAAAGTATGCATCTACAAGAGTGAAAGGGCAAAGGGTGTTCCCTCAGATACTTTTAGACGCAACAAGTGAGAGGGCAATCTCAAACCGAGTACACGATTTTAACGCAAATATCCGCAACGGTTTAATAAACGTATGTGAG
This sequence comes from Candidatus Egerieisoma sp., assembly GCA_045645465.1. Classification (GTDB taxonomy): domain Bacteria; phylum Bacteroidota; class Bacteroidia; order Bacteroidales; family UBA932; genus Egerieousia. The sequence continues at coordinate 7,790 of JAZRIV010000008.1, forward strand.
GCCCTCCAAATGCCAGTTGTCTCTGCTGCTTGGGCCAGGAATAGTTATATTACAACTTTGACCTGGCACGGTATCAGTGACGCGTTTATAGATGATATGGTAGGCCATACTGATGGTAAAGTATTAGCCGGATACCAGGGCAAGATAAGCCCTAAAAAGAGGATGCAGATAAATTCTTTATTGTTCACTAACCCAGAGGAGGATATGTAATGAAAAGATATATAACAAATTGGGATGATGCCGACAGAGGTATATATGAGTACAATGGCAAGATGTGTGTAAAAGTGCCTTATAAAGACATATACATTCCATACTCTAAAAAGGAATATGACAGATTACGACAATGGCTCCCAGATAATGAGCTGGGCAATGGTGTAATGTATTTAGTGCTGTATAAAGGGTTGGATGCGTTCAAGTCAAAATATCGTTATTACAGCGACCCTGAGAATGCAGATAAAATTAAGGCAGAAAGAGAAATCTTGAACAGAGTAAACAATCTCTTAAACAAAGATGTGGTAACTTCAATAACCTTTGAATATAGAGATAGTAAACTCTTTTCCATAAGTGTAAAGGGGTGGGCGCAAGCAAAGAGAGAGCACGCATATACAATTACCACAAATACAATTAAACGACACCGATTTGCTCATAAGTATTATTACGGTGCAGATATTTTTTCCGATAATTACGAAGTTGTTGCAACCGATGGCCGTACCTTTAGTGACTTCAAGAATACCCTGCTAAAAGATTTTCTAAGAATCTCTAAATTTCTCAAAGGTCGGACAGGCAATTTGCGAGGGACTGCCAGATTGGAATTGAGGGACACACTTCTCAATACTATTTACCGGATAATAAAAGAGAATCCAGATAGCTTTACATCATTTGTGGGGCCCTTGGAGACAACTCTCAATCTCTTTTATAACAAAGATGGAGAAATAGCAACAGAATACTTCTTTAAGGAGGTATCTCCAGGAGTACCTCAACTCTTTATACGAGATAAAACGATAAAAGATTGCGGATATAGTAATGAGGAGTACCAATGTTGGCAAAACATAATCGGCAGAGGGAATAATGGAAAGATAACAATATAACAATATAACAGAGGGGCTTAGGCCCCTTTTTTTTGGCTCATAGAGGGTTGTAATTACACAGTATCTTTTGATACATTTTAACTCCGTAGATAATTTTGTATCAGTTTGTTACAATACATATATTTGCATCAGAAACAATCCCGGCCGGGAAATAAAAACAAAATAATATGGTTATAGATTTGAAGAGAATTTCTGATTTTCTTGCTGAAAGGGTCGCAGAAAAGGTAGCTGAAAAAATCTTACAGCGAGAGGAGCCACAAGAAGAAAAGGGAAGCCGTATCAGTGGTATTAGAGGGTTAGCATCATTCCTTGGCTGTTCTCCATGCAAAGCGCAGGACTTGAAGAATAAAGGTCTAATTCCATTCTATCATATCGGGAAAAAGGTCTATTTCTTTGAGAATGAGGTGGCTAACGCACTAAAAGGGAGGTAGGTATGGAAGAAAAAAAAGGGGCATTCCTGCCCCCAGATCTAATGTACAACATTGCTACAACGAAACAATGCAAAGATACCAATTATTTCCCTGTTGGCCAAATAGTTAGAGTTGCAGATGAGTTTTTTGAGAAATTGAAAACTCCGCAAGGAGAGGAGAAGTATGGACCGAGAAAACGCAAAGAGTTGGAAAAAGACGGATGCGACCTCTCAAAGGTCCCTAAGTTCAAGGGATGGACAAATGAGCCGGATTTTCTCCGTTACAGGGAAGATGTAGAAGGGTGGCTCAACCTCTCACAGCCCCTGCCGTATCTGCCGAGAGGTGAGGATTGGCCGACAATCAGGAAGTTGTTTGAACATATCTTCGGGGAACAGTTAGAGTTGGGGTTTGACTACTATTCATTGATTCTCACAAAACCCAAGCAGTTACTGCCAATTCTTGTTCTGGTAAGTGAGGAACAGGGCACAGGAAAAAGCACTCTGCTTCAGTTCAATGGGTTTCTTATTGGTGCTAATGCTATCATCCTCAATGTTTCTCAATATTCACAGCAATTCAATGGCGTATATGCAGCCAAATTGATAATTGGCATTGATGAGACGGTAATCAGTGAGCAGTTTATAAAAGAGAGACTCAAACAAGACTCTACAGCCACAAGCATACAACTCCGGAAGATGCACTCCGAGCATCAGACATTGCCCTTTTACGGAAAATTCATTCTCTGCACAAACAGAGAAAAAGACTTTGCAAAACTGGAGAGGGAGGACATGAGATTCTGGGTGCGAAAGGTCGGCAAGATAGAGCAGTTTGATGCAGAGTTTTATCCAAAACTCAAAGAAGAAGTTCCTGCATTTGCTCACTTCTTAATGACTCGGCAGTTGTCTGTTCCAGCTCCGTTGTCCCGTATGTGGTTTTCGCCGGAGCAATTAAAAACGGATGCTCTGGAGGTGGTTGTGGCAAACAGCATTTCGGATTGTGCAAAAGATATAACTATATGGGCCGAGGGGATAGACAGGCCGGAATTTGGTGCAACAGAAAAAGATATTTGGGAGGAACTTGGAAAAAAATACACACTCTCTCAAGTCAGAAAAGCGCTCAAGGAGGAACTTCTATTGGAGAATAACAACAAGAGGTTCTCTGACAGGTGGGGTAATCAGCAAGTGGGTAGAGCCTATATTTTCCAAAATGACCTACCCTTGTAGTTGTAACATCAGTAACAGCAGTGTAACACTTTTGTAACGCTATAACTTGCTGATAATAAACATTGTAACAGTGTAACATTTATTTTTATATATATTATATATACATAGAAAAAAAGAAAAAATAAAAAGTTGAAAATAGGTGTTACATTGTTACACACTTGAATATCAATAGTTTAACTCGTAAAATGTAACAATAAAATGATAATATCTGAAAAAGAATACAGCGAAGCGGACTCTTGCAGACTTCTTGGAATCAGTGAGAACACCTTGCGGAGAAGATTGCAGGGAACGATAAGGAACGGAGAGAGAGTTTATAGAGGAGCCGACCTGCAGAGGGTTGGCAGTCTGATAGCAATAGAAAAGTTTAGTAAAAAGATGGAGGAGCAAAAAAATGGATAAAAGAGTACTGGATACGCTAACGAAATGGGAATTCGGCAAAAAATACACACTTAAAGAGATGTTTTGGGATGAGGTGGAGCAGTGGGATGCGACTGATTATAAAAAATGGTTATACGATGCCGGAGCGCTTTTAACACATATTTTCACGAAAGCAATTGTATTGGCGGATGAAGAAATACAGCAGTTAGGCCATTTGAAGAAAAATCTTGCAGAGTTATACACCGAAGACTTTCCCTCCAATTTCTACAAAGAAAGCAATGTGTATAAGTATACAAAACGCAGTTGTAGTAATTGCTTGTTTAGGCCGTCTTGTTACCTACATATAGGTAAGGATTGGAGCCAAAAATGGTGCGATAACGCCAAAGCAGGATGCGAGAAGTACAGAGGTCCATTTATTAACGAAAAGAGAGGACGGGGGGAGAGATAGAAATGAGTAAGAAAAAAATTAGGTCCCCCAAGAAACTTCTGTCCGGCAGGGGACTGACAGAGCAGGAGAAATTGTTTCTCATTCTCTATATTGTTGGAGGATACACACAGGTAGAAGCCTACAGCATAGCATTTAACCCCAAGGCTTCGGGCCAGAGCATCCCTCCCCTTGCATCGCATTTACTTGCAGACTATCGCATAAATGATGTTGCAACAATGTTAGCCGGTTATGTTCACTACAACGGAGTACTAATCCCCAAGAAATATGAGGAGAAAATATAAGTGTTTACAATTTAATAATTAAGAAAATATGAAAAATAAAATAACCTTTGTGCCTATTCCGGCGCACGATGAAATAAATAAAAGATTATATAATGACCTGCAGCCGGTAAACAGGCTCGTTGATGTACTGAAGAAATACAACAGGCCCCACGATGTGGAGGGTATCTTCCAAGCCGTTGCAGACGGCCCTAATAAGGAACTCAATGCTGTAATGAATGAGGTTGAGGACTATATCAAGGCAACCAAAATGCCTGTGTACCTACAGAATGACGCAAGAGAGAAAGCAAGGAACTCAGTAGACACATCCTACAGCGAGGAGGTAGGACCAATTTTGGCAACTTGGAATCCTACATTTGAAAAAGAGGACCTCCATATTAACGAGTACGGAGAAGTTACATTCACAGAAAAATATAGAGAAAAACTTGTAACTGCCTACACTCAGGAACTTCCTGCTCATCTTGCGGAGATTCTTCCAGATATTAAGGAGTTAATAAGGCTTTATCAGAAACTAAATTCAAATGTGAATGTTAAGAACTTCCTTGAGAGGTATTTTCAGTTTCAGACAGAGAAGACCGAAGAGCAGTTTTATAGCATCCTCTACGGCAACAGAAGAGTTTAGTTTACCTCCGATATTTTGTTTTTCGTTCTGGGTCCCGCTTTGTTAAGTGGGGCCTTTTTTTTGAAAAAAATTTTTTTAGGGTCAGACCTCAGAGGGTTGAGGTGTGCCGGATACCCCCCCCTCCCTCCGGGGGTGTGGAATAGTGAACACTGAATTTCGTTTGCAAATGGTTTGCAAATAGAGAGTATAAAAACAAAAAAGCATCTACAATTTTGATTGTAAATGCTTGATTTTCAATTTGTCGGGATACTCCGACTCGAACGGAGGACCCCCTGCTCCCAAAGCAGGTGCGCTAACCAACTGCGCCACATCCCGATTCATTATTTCAAAATGCCTGGTTTAGTGCCAAAGCGGATGCAAAGGTACGGATATTTTTTAATTATCCAAATTTTTTCAACAAAATTTAACGAAAATCAACAAAGAACACTAAAAACAAGTTTTTCATTACCTAAAATTAGGGATTTTGGAAACTATTATTTTATATTTATTTTGTAATATAAATTCTAAACAAGATAAAGAGTTTACAAAAGTGAACGAAACTGAAAGTTTAGGGTTATAGATAGAGATGATATAACAATAAAAAATGACTGATATGATTGACATTTCTGTAAACTATTTGGGATTAAAACTGAAATCTCCGTTCATTGCAGCAAGCAGTGGGTATACAGCAGATATAAAGAAAATAATAGCATTGGCACGCAGTGGTGCAGGTGCAATTGTGCTTAAATCACTTTTTGAAGAGCAGATTAATAATGAGATAACTTTCCTGGAGGGGGTAAGTTCAGAATATACAGAGAATGCAGATTTCCTTAAACGTTATGTTACAGACTACTCAATAGACAAGTATGTGCAACTTATAAAAGATGCCAAAAGAGAGACCGGGATTCCTGTTATAGCAAGCATAAACTGTTATTCCCACAGCAGCTGGACAGATTTTGCAAGAGAGATAGAGAACGCCGGAGCAGATGCATTGGAACTTAATATCTACTCACTTCCTGTAAATGCAGGCAAGAATAGTGCGGAGACAGAGAATGAATATTTTGAGATTGTTAAGAAAATTACCTCCCAGATAAAGATTCCCGTAGCAGTAAAGATAGGGGACACCTTTACCAATTTGGGCAACTTTGTACAAGGTTTGCAGAACAGTGGAGCAGCAGGAGCGGTATTGTTCAATCGTTTTTATACTCCCGACATATCTCTCAAATCTTTGAAGATTGTACCGGCAACCCCATTCTCAAATAAGACAGAGTATCTCAAGAGTTTAAGATTGATTGCAATACTTTCGCCTCAGGTACGCAAATTAAATTTTAGTGCATCCACAGGTGTATATGACCCTTCATCTGCCATTAAGCTGATTCTCGCCGGAGCAACTACAGTGCAGCTTTGCAGTGTTTTGTACAAGCAAGGTCCGTTTGTAATCCAAGACTTCAACGAAGAGTTGAAAGAGTTTATGAAATCTAAGGGATTTAACAAACTCTCAGATTTCTGCGGAAAACTCAACTACTCAAATATTCAGAATCCACAAAATTTTGAGAGAGTCCAATTCCTTAAAACTGCAGAGCAGTACTCTAAAGGAACAAAATAGATATATGTTGTAAAGTTGTGTTTTGGTTTAAAAAGCAAGAGAGGGTGACCAGACGGTCACCCTCTCAACTTATAGAATATTTCTTTTACAATCCCAAATCCTTTAAGGTTCTTGGGGCTGGAGTTTTAGGAAGTGGTTTCCTCTCTTTCAACTGCTCAAGAATTACCTCAATAGCTTTGTTGAGTTGTTGGTCAATGCCCTGCTGCTCTTTTATAGGGTCGTTGTCAATTAGGATGTCAGGGTCTACACCGTGGTTCTCAATAATCCATTCACCAGTTTTTGCATCGTAGTTGGTGAAGAACGGAACGCGAACATCTGTACCGTCCATATATGGAAGCGAACCGCTGATACCTACAATACCTCCCCAGGTGCGGGTTCCAATTACAGTACCAAGGTTGTTGGCTTTAAAGCTCCAAGGGAACAAGTCTCCGTCTGATGCTGAGTATTTGTTTATCAAAAGTACTTTAGGACCGTAGTGAGTTGCATCAGGAATAGTACCGGTGCGCTCAGAGTTACGGTACATTGTCATTCGGTAAGGCTTGCGCAACAGGCGCTCAATAATCATAGGTGAAACATTTCCGCCGCCGTTCTCGCGGTCATCTATAATTAGGGCCTCTTTGTCGAGCTGAGGGTAGAAATAGCGTGCAAACTCGTTCAATCCCTCCACGCTCATATCTGGAATATAAATGTAACCTACTCTGCCGTTTGTAGCCTCTTCAACTTTTTTAATGTTGTTCTGAATCCAGTTATAATGCTCCAATGGGTACTCGTTGTCTATAGGTTTGACTACAATCTGGCGTGCTCCCTCCTCAGTAGCTTTACTGTTTACGGTAAGCTCTGTAAGTACATTTGCCTTGCCAACAAGCAGTTTGTAGATATTGTCCACTGTGTTTGTAGGGATACCGTCAATAGCAACAATATAATCACCTTCTTTAACTCCCAAGCCAGGTTCGGTAAGCGGTGACCTCAATTTGTCACTATAAGGTGCACCTGGAAGAATCTTGCCAATCTTGTAGTAGCCGCTCTTGTCTGCCTTAATCTCTGCACCAAGCAATCCCATTGGGATACGCTCAGCTTTAGGCATCTCACCAGGGTTAACATATGCGTGTCCGCAAGCAACCTCTGCAATCATCTCACCAATAATGTAGTTAAGGTCCAGGCGGGTTTTGGCATATGGAAGCAGCACAGCATATTTCTCTTTAATGGCATTCCAGTCTATTCCGTGCATGTTTTCCAAATAGAAACCATCTCTGTAGGCACGCCAAACCTCATCATAAATCTGAGCCCACTCAGCAGTGTAATCTACCGGAGCTACAAGATTCTTTAAAGTTATCTTCTCTTTAAGGGCAACCTTAGGTGCAGGGAAATCTGCAATGTACAAATCACGTCCTTTTGAGAAAAGAGCCTTCTTTGCACCAGGGGTATAACTAACTAGAGATGCACCCTCGGCAGCCTTGTCATCCTTTCCAGTAGCAAAGTCAAATACCTTAGTGTCTTTTCCCGACGAATACCAAAGTTTTTGACCGTCGCATACAAAGCTTCCAAAGTAGCCTGTTCCCACAGGAATTCTTACAATTCTTCCAAAAATGCCGTCTGCATCAATTACTGTTGCAGCTACCTCCTTAGCCTCACCTTTCTTCTCTGGAGCACCTTTTGGAGCAGGAGCTTTGCCATCTTCAGGCAATAGAGGAGAAGCGGTTGTTTTGGCAAGCATTGCCATATACACACCATTCATATTGTTGTAGGTGTGGTTCCACTCCAACTGTCCGTAAACCGGGTTGAAATCACGGGCAGATGTGAATATCAGGTATTTGCCGTCTGTAGAGAATACAGGAGAAGATGAGCTGTACCATTTCTCGGTAACAGCAATCTCTTTGTTTGTCTGCAGATTGCGCACATATACAACACTCATGTCATTCTCTGCAGATTTGGTATAAGCTATCCAGTTGCCACAAGGGGAGAAACTTATGCTTCTAACCTCACCGTCTGGGTTCTGCATAATTGTACGTTTTGCTTTGGTTGCAATGTCTACCTCTACAAGGCGGTTCTTGCGGTCTGAGTAGAATATCTTTTTGCTGTCTGGGCTCCATTGTACTCTGCGGATATAAGTATCGTTGTTTTTGGTAAGCTGTACAGGTTTGCCGGTTGCTCCCTGAATGTAAATCTCTGTTTCACCTGTGCCGTCACCTATGTACGCAATATATTTTCCGTCTGGGCTCCATACAGCGCCACGGTCATTTGAACCAGGGGTGCGGGTGATGTTTTTTACAACACCCTCTCCAACAGGTACACTAAATACCTCTCCACGTGCTGTAACTGCAACTCTGCTTCCATCTGATGGGATGCTGGCACCTCTTGCACTTGCTTGTCTTGAAACATCTTTCATCTCCTGGCGGCCGTAGATGTTGTCTGAAGCAAGGGTAATGTTAATTTTCTGGCTCTGACGGGTTTTAGGGTCAAATTTGTACAGATAGCCACCTTTCTCAAATACAATTACTTCTCCATTTGTTGAAGGGAATTTTATATCGTAGTCTGTGAAATTGGTTACTTTTTCTGTCTTTTTGGTTTTGGTGTTGTATACAAACAGGTTCATGGTCATATCTCTATCTGAGATATAGAAGATCTCTTCACCAATCCACATAGGGAAAATGTCTTGTGAAACATTATTTGAAATGTTTTCCACTTTTTTTGCTGCAGGATCGTATACCCATATGTCATCTGCCATACCGCCCTTATAGTACTTCCAGGTACGGAACTCACGCATTACGCGGTTATAGGCAAGCTTTTTGCCGTCGGGAGAATAACTGCAGAAACCACCTTCCGGAAGTGGAATCTGCTCCGGCATTCCGCCGTTAGGAGAAACGGTCCAAAGTTTTCCAGGGAAACCGTCACCTGTGCGGTTGCGGTAAACCACCTTTTTGCCATCTTTGCTCCACGCCATAACAATATTGTTGGGGCCCATACGGTCGCCCAAATCATCTCTGCTGTTGGTGGCAGTATAGGTAAGCCTCTGCGGCTCGCCACCCTTTGCAGGGATAAGGTAAACCTCCCGGTTGCCGTCATATTCTCCGGTAAAGGCAATGGTTTTGCCATCTGGAGCATAACGGGCAAACATCTCATATCCAATGTGTGAAGTAAGTCTTGTTGCCTCACCTCCCTGTAGAGGTGCTGAGTAAAGGTCTCCACCATACGAGAAAACTATCTCATTTCCGTTGGTAGATGGAAATCTGAGCAGTCTTGCTTCATCTGCCTGGGCAGTGTATACTCCTGCCGCAAACAATAGGGTAAAAAGTAATTTCTTCATAATGTGAACTTTAATATGTAACTCGGTTTCCGAGTACACCGGTACTCAAGGACCAAGTTACAAAAAAATATTAACTTTACTCTGTATGATTGGGTATCAGATTATAGAAAGTCCATTTGGGGATGTGGTTCTGGGGAGGAGGTCAGGGAAGATTGTTTTTTGCCATTTTGCTTTACCTTCGTTGGAGGTGGTTTTAGAGCGGGTGGCTGCAGATTTTCCTGGGGAGGAGGTTGTGAGTGAGGATGGGGTGTTGCGCCCGGGTGGGGATGATGTGGCCGTATTGACTTTTGATGAGTTGCTGAATGGGCGGGGGAGTATCTTCAGGTGGGAGGATTTGCAGGTGCAGGGGACAGAGCTTCAGGTGGCAGTATGGAGAGAGATGTTCGGGTTGCAGCCAGGGGAGTTGATTACTTATTCCCAGTTGGCGGCCAGGTGCGGGTATCCGCGGGCGGTGAGGGCAGTGGCATCGGCGGTGGGGAAAAACCCCATCTCCTTGATAATACCTTGTCACAGGGTGGTGAGGAGTGAGGCATTTGTGCACAGGGGCGGGGAGTTTGCCACTGAAGATGGCAGTGTGGGCAAGGAGAGTGGGAAGATTAACGTGTCAAAACTGGGAAATTATTATTGGGGTAAGGAACTAAAAATAAAGATATTGGAATGGGAAGAGTTAATTTAGTGGAGCGTCTCAAGGGTGAGGCTGAGGAGCAGTACCGGATTTTTAACCAGAAGTTTGTAGTTACAAACAAGAATCCTATGTTGGGGGTAAAGGTGCCCCGGATGAGAGCAATTGCCAAGGAGATATCCCGGGGGAATTGGAGAGATTTCCTTAGGGAGTATGGCTTTTGCGTGGGGGAACTGTCTTGCGCAGAGATGGTTGTGAGGGAAACTGTCGGGAAGATAGCAGAGAAGTGCAGCGAAACTTATTTTGAGGAGATAATGATTATTGGAATGGTAATCAATCTGGCCTCTATTGGGCAGCAAGAGAGGCTTGCGCTGGTGGAGCAGTTTGTACCGCTGATTGATAATTGGGCGGTGTGTGATGTGTTTTGCGGTGGGGCAAAATGGGTTGGAGAGCCGGGCAGAGGGCCAAAAGCAAGTCTTAGGGTGCCAAGGGAGAGGGTGTGGAAGTGGCTTCAGGGGTATCTGTTGGGTAACAAGGAGAGGGGTCTCAGTGGAAGAAAAGAGTTTGAAATCAGGTTTGCGGTGGTGATGCTGATGTGTTATTTTTTGGATGAGGAGTATCTGTCACAGGTGTTTCTGGTTTTAAAGAAGGTTCACTTTGGGGCGTACTATGTGGATATGGGTGTGGCGTGGTGTCTGGCAACAGCGCGTGCAAAATTTGATTTGACAGTGCGGGAGTTTGTGGCGGCTGCAGGGTTGCCGGCAGGGGTGGTAAAGAAGTATGAGCAGAAAGTGAGGGATTCATTGAGAGAAAAAAAGAAAATATGAAGAATACAATTAACGAGGACGGAAAATGGGAGATACTTGGGAGTGAGTATCTTTTCCGCAGGCCTTGGCTTACAGTAAGGAAAGATTGCGTAAAGTTGCCTACCGGGCAGGTGAATGATGAGTTTTATGTTTTGGAGTACCCGGATTGGGTGAATGTGATTGCCATTACCAAGGAGGGGGAGTTTGTAATGGAGCGGCAGTACAGGCACGGCCTTGGTGTTACCTGTTATGAGGTTTGTGCCGGAGTTGTGGAGGAGGGTGAACCTCCGTTAGAGGCTGCAAAGCGGGAGCTGCTGGAGGAGACTGGTTATGCTGGAGGTGAGTGGGAAGAGATTATGACCCTATGTGGCAATTCTTCAACCACCAACAATTATACCCACTGTTTTGTGGCCCGTGGTGTAGAAAAGGTTGCGGAGCAGAACCTTGAGCGTACAGAGGACATTTCTGTTGAGCTCCTTTCCAGGGAGCAGGTAAAAGCTCTGCTGGATGGAAACCAGATTACCCAGGCCCTTATGGCTGCCCCAATGTGGAAGTTGTTTGCGGGGGAGAGGTAATTATTTTGCTTTTCTTTTAAGTTTTTCTTTTTCAGAAATATAAGTTTGGTGAAAGATTTTATATTTGTCAACTTACTGGATGTAAGGGAGGATAAGTATAATTTAATTGAGGATTTTCCTAATTTTAATCCCCTCGAATTCGAGGGGGTTAAAAGGGAAGCAGGGCTGAATGCTTTCACTATGTCCCCTTCAAAATGGATTGATTTGACAAATGCAGTTGGCATAATTACTCAAGCAAGCCGTTATGGTGGTACCTATGCTTGTTCTGATATTGCTTTTATACAGAAGCTATAAAGGAGCATCTTATGCCAAATGAGGTAACCCAAGCTCAGGCAAGTATGATATATGCTGAGGAAGCAGATGTGCTTAATGTTGCGCTTTTTGGAAAGACAGCCAGGCAATGGCGGGAGGAAAATCCTGATTTGAAGGGAAATATAAGGGATTATGCAAGTATAAACGAGTTGATATGCCTGTCAAATATGGAAAATCTGAATGCTGTATTTATTGATCAGGGTATATCCCAACGGGAGAGACTGATAACCTTAAACAATATTGCTATTCAGCAGATGCGGATTCTGGGAGCTGGACAGAAACGCAATTTGTTGAAATGATTTTTTTGAATTGATGTTACAAAAGAGGCACCTTTGCGTATTATAAATGAGAGGAAACGCAAGAGGTGCTTTTCTTTTTGCTTCCCGACAGGTATTGAAAAATGACAGCACAGGAATTGAATACAGAGTTTGTTGAGGTAAAGGATGCCGCATACAGGTATGCGGTGAGCCTGCTCCATAACCGGAGCGAGGCTGAGGATCTTGTGCAGGATTTGTATGAGAAGCTGTGGCGGAGGAGGCTGCTGGTAAGGAAGAAGGGTTTTGTGCAATTGGTAATGGTGAGTATGAGGAATATGTGTTTGGATGTGTTGAGGAGGAGGCAGATGAAGTGGGAAGAGAATTTGTCGGGAAGAGGAGATGATGTGGTGTTGTGGGAGGAGGGTAAGGAGCAGGAGGATATGGCAAAAATTGCAGAAAAACTGATTGCACAGTTGCCTCAGAGGGAGCGGGAGGTTGTGCATTTGAGATTGGTGGAGGGGTTGGATTATCAGATTATAGCAGAGATTGTGGGGAGTAATGAGAGTACGGTGAGGATGGCATTCTCCAGAGGTAAAGGTAAGGTAAAGGAACAACTTGTAAAAATAATGGATTATGGATTGGAAAGGAAAGAGAGCAGATGAAATTCTTAGCCGGTATGCCCAGGTGACGAGAAACGAGGGGGTGGAGATTAAGCTGCATGATGCCAAAAACCAAAAAGAGAATTTGGGGTTGGGGCGTAATGTAATGCGTGTTGCGGGATATGCTGCTGCAGCGGCTGTTGTGCTGGGAGTATTTGTGCTGGTTGGAGAATCTGAAACGGTTTACGGATATGTAAATGATGTTCCCCTTACCTCTAAAGAGGAGGCCAGGGAGCAGGCCAGAAAGATGTTTGAAGATTTGGCTGTGGGAATGTCTCCTGCAGAAGAAGTGTTGGGGAGCCTTTTTAGCCTGTAGTATTGGAAGAATATGGAATTTTAGTGTAATGTATTGAAACTTATTTGATTATATGAAACGAATTATTGTTGCTTGCTTTGTGGCGGCTGGTGTATTGGTGGCGGCAAAATCTGATGCCCAGACGTTGAAATTGGGAATTGAAGGGCTTACATTCAAAGATACCACACACTATGATGTCTTATATGCCCATTCTGTAATTAATGTAAAGAAGAACCTTAACGGGAAAGGGAGTACCGGCATTGTGATAGGTGGTTCCCGCAGGTCTTCAATAAGGCCGTTTGAACTTGGCTGGAATATGGCAGATCTTGCCATTCCGGGAGATTTTTTTGATATCAACAACTGGAAATCTACACAGGTTACAATAAATCCTTTCAACTTGAGTGCAACAAACCGCAAAGGGACATTCGGGCTCTCTATGGCTTTGGGTATAAGGGCAAACAATTATAGATTTAATGATGCTGTAACAATGGAGAAGGTGGAAGGAATAGTTAATCCCATAAATCTGGAGGGTGGTGTAAAGAAGAGCAAGTTCACTACTGCCGCTATTCACGTTCCAATGGAGATTACTGTGGGTAAACCTTACAGACTGGCCTTTTCTGTAGGTGGCTTTGCAGATTTGAACTTTAACTCACACACCAAAATAAAATACGATGGGGGTAAAAAGGACAAGTTGCACAAATTCCCTGTAAATTTCATCCAGGCCGGTTTTTCTGCCAGAATTTCCTGCAAGTATCTTTCATTGTACTGCAACTGGTATCCGGGAGGGATATTTAAAGAAGGGAGAGGCCCCCAAATGCAGGTATGGAGTGTTGGTATAGGTTTGTAAAATTGCAGCTATGAGAAAGTTTGTAATATTGTTTGTTATGGCTCTCTTCTGGTGGAGCGGAGCCAGTGGCCAGAGTGCCGGTTTTAATGAGTTGTATGCCAAAGCTGGAGAGGCCCTTAAAAAGGGGCAAGAGGGAATTACAACTGTAGAGATTTCCGGAAAGATGCTGCAGGAACTTATACCCTCAAAGGCCAAGGAGAGGTTCAGCATTGTAAACAGGATAGAGATTATCAGACAGATAAAGTTTGCAGAGGGGGCAGACAAAGAAATTTTTGAGAAGATGGAGAGCCTGGCGGCAGACAAGAAGGTGTATGAACAGATGTCTCTTATGAATGTGGAAGGGCAGAGAGTGGCAGTATACAAGGCTCCTTATGGAAAATTTAACAGTGAGTATCTGATACTCATTTCAAAGGATGGTGCAGCTCTAGTGTGCGACATTCTGGGGAATGTAAGCATGAAGGATATTCTGGACTTGTTGTACGGGAAGTAGGCCTTACAGATAATTTATAGAAAATGCAGTTTGCAGCGGGTGCAGACTGCATTTTTTGTTATTTTTGTAGAAACATTAAAACAACAGGAATATGGAAAACAACAACAATACAAGTTGGTCTATGCCAAGAATTGGCGACCAGGCCCCAGAGTTTAGGGCAATGACAACCCACGGTAAACTCAATTTCCCTGGAGATTATGCAGGAAAATGGAAAATCCTTTTCAGCCACCCGGCAGACTTTACTCCAGTATGTACTACAGAGTTCATTGCATTTGCCAAAATGCAGAAAGAGTTTGAGGCACTCAATACCCAATTGGTTGGCCTCTCTGTAGACAGCCTCAGCAGCCACATTGCCTGGGTAAGGAACATTCAGGAAAAAATAGAGTGGGAGGGGGAGAAAGATATAGAGATTGGCTTCCCGATAATTGTAGACCTTAGCAAGAGCGTATCAACCCTTTACGGAATGATTATGCCAGGAGAGGCAAACAACGCCTGTGTAAGGGCGGTGTTCTTTATAGACCCTTCAGACAAGATAAGGGCAATCATTTATTACCCGTTGGTGCTTGGCCGCAACTTTGATGAGATCAAACGTGTGATTGTTGCCTTGCAGACAGCAGATGCCCACGATGTGGCTATGCCTGCAAACTGGCAACCTGGAAAGGATGTGGTAGTGCATTATCCTGTAACCACAGAAGAGGCTCATCAGAGAGTGAAAGAGGAGGGGCTTACCTGCCACGAGTGGTACCTTTGCTCAAAGAAACTGTAGATTTATTGTGTAAAAAACATTTACAGTCAGCTCCTGTTTGCTTAATTTTTTAAAAAGTTGAAAAATAGGAGTATAGAACGTATAATTGTAAATATTTTTTACATAGCTTTTAAATTTGTGCAAACTCAGATTTACTGCTTATGAAACTTCTTGGAAAACTTTTGGGAATTGTCTTGTGCTTTATGGCGCTTGTCTCTTGTTCAAATGTGGAGAAGAGACAGATTAAGGCGGCCAAGGAACTTATAGAGAGGGTTACTCCCGGATACTCAGAACAGTTCTCATTCAAGATAATTCCTTCAGATGGGAATGATGTATATGGATGGAAATCTCTGGGAGGAAAGGTGGAATTGCAGGGAAACAATACAATTTCCCTTGCGGTTGCATATTACAACTACCTGAAACAATACTGCAAAGTAAATATGGGGTGGTGCGGAGACCAGATGAATCTTCCAGATACCTTACCGCTGCCTGAGCAGGAGTTCCAAGGGGCCATAAATGCAAAATGGAGGGTGTATCTGAACTATTGTTCTTTCAGCTACTCGGCAGCCTGGTGGGACTGGGAACGTTGGCAGAGGGAGCTGGATTTTATGGCAATGAACGGAATAAATATGCCTCTTTCAATTGTTGGACTTGAGGGTGTCTGGTATAATGCTCTGATGCGTATGGGGTATACAGACCAGCAGGCGCGTGAGTATCTTGTAGGTCCGGCATATTTTGCGTGGCAGTGGATGACCAATATTGAGAGTTTTGCGGGGCCGCTTCCAAAAAGTTGGATAGACAGCCACGTGGCACTTGGCCAGCAGATAATGGCCCGCCAGATAGAGTTGGGGATGCAGCCTATACAGCAGGGGTACTCCGGTTGTGTGCCTGTGAAATTTAAAGAGATGTTCCCAGATGCCAGAATAGAGATGAAAGGGAGCTGGTGCGGATTTGAGCCGGTGGCACAACTGGATCCGACAGATCCCCTTTTCTACGAGTTTGGAACCATTTTGCTTGAGGAGCAGAAGAAACTTTTTGGAGATTATGGTTTTTATGCAACAGATCCGTTCCACGAGGGCAAGCCTATAAGTATGGAGGTTTCTTATCTTAATTCTGTGGCAGATGCTGTGCTGAAACTGTTTAAGGATTTTAATCCAAACAGCAAATGGATTATGCAGGGGTGGAGCCCGCAGGAGCATATTGTTAAGGCTATTCCAGAGGAGGACCTAATAATTCTTGATATCTCTGATGCATATTACAAACAGAGTCAGGATGCGGTTAAGGAGTGTTTCTGGGGATATCCGTATGTAGTTGGCAATTTGCATAATTTTGGCGGCAGAATAAACTTGCATGGAGATTTGGGATTGCTGGCTTCCAACCAGTTCTACAATGCTGTCCAGTTGGGTAAAAATATTGTTGGTAGCGGTCTGTTTATGGAGGGGTTGGGCCAGAATCCGCTTTACTATGATCTGGCATTTGAGATGCCTGTGCATCAGGAACCGGTAGATTTGCCGGCTTGGCTTAAGGATTACAGTTTGAGACGTTACGGTGCCGAGTCTGAGAATGCTTGCAAGGCTTTGATGCTTTTACTTGAGAACCCGTACAGAGAGGGGACAAATGGGGTTGAGCTAAGTTCAATTGTGGCAGCACGTCCGGCAGTAAGGCCTAAGAAGAGCGGCCCTAACTCCGGTTTTAAAATTCCGTATGATGCAAAGAGCCTGGTTGAGGTTGGGAAGCTGCTCCTTTCGGATGCTGAACTTCTTGGCTCATCTGAGGGTTATAGATTTGATATAGTTGATTTGCAGAGACAGCTTATGAGCAATCTTGGGCAGTTTATACACGCCAAGGCTGCAGATGCCTTTGAGAAAGGGAACCTTAAGGAGTTTGACAAGCATAGCAAATTGTTCCTGGAGCTTCTGGCAGATTTGGACAATGTGCTTCTTACCCGCAGTGAGTACAGTTTTGAAGAGAGGTTGAACAGTGCCGTAGCTTGGGCTACAAATGAAGAGGAGTATAATTTGTACGATTACAATGCCTCTATGCACGTTACCCAGTGGGGCGGACAGCCTGAGGCAGAAGTGCTGTTTGATTATGCCTGGAAGGAGTGGAGCGGCCTTACAAGGGAGTATTATCTTCCACGCTGGGAGAAATTCTATGCAATGTTAAGGGATTGCCTGGTAAAAGGTGTAAAATATGATGAGACAGCAGTGCCGTTGAGGAATGGCCGCCAGAGCTTGCGCGCAAATGAATTTTACTCAGAACTTGCAGATTGGGAAACAGAGTGGATAACCACACCAAAGAGGTATGGTGAAATTTCTCATCCCGACGAAATATCTACAGTTCAGGCTGCATTTGCAAAATGGGCCCCTTTGTATGATGAGTATGTGAAGTAATTTGGAATACTTTATTTTTTTGTTGTAGATTTGTCTTTGAAAATGAAAAATCTGCTAAAATATCTTCTGTTGGGTATTGTTGCACTGGCATTTTATGGCAGTGCAGATAAAATGCAGCCTTGGGAGGAAGAGTTCTCTGCCATTGGAATGCAGGTGGATGAGACTTCGGTTCTGGGTTTTACTTTATCTTCAAATGAAGCGGATTTGAGTGTCCCAAGGCAGGTTTCATCTGTGAGTATGGTCCGTTTGCAGAAAGGGAGCAGCAGGAAACAGGTGAACAACTGGCGTCAGGGATATGAGTATCTGAAATCGGGCAAAACCGTAAATCCCGAGACTCAGTTCATTGTTCAAAGGAAATCTTTAATTTGTCATTCTTCACTTATGGAGCCGGCCTGTAATCTAAGCAGGCTCTGCAGGTTTATCATATAGTTTTTAATCATATTTTTTACAGAGAGCACCACAAAAGGGTAAATTTTGCGTTATGCCTTAAATTTCCACTTTTGGGTAGACTTCTTGTTTTGCTACATATAATTTGATTAAAAAACTAATGATAAATAATTATGAAAAAGACATTCGTTAAAGTTCGTTCTATAAAAGATATTGTTGTATTTGTATCACTTATAATTGTCGGGATTATTCTTGTTGTTCTTCCTGTTGATGCGGGGGTAAATATTGCCGGGTTCTTCTGTATTCTGGTTGGTGCCCTGCTTGCCTTTTTGATGAAATCTGAGTATATGGAGCAGGAATCTGGGGAGAAATATCACAAGAAGGAGTATTATTTCCAGCCTGAGCTGCATACAACTCTTTCGGCGACTATTGCAACAAATCCCAATTCTGTGAATATGACTGAGGAGGGTAAGGGAAAAACAGTAAGGCTTGACATATATTTCAGCAAAAAGGCAAATAAGGCTTATATGCAATTGTTCAAATATGTACCGCACATTTATGAGCCAAGTTCAAAAGTATATGAGTACAATATTGCTGAAGTGGCCAATCTGATAAAGTAATCTTAATCTTAAAAATTATATGGCATTACAATTATTTACATTGTTGGGAGCTCTGGGTATGTTCCTTTATGGAATGAACCTTATGAGTTCGGGACTCCAGAAAGCTGCAGGAGACAGACTTAGGGGTTTTCTTGCTGCAATGACATCAAGCCCGTTTAAAGGGGTATTGACAGGTCTGGGTATTACTTCTGTAATCCAATCTTCAAGTGCAACTACTGTAATGGTGGTTAGCTTTGTAAACGCCGGATTGTTGGCACTAACCCAGGCGATTAGTGTGATTATGGGTGCAAATATTGGAACTACAGTTACTGCGTGGTTGGTTGCCTGGTTGGGCTTTAAAGCAGATATCTCCATTCTTGCGGTACCGCTTATGGCTTTGGGATTTGTGTTTTCAATCTCCAAGAAAGACCAGAGAAGGAATATCTCAGAACTTATTGTAGGTTTCTCGCTCCTGTTCCTGGGACTTTCCCTAATGAAAAACTCAGTTCCTGATTTGCAGCAGACCCCTCAGGTGCTTTCATTCATTCAGGGATGGCAGGGATACGGATTTGGTTCTGTGCTTCTGTTCCTTGTATTTGGGACTGTTCTTACTTTGGTTTTGCAGTCTTCAAGTGCAACTATGGCCCTTACGCTCATAATGCTTAATATGGGGTGGATAAGGTTTGATATGGCGTGTGCAATGGTGCTTGGAGAGAATATAGGAACTACAATTACAGCAAATATTGCGGCGGCTGTTGGAAATGTGCCGGCAAAGAGGGCAGCATTGGCACATACTGTATTCAATTTGTTTGGAGTTATATGGGCTCTTATTGCTTTTCCTCTGTTCCTGAAACTTACCGGTTTTATTACGGAGCTTCTTTTTGCTGTTCCAAACCCTGCTGCACCAGATTTTGCAATAGAGGTTATTCCTGGCGGAGGAGCTGTGCAGTCACCATCTCAAACTGCGGCGCTGTTTGGCCTCTCAATGCTTCATACTCTGTTTAATACCATAAATACCTGTATCCTTATCTGGTTCATTCCAGCAATAGAGAAACTGGTATGTTTGGCTATAAAGGAGAAACCGGTTGCAAAAGAAGAGATGTACAAACTGCAATATATTGAGGCTGGTCCTATTGGTACCCCAGAACTGGCAACCGAGCAGGCCTTTAAGGAGATTATCCATTTTGCAAAAATTTCAAGAAATGGTTTGCAATATGCTAAGTCTGCCATTTGTGAGGAAGAGCCAGAAAAATTTGAGGAGTTGCGTAAAAAGCTTGTGAAATACGAGGAAATCTCAGACAGAATTGAGGGT
Organism: Candidatus Egerieisoma sp.; assembly: GCA_045645465.1. Taxonomy (GTDB): domain Bacteria; phylum Bacteroidota; class Bacteroidia; order Bacteroidales; family UBA932; genus Egerieousia. The sequence continues at coordinate 27,422 of JAZRIV010000008.1, forward strand.
GAGGTGGCCAGATTTCTTAACTCGGTTTCAGCAGATGATATAAGCGAGGATACCTCAATTAAAATTAAGGCAATGTATAAGATTATTGGTGAGCTTGAATCTCTTGGAGATTCGGGTGAGTCTATAAGCCGTATCCTTACAAGGAAAAATATCCACAACAAATCATTTGATGCTGATACAATTCAGAGACTTGTAGAAATGGTTGAGAAAGTGGATAATGCATATGTTGCTATGATAGATAACCTTAATTCTGCCCATCTTGGAACTCTTGCCGATGTCTCTAATGCCTACAATGCGGAGAATGAGATTAACAATATGAGAAACTGGTTGAGGGAGAGTGAAATAGAAGATATAGAGGGCAACAGGAAGAACTACCAGACAAGCGTTTACTACATGGATGTGGTTAATGAACTTGAGAGGATGGGAGATTTTATGATCAATATTTCACAAGACTTGGAAAGGGCGTTTATAAGACGTTAGAGTGATGTGGGATTTAATAATATATATAGTTGTTTAAGTTAGGTTAGTCGGGCATGCCCTGCAGCTTCTGTGAGGAGTTGCGGGGTTTGTTTTTAGTGGATGGTTGTGAGTATTTCTGAGGTTTGGAGTTCCAGCTGGAGGTTGTAGGTGTCGTGCCTTACCATTCCTGTCCCTTTGGAGTACCAGGTGTCGGCTATGGTATGTCTGTTGCGTCCCATCCCTTTTTCCACTTTCTTTTCCCGTATTACTATGCAGTGATAGGTTCCGGCTGGGGTTGTTATTGTTTCAAATCTGAGTGCTTGCCTTTCTGTTACGGTAATTTTCATTGTCATTCCAAGTACTTTTACAGATGCATAAACATCGGGAAGAGTATCTCCCGGGGCCATATTTGTTGGCAGTGCGGATTCTCCCCCTGTGGAGGAGATTCTGGTGTTGCCGGGGAAGAGTGTCCTGAATACGGCGGCAACGGATTCGGCTACATTTAGGATGACCCCTTGTTTTATAACTGTTGCAGAGAGTTCTGCCGGCTCTTTGCCGTAGTATGGTTTGTGTTTGCGGTTTTGTATGTAGGAGGTATAGTTTATTGCAGTGGTGTCTGTGTTGTTGCTCACCTCTTTTATGGTCATTGTGTGGTACCACTTTATTTCCCCGCCGGCTGTGGTTCTTGTGTATTCCAGTGTTGTATTGGCCTTGTTGCAGAAGTATGGGGTGTTTTCTTGTGCGGCCATTTCTGTGGAGGAGAGTGAGAGTATTGTAAGCAGAAGTACCTTCAGTATGTGTATGGAGTAGCTGATTTTCATAATTTATGTACTTTTTCCCAACAAATTTAATAAAAAACGAGGTATTCAGCCTCTGCGATTTCCCTCACTTCAGGGATTGAGGCTCTGCGATTCCCTACTCCGAGGGATTGAGGTTCTGCGATTCCCTACTCCGAGGGATTGAGGCTCTGCCATTCCCCTCACTGTGGGGATTTGTCGGGATGAAGATTTTGGAAAATCTTTTTTTCAAGACGATGGGCACGATTGAAATTCCTGAGAGTGTATGTAGAAGGGTTTGGGCGTGCCCATTCGGAGGTATTTTTTACGAGTGGCACGTGTGATGTGGCTTGCAGGGGTGTGTGAAGTGGGTAAGTGTGTCCATTGGTTTTTGGGAGGTCGGTGGTGCAAGCAGGATGTGTATAGGAAAAACATTTGGATACCAGCAGATTATTTACAAACTTTGTGATGACTTCACATATCCGCCAAAGTGGCCCTGGTGGAACTGGAGGGAATGATTTGTGTGGGCCAGACATTTCTTTTTTGTGGTGGAAAGATTTTCATTGGAGGGAGATTCCCGCGATTTTTATCATGTTTGTACAGATGGTGCGTCTTTAGATTGGATGTTCAGGGATGATTCCGATTTTATAGCTGGGGTAAACAGAATAGGGATTTGTAAGATTCTGTCGGGAGTAAAAGTTGTTTCATTTGTATTGATGGACAATCATGTTCATTTTGTACTTAAGGGAGAAATGTTTTTATGCAAGGAGTTTATCGTAAAGTTCAAGAATCTTACCAGTAAATATATTTCTTCCAGATATGGTATTTATGCTCATACCCATTCACTGCCTACAGAAATTATTAGAATAGATACTCCCGACAGGCTGATTGCCACTCTTGCCTATATAGATAGGAATCCAATTGTCGCTGGATGGCGTAGGATGCCTGATGAGTATTTGTGGGGAGTTGCCAGATACCTTTTTAGAGAGTTTGGGAACCGGGATAATCTTCGCAGTCTTGTTTCCTTTCCAGTGAGGGAACAGCGGCGTTTGTTGGGAACCCACCATAAATTGCCGCAGGATTGGCTTGTGGATGAAAGGGGGATGTTGTGTCCAAGCTGTTTTGTGGACATTGATTTTCTTGAGAAACTTTTCAGAACTCCGGGGAGGTATCTCTATTTCTTGTCAAAGAAACTTGAGGGAGAAATTGATAAATCTGTTGCTATGGGAATTAGAACTTTTTTGCAGGATAAGGATTTGAGGGCAATTGTAAGGAAGTTGACGGTAGAGTTGTTTGGAGAGGATGATGTAAGGTTATTGAGTGTGAATTCACGACTTGTACTGGCTCGCAAACTCAGGTATGATTATGCTTCTTCCGTTAAGCAGATTGCCAGAATGCTGCATATTGATGCTCAGTTGCTGAAAGGATTTATTTAATTTGCAGGAAAGTATTTTGCGCCCTTTTTCAAGTTTGGTTCTATGCAGCTGCTTTGAGGAGTGTTGCTTTGATTTATTACCTTGGGGGTGCAAGATGTAAAGATGGTGGGTATGGCTGAAATGCTTTGGCGATGCTTGTAGATGGGTTTAGGCGTGCCCATTCGGAGGTATTTTTTACGAGTGGCACGTGTGATGTGACTTGCAGGGGCGTGTGAAGTGGGTAGGTGTGCCCATTGGTTTTGGGGAGGGGGATTTTGGCTCTGGCTCTCCCCACTCCGCTACCGCGGGGGATTTTGCCTCCGGCATTCCCCACTCCGCTACCGCGGGGGCCCTTGCAACAACAGGGAAATAAGCTCAAAGAGCGCCTTTCCGGCACTCTTTGTTTTTTTGTACCACGCCCCTTCGCTTACAAAAGCAAGCTTTTGACACTCGGTACGGGTACAAAAAAAGCCCTCAAGCGTTGCTTGAGAACTTTTTTCTGTTGTTGCGGTGAGAGGGGGATTCGAACCCCCGGTACGGTTACCCGTACGTCAGTTTAGCAAACTGGTGGTTTCAGCCACTCACCCATCTCACCTTTCCGCCCAATGGGT
>JAZRIV010000009.1:0-14749 GCA_045645465.1 Candidatus Egerieisoma sp.
ACCGGCATCCCGCTTGGAATGATACCCCATATGCCAGACCCATAGCAGGATTAAAGGGTTGGCGGGATACTTGTCCACCCGGCAACCTGGGCGGGGCGGATTAAGCGTAATAGCTTGGCTGATTACGCAGCAAGTGCATAAGAATTGTTGCCAGTTATAGGCGTGCAGTTGGAGATTAAAGAGCTTGGCTGCCAATGCTCTGCATGCTTACATACCAATTAATCTGATGTCAAAACCAAAACATCCCCATAATTTGTATGAACTGCAAAATTAACAAATTTTTCCAATCAAGGTTCAAGTTTTTGGAAGTCGGTACCCGAGTTCCGGGTAAGTCGGTACCCGACTTTATTTTCAAAAACAGCCCTATATAGTTCATTATCAATAAACTATATTTAAAAGAAAAGCTGAAAAGTTTTTAGGAAGAAAAAGCAGAAATTATTTGATGGCTTTTACAACCAGTTCAAACAAGCCGTTGAACATTGAGATAAGTCCAAGAACAAAGATTATGATGCCAGAGATTCTGTTTATCATCATAAGTTGTTTGATGCGGAATTTTTTGCGGAACACGTTAATTCCGGTGCTTAGGGTAAACCACCAGGTAGCAGTACCGGCAAAAACACCCCAAAGGGTTGTAACCGGTGCACCTTTTGTCACACTCTCACCAAGTTCAATCCCAACAGCGGCAAACAGACCAAGAATTAGGAAAATGGCTCCAGGATTGGTTATTGTCATAAACAGTCCCTCAAAGAAATCCTCTATATGTTTCTTGTTCTTGTGTTTCTGCCTTATCTGTTTGATTGGGTTGGTAAGGTATATTTTTACACCAATGAACATAATTACCAAGCCTCCAAAGAGCATTACCCAATCAAGGTTCTCGTCAATGATATTCTGTATAAAGGCCAAACCCATAAGGGAGATTGCAGCGTAGAAAGTATCTGAAACAGATGCACCCAAACCGGTAATAAAGCCCGCGTTACGTCCCTTGCCCAAGGTTTTCTGCACACAAAGCACACCCAGCGGACCAAGAGGAATAGAAGCTCCAAGTCCAACAATGAATCCTTTAATGAGTGCAGTAATCATAAATGGGGGATATTTAGTATATTTGCGTTAATCAAAAACCGCTACAGCGGGCAAAAATAGTCATTTACCTTTTAAATTAAAATAGGTATGTCCAAAAACAAAAAAATAACTCTGCAGATATGGATGCTTTCACTTTTGTCATCCATCCTGCTTTCAATACCATATATAATTCCACATACAGGACTCGTTGCGCTTTTTGCACTGGTTCCTCTGTTCCTTGCAGAGCAGCAGGCCCATAACAGTGGCAGGAAACACTTTTTCCATATAGCATACACATCATTCCTGGTATGGAATCTCATAACCACCTACTGGGTATGGTTTGCCACCCCTGGAGGAGCTGCTGCGGCATTTATCCTCAATACACTCCAAATGGCAATTCTGTTCACCCTTTTCCGCTGGATGCGCAAATTTACCAACGGCTTTCTGCCGTATATTTTCTTCTGCATCATCTGGCTGGCTTGGGAACATTCATATCAGACCTGGCAGATAAACTGGCCCTGGCTAACCCTTGGAAACAGTTTTGCTACTTCCATAAAACACATACAGTGGTATGAGTATACTGGTGCATTAGGCGGTTCCCTTTGGATTCTCCTTTCCAATATGCTAATACTCAGAATAATACTGCTAATAAACAGAAAGAAGCCAATCAGAGTTTCAATAGGTGCCTTAGCGGTAATTATTTTATTCCCGACAGTTTTTTCCCATATCCAATATTCAAATTACAAGGAAGAGGAGAATCCCGCACAGTTTGCAGTTCTGCAGCCAAATATTGATCCGTACAAAGACAAATTCGGTGGTATGAACCAGATGCAGCAGACAGATGTGCTGATGAATCTTGCAAGAGAGGCAACATTCCACAAAGGAGAAGGGGAGCAGATAATTGTAGCACCTGAAACTTTTATCTTCACTGAGAGATGGAGTACCAGACTGCTGGAAGAAAAACCTTGGCTGAACCCTTCATACAGGGAGATAAGCAGTTGGATACAGGACGAGAACCAGAATGGTAAAGAGCTTGATATGGTAGTTGGTGCAGTAAGCTACAACAGTAAAGATGAATATTTCAATACAGCAATATTTATGGCACCTCAGGGAGATTCTGTAATCACAATCCATCCCGAGTACTACCATAAATCCAAACTTGTGGTGCTGGCAGAGAGCAATCCGTTCAAAAACGGGCCGTTCAAGTTTATGGACAAACTGGTAAGTGGTATGGCTGGAGGTATCGGCGACTTTGGAACACAACCGGACAGAACTGTTTTTGAAACCAAAGGTGGTGTAAAACTTGGTACAGCAATATGTTATGAATCTGTTTTTCCAGATTTCTACCGCCAGTGGGCCAACAACGGCGCAAATGTAATGACAATCATTACAAATGACGGCTGGTGGAGAGATACTCCAGGCCACAAGCAGCATCTCAATTATGCCCGTCTGAGAGCCATTGAGAACCGACGCAGCATTGCACGCAGTGCCAATACAGGTATTAGTGCGTTCATAAATCAGAGAGGAGACATTGTAGAACAGACCGGATGGTGGGAGAGGGGGTATCTTACAGGAACCCTTAACCTTAACGAAGAAAAGACAATTTTTACAGTGTATGGAGATATTATAGGGCGTTTGAGCAGATTTCTCACATTCCTGTTCCTTCTTATGGGGGTAACCAGAAAGATTGCAAAGAAATATATTTTGTCTAAATAGCAAATAGAAAAAATTCCCGATAGAGTCTCTATCGGGAATTTTTATATCATAGGGTATCCTTAGTACCGTTCCACAAACTCCTTCACCATCTCAAAGATCATCTTGTAGCTTTCGCTTGTAAAGTGTCCCAGATGGTCGTCGGGAGAATGGTAATATTTGTAATATTCGCCTTTAGATTCAAAGTACATTGCAGGAACTCCGGCCATTGCAAAGTAGTAGTGGTCTGAGTTGTCTACAAGCTCTCCGCGGTGAGGTTTTGCAAAGTACCCGTGCTCCTTGTTAATCTCCATAAACAGATCCAAGCCTTTGTTGGCCTCCTGGCCACCCTCATAGTAAAGCATATCAGGGGTGTCTCCAATCATATCAAGGTTTATCAGGTATTTGATGTTTTCCAACGGGAACATAGGGTTGTTCACATAATATTTGGAACCAAGCAGATTGGCTTCCTCCCCGCCAACCCATAGGAATACCATATCCAGTTCAGGTCTGTTCTGTGGAAGTGAATAATAGTGTGCCAATGTAAGTATACCTGCAGTTCCTGATGCATTGTCATTAGCCCCAAGACATACATTCTCCCTACCCATCATACCAAGGTGGTCGTAGTGGGCAATGAACATCCAGCAGCTGTCTGAGCCCGAGGTGCCTTTTATCTTTGCAAATACATTCTGGGAATCATGCTTCCCGATAAATTCATTCTGGAACTTTACTGTAGCCTCCTTAGCAGCCTGAGGGAACTCAGGGCCCACGCAAATTACAGGGAATGGAGTTGTAAAGAAACTGCGTGCCTTAAAGTAATTTGGCTTTTTACTGAATTTGAAGATTACTCCTCCAATATTCAAATCTTTCAGGTATTTGAAATACCTGTCCCCCTCAGATGGAAGGGTGTGGAATTTGTCGTAATCCAATACAATAAAGGAGTTTTCTGCTCCAAGGGAACTCAAATAAGATGAAAAGCTGTCGGGAGTATAAATGTTTTCCTGCAATGCATATACAATTGGCATTGTGCGGTCTGCTCCACTTGAAAACTCTTTAACCACAAAATCCTGGAACGGTTTGTACTGTGTGCCGTCTACAGAAAACTCCATATCCCCACGGGTTGTGTTTATAGGGTAGGAGAAGGGCTGCATTACAGGTTTCTCCACAAAGTCAGATGTGCACAGCTCATTGAACTTTGCCGCAATGTACTCTGCGGTTTTAAGTTCTGCATTATTATAGGCGCTTCTGCCGGCAAACTCTTCAGATGCCAACTCCTTTACAATACTTTCAAATTCTTCAACGTTGTTGAAGTTTTTGTTGTTTGAACATGAAATGGTGATAAATGCCAGTGCTGTGAACAGAATTTTTCTCATAATTGAATGTTTTTTACAAATATAATATCATTCAACCTTTTGTAGAGTATATTTGTATATGGAGTTTTCATTAAACATATCATTAATTCTTCCTGCAGCAGAGGAGGTTGTTCCCCGACAGGCTATAGAGGTTGTGGAAAAACTCAATGAGCTTTTCAAACTGAGGGGAATCAGAATCAATTTGCATACGGATGCCGGTGGTGAAACATTGCTGGATGGTACGGCAGTACGGTTGGAGTACCATAATGCAGATACTCTGGCCTATGATATCCTGCTGGAGGCAGATACAAGGTGCGGTCATGAGTTTTCCGATGTCATTTACATAGGAAATTCAAGTATAATTATAGAAGGTGAAAAGGTGGTGCAGTTTGAGGCTGTCCGTTATTTTGCGGAAAACGGGCTTCTTTCTGCCTGCAGGAGCAAACTGCAGGATGTTGATCCTAAAGATGAGGAATCCCCGGACATTATGGCATTGAGAAAGCAGTTGTTCCAGCTGGAACTTTTGTTTTTCAATTATGACCTTTTCAGGAGGTCGGTCCGTAATGCATCAAATCCGGTAAAGGACACAGTTGTGACAGACCAAATTATGGCTGTATATAACAATGTTTTCAATTCTGGTGCGGAAGTGGAGTTTTCAATGGAAAGGGTATTGGAAGGGTTGGATGGTATTACAGAATATGCCCAAGCGCATTCCAATACAGAGGAACTGCTTGCGGTACTCAAGCTCTATTCTGAATTCCTCATTATTGCAGAAGAGTTGGTGAGAGCTCAGGAAATTTTGGTACAGTACCATAAAATTTATGAAGAAAGTACCTGCCCAAAAAGTTTTCAGCTGCAGCAACAGAGGGTTACTTGCCTCTATTTTATGGCGTCGGTATTGTTTGGTGTGAAGGAATTTGACAGGAGTCTGGAGGCGTTCCAGCGCACTGTTGATTCCGCAGTCCTTCTTTTGGGTGAATATCATCCGGATATATTGTATTACCTTCACGTATATGCGGGTGTGTATGAAATGGCTGGCAGATATGCAGATTCTGTAAAAGTGCTTGAACAGCTTACAGGCAAAATTGAACATATATATGGCAGAAACAGCGTTCAATATGCCATAGGTGTGAACAATATGGCGTTCAGCAGTTATGAGGACGGGAATTATGACCAGGCTGTAGAATATTATCTTGAGTCTGCTGGAATACTTGAGTCACAGCAAAATGTGAATGTGGAATTATTGTGTACGATTAATGATAATTTGGCAAATTGCTTTTTGGAGAAAGAACAGTGTGATAAAGCAATGGAATATGCTTTGAAAAACCATTCATTGAGGGGGCAGATGTTCTTGGAGGAGAGTGCAGAAATGGCAGACAGCCATATGATGTTGGGCAAGTGCCATTATGCATTGGGAGAGGTGGAGGAAGCATTGGAGATGTACAGGAAAGCACTCCCTGTATTCCTTCGCAATTACGGGAGCAAGGAAAGGATTGTATTGGCAACATACAGCAATATGGCCTCCTGTTACCTCGACCTGGCCAATTATGATGAGGCAGAAAAGTGTTTGCTTAAGACTCTTCAGATGCAGAAACTTATTTTGGGTGAAGAACACGTTGAAACTTCAACAACATACAATAAGTTGGGATTCCTCTATTCTGATACTGGCAGAATGGAAGAAGCAATTGCACATTATAAAAAGACTCTGGAGATAAGGCGAAAAACTTTAAGGGAGTATCATCCCGATATTTCAAATATCCTTACCAATATAGGGCACTTTTATGCGCAACAGGAAGAATGGGATATGGCTTATGAACATTTTAATGAATCACTTGATATAACAAGACGCAATTTTGGTCCTACTCACAAGAAAACAAGGTCATTGTGCATTGCAACGGTTGATGCCTGTTGGGGTATGGGAAAATTTGACCAGGTTGTTGAATTGCTTGAAAAGGTTTTGCGTGATTGCAGCAGAGTTTCTGAAAAGTCTGATGATGAACAAGCTGATATTGCCTGGTTCCATCATACCCTTGGTCTGGCTTATGAAAATGTGGACGAGTTCAAAAAGGCTCTTGCCAATTACATAAAGGCTTTTACAATACGTAAAACACTTTATGGAGATGAACATCCCCATACTGTAAGCTCTTATGAGGCTTTTGTTCTTGTTCAATCTGTTTTTGTCCCTTATTCAGGCAAATTGCAGTAACAGTATCCGATGGATATATTCAAGATAAAGAATCCCTGCCGGAAATATTACCCGGCAGGGATTTATATAATTTTTACTCACTTGCCTCATCCAATAGGTATAATATCGATTTGAATGTGATTCCGCTGTTGCGGCTCAATCCAATCTCACAGGTGCGGCTGGTGGCGTAACCCTCTGTGCAAGGTGAAACCTTGGTTCCGTCTGTAAGGGTACCTTCAACCTGACTGCGCAACATACGCAATCCGTGTGTGTTAAGTTGAGGGAATGTAAAGCCTCTGTCTCCTGCAAAACCGCAGCAGTTGCTCTCAATTACTGTAACCTCTTTTGCACACATTTTTGCCACATCAAACAGCATGTTGTCTACACCAAGTTTCTTTGTTGAACATACAGCAAAAACTGCAACACGCTTGTCAAGCTTTTTAATCTTAAGCTTGTCAACCAGGAATTTTAGGATAAACTCAGCTGGCTCATAAAGTTTTAGTGCACCACCGTCCATATTTGAATGCATTGTGTACAGACAAGGGCTCATATCACACAATACAGGGTATTTGCCGTTCTCTGATGCTTTCAGCAATGCTGCCTCAAGTTCATCTGACGCCTTTTTGCCAGCCTCCACATATCCTTTGCTGCTGAATGCCATTCCACAGCACAATTTGTTAAGATTTTGTGGATACACAACCCTATATCCTGCTTTCAAAAGCAATTTTTCTGTCAGACGGGTTATCTCCACCTCATTGCTGTAAGATCTGCTCACACCCATACTTCTGGTAATGCAGGATGGGAAATACACCACTGTCCCTGCAGGCTTTACTTCTGGCGCAGGGGAAACACTGCTGTAATTTATCTTATGGGCAGCTTTTGGGAAATGCTCGTTCCACATAGGGATTGCACCACAAGTAAGTTTGCGTGCAGCCATAGCAAGTGTCCCAAAGACCTTCTTTCCCATTGCAACTCTCATTGCGTAGGTAATGTCCAGTCCGGTACGCAATCCAGCAGTAACCATATCCATATTGGAAGCCACTTTTACAGCATTTTTCTGGGCCGTGTTGGAGTGGTCTGCGTAACGGAGTTCTTTAACAAGTTTGCCTGTATCTACTTTTACAGGGCATTTTATAGCGCACAAACTGTCAGTCGCACAGGTCTCAACTCCCCAGTATTTGTACTGTTTCTGCATCTCTGCAGCAATATGAGGAGCCTCTCCGGTAGTCTTAAGCCTCTCCATCTCCCTGAATGAAGCAACTCTTTGGCGTGGTGAAAGTGTAAGTCCTTCAGCTACACAGCCACCTTCGCAGAATCCGCACTCCATACATTTGTTTACGCTCTCCTTAACATCAGGGCAAGGTTTCAGGTTCTTTATATGTGCCTTATGGTCATCATTAAGGATAACTCCCGGGTTAAGGATTCCTTTAGGGTCAAAAATCTGTTTAACCTCCTTCATAAGGGCGTAAGCCTGTGAACCCCACTCTTTCTCTACATATGGAGCCATATTGCGGCCTGTTCCGTGTTCTGCCTTAAGCGAACCGTCATATTTGGAAACAACAAGTTCTGCAATGTCATCCATAAACTTGCTGTATTTCTCAACCTCACTCTCAGTACCAAAGTCCTGGTTGAACATAAAGTGCAGGTTACCCTCAAGTGCGTGTCCGAAAATTACGGCATCTGCATATCCGTCCTGCTCAAAAATCTTTCTCAAATCAAGCACGGCATCTGCAAGTTGGGGAACAGGGAAACATATATCTTCAATAATTGCAGTTGTACCGGCCTTCCTCATACCGGCAACGGTAGGCAATGTCTCTTTCCTGATTTTCCACAAGATAGCCTGTTCTTTGGCATCTTTTGTAAATGCGTATGGAAGCTCCGTAGGTATATGTGCAATGCTTGCTGCAATCTGGGTGCATTTTGCATCTACAGAGGCATCATCTTCACCCCTTACCTCCACCAGCAAGCCTGCAGCACCGGCAGAAAGAGTCTTTATATATTCGGGAACCCCAGCAGCATTCTCTACAGATTTTATACTCTCGCGGTCCATCATCTCCACTGCAGAAACCGGCTGCTGTTTAAGAACTTGAACAGCCTCACAAGCCTCCTTTATGGTAGGGAAAATCATAAGAGCCAATCCCTTATGCCTGTGCTCTACAACGGTATTGTATGTAATTGAAGAGATGAATGCCAGTGTACCCTCAGAACCAATTATAATGTGTTTCAGAATATCAAAACCGTCTTTATAATCTACAAAGGCATTCAAACTGTAGCCGGTAGTGTTCTTTATCTTGTATTTCTTCTGAATCCTCTCTTTAAGTGCAGTATCTGCATCAATCCTGCGGGCAATATCCTCCAGTTGCTCAAGCATTTTCCCGTGAGTGCGGGCAAATTCCTTACGTGAAGCTTCGCTTGCTGTATCCAGTTGGGTACCATCTGCCAGAATAAGCTTTATATCAGCTATTGTCTTGTATGAGTTCTCACTTGTGCCACAACACATTCCGCTGGCATTGTTTGCAGCAATACCACCAATCATTGCAGAATCAATTGATGCAGGGTCAGGGCCAATCTTACGGCCATATTTTACAAGATACCTGTTTGCCGCACCACCCCTTATACCAGGCTGCAGCTCAATTTTCAAACCATCCTCCAGAATCTTGTAATCCTTAAAGCCGTGGGTTGCAATTACCAGTACAGAATCAGAAATTCCTTGTCCCGACAGCGATGTGCCTGCAGCCCTGTATGTTACTGCAATACCCATCTCATACGCAGTGCGCATAATCAGCTGTATCTCTTCTACTGACTGTGCCCTTACAACAAGTTTGGGTACAAGACGATAAAACGATGCATCGGTACCGAAAGCCAAAGTACTCAAAGCATCGTGCAACAGTCTCTCTTTTGGAATCTTTGTGTTGAGTCTCTCATAAAACTCTTTATAATTACCGGTAATCATTGTATGATAATATTTAATATCTTTTCAAGTTCTGTGTAATCAATATCTTTGGCTATAACTACATTATCTTTCAGAAGATAAATTGTAGGTATGCTCTTAAGATAATATCTTGCGTATATGTCAGATGAATCTCCATCTGTGCCCCTGACATTTTTCCACTGCGCACCAATGGTGGTAATGTAGTTTATCCATTCATTGTATCCCGCCCCAAGATTCACAGCAAAAACCTCCAAATCCAGCGAATCCTTATATCTGTCATATATTTCTGCAATTTTTGGAGTTGTCTCCCCACATATGCCACAATTTGGTCTGTAAAAGTACAAAACTTTATAATCAGTTGTAACATCAGAAAGGTTAATTGATGAACCGTCCGGTATTTCAAGCTCCAAGTCTGTGGCAATTGTACCAAGCCTGTTCATTTTATAAGCTGCAATATCTTCTAAAACTCGCTGGATAAAATTATTTCTCCATATTTCAGGAGTCCCCAAAATATACTTCTCCGCCAGATAGACAGCACCTTGTTGGAGAGAATAATCTTCTGACCTTCCAAGTGTGGTGTATATCTCTTCCATAAATTCTCTCATTAGGTTTGGATCATCTTTGCTTCTGTTGTAGAACATATCAATCCCACCTTGTATTTGCAAGGTATCCCCTGCAAGAGGAGTAAAGAATCCTTCAATGAGTTCCCTCATCTGGTCTCTCTCTTTGTTTTTAACTTCAAGAAGTTCTTTCAGAGCCTTAACGTCCAGTCCCCTTCCAATAATTTTCTTCTCTTTGTCCAACAGGAACATCTGGGGGGTCTTTACAACGTTGTACAACATCTGAAACCCGCTGCTGTAATCCGGGTCATATACATTAACCCACTCCACAAACGGATTATAAACAAACAGCTCCCTGTTTATATACTCTTTCCAACGCTCCTGATTGTCATTTGCGTAAACGGCATATACCGCCACCACCCCATCTTGGTATTCATTAACATAATCAACCAGAAGCGGCGTCTCTTTCGTGCAGCTTGCACAGTCATCTGTGTAGAAATATATTACAGTGTATTCTGCATCAATAGAATGAAGGGGTACTGCTCTTCCCGATGTATCTGTAAGCTGCAGTTCCGGAGCTTCCATTCCTATGAGGGAGTGTCTGTTGAACTCTACAAAAGTGCGGAGCAAAAATTTTCCCTCTGCATTTGGCCAGTCAAGCTTGTTGCTCAAGAACCAGTTTTGTGCAACAGCTACTGCCACACTCTCCTGGCCCATAAAATTGGAGTTGTAGAAATAATTGTACGCGCAGTATCCCAGTCTGTTCTGCAATTCCCTGTTGCCCCCCTTGGAAATTAAAGAATCAACATATTTGATAATGGTATCATTGGGGTTGTACTGAATCATTCCAAGATATTGCTCAACTTTGTCTTCAACAAATTTTGTATTCAAAATTATTGTGTCAGAAAAAGGGAATTTCCTTACAAGCTCTGCAGCATCCTGTGCTGGCGCCAAACTGTTTGTAAGAATAATCTCAGTAATTGATCCGGGGATTTCCTTTTCAGCTTCTTCTCTGAACTCCTCAAGTCTTGCCGTAAAATCTTTGGTAGAAGAGAGCTCTTCCCACCCGTAATTTATAAAGTTATGAAACTCGGAGAATAATTTGTTTTCAAAATTTCCCTTCTTGACAACATACTTTACCCCCTGCCTGACAAATTTTATCTTAAAATTATCATTGTTGCGTGGAACAATGAACTCAACAATTTTTCTTCCTCCAAGTTCTCCTACAGCATATTCTCCACACTGCAAGTCTTGCTTGCCGGAGAACACTACTTTACCTTTTTGGGCTTTAACGGTGTCGAGATATACCATATCTCCCCATTTCCAGCTGTTCAGCACGTATGATGATGTGTCTGAAACAGGAACTTCCATACTGATGCGGTACCCTTTTGCTTGTGCAGAAAGGGTAAATAGTGACATCAGTAAAATTGTTGGGAATAAAATATGGAACCGATGGATGTTCATTTATTTATGCTCAAGGAATTTTTCAATTTCAACACCTTTTGGGAGGAATTGGCCTGCATTCCCTTTGTGAATTAGGATATCTCTTACAACTGTAGAAGATATGAATGAGTACTCCTGACAGGCTGGAATGAAGATTGTTGATACATCCGGAGCCATTTTTTTGTTTGCCTGGGCAATTACACTCTCCATCTCAAAGTCTGTGGTAGTTCTCAATCCTCTGATAATGTTCTTTACCCTCAGCTGGTGGCACAAATCAATTGTAAGCCCACTATAAGTGCATACTTCTACATTTGGCATATCAGCTGTTGCCTGACGTATTATTTCAACTCTTGTTTCTGGGGCAAAAAAACCTTTTTTTGAACTGTTGTAGCCAACGGCTATAATTACCTTGTCAAACAATTGGAGTGCTGATTCCAATACATCAAAGTGTCCTACTGTAAAGGGGTCAAATGACCCTGGAAATATGGCTGTTCGCATTTTGTGAAAGTTTTTCACAAAAATAATTAATTTTCCAATGCTGAAGGTCCAATTTTTTTTAGAAGGGCAATAATGTTGCCGGCACTGTCTTTAAGGGTAAGCTGGCCGCTACTTAAGTCATATGATGCAACATCTGAAATTATCTGCAGATATGCTGTCTCAAATTGCATTTGGGGGCACATCATTCTGGTGGAACCAACATTTTCAAATCTGATTTTCTCACCGTGTACAACATAATCTCCAAAGAAACGGTTACAACCGGTTTCTCCTGCAATTTTTGAATCTTTCAGGAATGCGATGGTGGCATTGTGCTCTGCAGGAGGGGCAATCTGTGTGCCATTATTGCAGATATACTCTACACTCCAGTTGCTTTCTACCGGAATGTTACTGTTGTTTGAACACATTGAAAATACAAAAATGGCCGCTGCCATTGCAAATGAATAAACAAATCTTCTCATAACTCTAATATTTACAGACTCCAGTCAATTGGAGTTTTTCCCAATCCTTTGAGGATGGTGTTGCACTTTGAGAAGTGTTTGCATCCAAAAAACGCGCCACGAGCAAGAGGGGATGGGTGAGCTGCCTCCAAAATATAGTGTTTGGAACTGTCTATCAGTTCTTTCTTGCCTCTGGCAAAATTTCCCCACAACATAAAGACTACCCCTTCTGTGTTGTCGGATACGGTTTTTATTACTGCATCTGTAAACTCAATCCATCCTATTCTGCTATGGGATGTCGGTTCAGATGCTCTGACCGTAAGGACTGCGTTCAAAAGAAACACCCCCTGCTTTGCCCAGTTCTCCAGATTGCCGTTTTTATTGAGTTGTATTCCCAAGTCATTCTCTATCTCCTTATAGATATTCTTAAGGGATGGGGGAGCCGGTACATTGTCGGGAACAGAGAATGAGAGTCCGTGGGCCTGGTTTGGACCGTGATATGGATCCTGACCAAGAATAACCACTTTTACTTTGTCAAAAGGTGTTAGGGCAAAAGCGTTGAAGATAAGAGATCCTGGCGGATATATTGTTTTTCCTGCAGCCTTTTCTGAATGCAGGAATTTGACAAGGTTTACAAAGTAATCCTTGTCAAATTCTGAGGAAAGTTTCTCTTTCCACTGTTGTTCTATCTTTACATCCATCTTAGAAAATGAATTGTATTACATCCTCCATAGTTTTTACATAATGGAACACGAGCCCCTCTACATATACATCCTTAATATCCTTTATGTCTTTCTCATTCTCCTGAGACAGTACAATTGTATTTATACCTGCCCTTTTGGCAGCAAGTATTTTCTCTTTGATTCCACCTACAGGGAGAACTTTGCCTCTAAGTGTCATTTCACCTGTCATTGCAATGGCATGTTTTACAGGCACCCCTTTAAATGCAGATGCCATTGAGCTTACCATTGTAATGCCGGCAGACGGGCCATCTTTAGGAATTGCACCCTCTGGAACGTGGATGTGAACATCCTTGTTCTGGATATCTTCTGCTTTAAGTCCCAACAATTGTGGATGGGCCTTAATGTACTGGTATGCAATCATGGCAGATTCCTTCATTACATCTCCAAGGTTTCCGGTTGTAGTAAGAACTCCTTTGCCCTCACTTAAGCTTGTTTCCACAAACAGAATCTCTCCTCCCATCTCGGTCCAGGCCAGGCCTGTAACCACACCGGCAGCCTCATTTCCTTTTTGCATGTCGTGATTGTTGGTAGGCAATCCAAGGACCTCCATAACCTTTTTAGAGTCGAAATGAGGCAGAATTTCCTCTTCCAATGCAATCCTTTTGGCCATATTTCTGGCAAGTTTTGCAATTTGCTTGTCAAGTGTCCTTACTCCAGATTCCCTTGTGTATTTGTCAATTATGGTTTCAATGCCCCCCTTATTGATTTTAAATTGGGATGCAGCAAGCCCGTGAGCCTCCCTTTGTTTCGGTATAAGATAATCTTTTGCAATATGATACTTCTCCTCTGCAAGATAGCCACTTACAGGAATCATCTCCATTCTGTCTTTAAGAGCAGGGTGGATTGTACTTATGTTGTTGGCAGTTGTAATGAACAGAACTTTTGAAAGGTCATAGTCCATGTCAAGGTAATTGTCGTGGAATGTTGTATTCTGTTCAGGATCAAGCGCCTCAAGCAATGCTGATGCAGGATCTCCCTTATAGTCTGCACTTACCTTGTCTATCTCATCAAGTACAATTACAGGATTGGAACTTCCCACTTTGCTTATTGTCTGTATGATTCTGCCTGCCATTGCACCAATGTAGGTCTTTCTGTGTCCTCTTATCTCAGACTCGTCGTGAAGACCTCCCAATGATATTCTGCCATATTTTCGTCCAAGAGCTTTGGCTACAGATTTTCCTAAAGAGGTTTTGCCTACACCCGGAGGGCCATAAAGGCACAGGATAGGGGATTTCATATCTCCTTTCAGTTTCAGAACTGCCAGATATTCAATGATTCTCTCCTTAACTTTCTCCAAACCATAGTGGTCTTTGTCAAGCACTTTCTGGGCGTGTTTCATATCAAGATTGTCTTGGGTCATATAGTTCCAAGGCAAATCCAGGATGAATTCCACATAATTGAGCTGAACTCCATATTCCGGAGAATTCGGGTTTGTCCTCTCAAGTCTTGCCATCTCCTTCTCAAAGTTTTTGGCAACCCACTCAGGCCAGTCTTTGGTCTTTGCCCTTTGCCGCAGGTCTGCAATATCCTTGCTGTTACCATCCATTCCAAGTTCTTCCTGGATGGTTTTGAGCTGATTGTTAAGGAAGTACTCCCTCTGCTGCTGGTCTATCTCAGTCTTGACCTTCTGGTTGATCTCCTGCTTTATCTTCTGGAGCTCGACCTGGGTGTCAAGTACTGACAGAAGCTTCATTGCCCTTGTATGGACATCACCGTACTGAAGGAGCTCCACCTTGTCCATGAAGTTCTCCACTTCGATGGTAGTGGCTATGAAGTTCACAAGGAATTCGAAATTGTCTATTCCCTTCAATGCGTTGGCGGCCTCACGAGGAACGAATGTAGAAGTAC
>JAZRIV010000010.1:0-134894 GCA_045645465.1 Candidatus Egerieisoma sp.
GAGACTCAGTACAGACGTGATGAGAGAATCATCCGTTTCCTAACTTTTGCAATGGACAAACACGCTGTTGCATACGCAGAGAAAAGAAGAGCTAACCAGGCTGAACAAAAATAATTAGGAGGTTAAAATTATGGCAAATCCAGTTAACAACGAAATTCGTTACCTTAACCCTCCTACAGTAGAGGTTAAGAAGAAAAAATACTGCCGTTTCAAAAAAGCAGGTATCAAATATGTAGATTACAAGGATGCTGAGTTCCTTAAGAGATTCCTTAACGAGCAGGGTAAAATTCTTCCTAGAAGACTTACCGGTACTTCTCTTAAATTCCAGAAAAAGGTTGCTCAGGCAGTTAAACGCGCAAGACACCTTGCATTGCTACCATACGTAACAGATTTATTGAAATAAGGAGGATTATAAGATGGAAATTATACTTAAACAAGATGTGGCTAACTTGGGTCACAAAGATGATATCGTAGAGGTTAAAAACGGCTACGCTGTAAACTATCTTATTCCTCAGGGAATGGCTGTTATGGCTACTCCTTCTGCAAAGAAAGTTCACGCAGAGAATATGAGACAGAGAGCTCACAAAGAGGCTAAACTAAGAGAGGATGCACAGGCTCTTGCAGCTAAATTGGAGGGTGTACAGGTAACTGTTGCTACCAAAGTTAGCTCAACTGGCAAAATCTTTGGTTCAGTTAACAACATTCAGGTTGCTGAGGCTCTTGCCCAGAAAGGTTTTGAGATTGACAGAAGAAACATCACTATTGTTGATGCTGCAAAACTTCAGGAGATTGGTATCTATGATGCAACTGTAAAATGCTACAAAGATATCAAAGCTAACATTAAAGTTGAGGTTGTTGCTGAGTAATTTCTTCAAACAATACGCTAAAAAGCTGTGTCCGAAAGGATGCAGCTTTTTTTTATATATAAAGTGCAGATTTCTAAAACAATTTCACCCCAGAGCTGTTTCATATTTGCTTGTGTAAAATATAAAAATCAATCACTATGAAACAGATGGTAATAACAATATTAACCTCATTTCTTCTTGCTCCAGGAGTTGCATCGGATGATATTTCTGGTATTTGGCTAACACAAAAAGAGGATTCCAAGATAGAGATTACCCGTAATCCCGACGGTACATACTCAGGGAAGATAATTTGGGCACAGGCCCCGCACCAGAATTATGAAGGGACAGTAGTAATGAAAGGGGTGGCGTACAATGATTCAACAGGGTGCTATACCTGCCCTTGGATTTATGACCCAAGGATGAATATAGCAGCCCATGCCAAAATTACCATTAGTGGTGACACAATGAATGTTAAGGCTACCAAAGGTATTCTTAACAAGACTGAGATATTTACCAGAAGCAAATAGAGAAGCTTAATCAAGCAGCTCAAATTTGCATCTCACCTGCATGGATACGTATTTTTTGGAGATTCTTATTTCCGGGGCGGATGCAGACTTGGTAAATTTTGCAACAGGTATTGACTCTTCTTCTAATATGAGTGAATCAATATTAAATGAATCAAAGTTATAAGAGTTACTTAGAAATAGAGCCTTTCCTAAATTGCTGCCAACAGCTTTAGCCATAATTTTAGCATTTTCTTGGGCTTTTTTTGTGGCCTCTTCCAGTAAACCGTCTTTGATTTTAATTTCCAGTTCGTGTGATAGAGAACATTTTGCTAATATAATATCTGCAATTCCTATACTTTTAAGGGCATCGATGACAGCATAGGCAGTTGCAGCAGAGGAGAGTTTCAACGAGTAATCCTTTGCTACATAAATCTCATCTTTCTTTAAAGTGTATGTTTTTAGAGAGCTTCCCATATTCTTTATGGTCAGTTGTTCTTTGATATCTATACCCAATTCCTCAAGGGCTTTTATCATTTGCTTTTCCTGAATATCAATGGAGATTTTCCCTTTATTGTCCTTTTCATTGATGGTAATGTTGAGGAATATTTCGTCGGGAGTAACCGCTTTTTCTGCGGTGGCGTTAACTTCTACCACTCTTTGCTTATTTGGGTCTTGGGCTAAAACAGTTCCTGAAAGTGATACAACAGCAATGATGAGAAATAAAATCTTTTTCATAGTGTAGTGATTTTAATTGTTTTCAGTCTAATTAAAACAAATAATATGCCATAAAAAATAACCCTAACCCAAACAATATTCCGCTATTTTAGTTATTTTTGAGAAAATATTTAAAGATTTACTATGATGAGAAGATTCATTTTAACAGTGGTGATGGCAGCTTGTACAGCTCTATTGGGCTTTGCACAAGTTAACCCACAGGCTCCGCTTGAACTTGACAAGAGAGTTCTTACAGGAGAACTTGATAATGGCCTTACATACTATGTAATGCATAATGAGAAGCCGGCTCAGAGAGCGGATTTCTACATTGTTACCAATGTGGGTGCTGTACAGGAGACTCCAGATCAGGATGGTTTGGCCCACTTCCTTGAGCATATGTGCTTTAACGGTACCAAACACTTCCCTGGAAAGGGGATTATCTCTTATATGGAGAGCATAGGTTGTGCTTTTGGTGCAAACATAAATGCAGGAACTGGCTTTGAGCAGACAATGTATATGCTTAACAATGTTCCTGTAACCAGAGAAGGTATAATAGACAGCTCATTGCTTATCCTTTTTGACTGGTCTGCGTTTGTTACCAATGACCCTGCAGAGATTGATGCAGAGCGTGGTGTCATATTGGAGGAGAAAAGAACAAGAGATGGAGCCAGCTGGCAGCAGACATTGGCGGTAAGAAAAGCGTTGTTCAAGGGGTCGGCATTGGAGAATGTTTCTTTGATTGGCTCAGAGGAGAACCTGAAGAACTTTAAGCCGGAGTCGCTTGTAAATTATTATAAAACCTGGTATAGGCCAGATATGCAGGCTATTATAGTGGTTGGTGATGTAGATGCAGCTGTTGTAGAAGGAAAGATTAAAGATTTGTTCGGTCAGCTTCCAAAAGCAGAGAACCCTAAGGCAAAAGAGCCTGTGGTTGTTCCTGAAAATGCAACTCCAATTGTAAGTATATTTACCCATAAGGAGAACCAGCAGACCAACGTTATGTTTGCTGTAAAGAGCCCGGCAATTCCAAAGCAGTATAGGGGACTTGGTGTGGCAATGCTTAATAGTGTGGTGGAGGACCTTATAAGCAGTATGATAAATGAGAGATTGCAGGATATTGCAAGAACTCCAGATGCACCGTTCCTTTATGCAAGTGCAGATCTTGCAGATTTGAGCTATGACCTTCACGCATTTATGGGGGATGTTTCAACAAAAGACGGTGAGGCATTGAAGGGTTTCAAAGGTCTTATGACAGAACTTGAAAGGGTTAAGAGGTTTGGCTTTACTCCCGACGAGTTTGAGCGTGCCAAAACCAATCTGCTGAAAGGTTATGAAACCGCCAAAAACAATGCGGCAAGCAGACAGAACCCACAGCTTGTACAGAATCTGATGGGCCATTTCCTTGCAGGAGATCCATATCTTGATCCTGAATATGAGTACAACACTGTGCAGCAGTTCCTTGCTATGGTTCCTCTTGAGATGTTGAATATGGCTGCAAAACAGCTTTATGGTGATAATAATCAGGTAATCTTCTATGCAGCTCCTCAAAAGGATGGTTTGGCTGTACCTTCAGAGGCTGAGCTTGTAGATGTATTGGCTCAGGTAAAATCGGCAGAGATTGAGGCTCCTAAGATGGAGGTGTCAAATGAACCGTTGCTGGATGTGGCAGCCCTTGCCGGTTCAAGTGTTGTGAAAGAGGAGACAGGTATGTACGGAACAACTATATGGACCTTGGCTAACGGTATGCAGATTATTGTAAAACCTACAGATTACAAGAAAGATGAGATAATGATAAAGACTGTAGCCCAGGGTGGACAATCAATTTTGGCAGATGAGCTTATCCCGTCATTTGAGATGAACATCTTCAATACTTATCTTTCAACTACAGGTTTGGGTAAGTTCACAAAATCACAGCTTACCAAGATGTTGGCAGGTAAGAATGTGAGTGTTTCTCCATATTTGCAGGGCCTCGAGCACGGAGTATCTGTATACTCTACCCCTAAAGATCTTGAGACCGCATTGCAGTTGGCTTATCTTACTTATACACAGCCACGTTTTGATGCTGCAGACTTTGAGGTTGGATTGAACAGAATTAAGGCGGTTTTACCAAATATGCTGAAACAGCCAAACAGCGTTTTCTCAAAAGTTCTTAGTGAGGCATTGGTATGCAACCATCCAAGAAGACCATTCATTTCTGAGGAGTTGCTTGAGCAGGCAAGTCTTGCAAACATTGAGAAAGGTTACCGTCAGCTGATGGCTGATCAGGCTGGCTTGAAAGTATATATTACAGGTAATGTGAATCTGGATGAACTGAAGCCAATGGTTGAGAAGTACATAGGTTCTCTTCCTGTATTGACCAGAAAAGGCACATCCTGGAAAGATGAGGGTGTTGGAAGACCTGAAGGTGTACAGAAAAATCACTTTGTAACCCCAATGGAGACACCTAAATCTTCTGTAGCTATTGTGTATAACGGAACAATGGCAAAGAATTTGGAGAATGATGTAAGGTTAACCATCCTTAACGGAGTACTTGATCAGCTCTATACTAAAACTATCAGAGAGGATGAAGGTGGAACATACGGTGTTGGTGTACAGGTACAGCTTTCAGGAAAACCTAAGGAGGAGCTCATTTTGCTGGTAGTATTTGATACAGAAGAGGCAAAAGCTCCTAAGCTTATAGAGCTTGCCAAGAGCGGTTTGGCTGATATGGCAGTTAAAGGTCCAAATCCTGAGTATGTAGCCAAGGCTAAAGAGAATCTTATTAAGGCGTTCCCGGAGAGGCAGATAAGCAACTCTTACTGGCATAACCTTGCATACCAGTACTATACTAATGGAAGTGACAACTTTACCGGGTATCTTGATGTTGTAGAGAAAGTTGCTACAGTTGAGTCTATCCAAAAACTGGTGCAGGAGATTCTTGCTCAGGGTAATGAGTTTGAATTGGTTATGAATCCTGCCAAGTAGTTCTGGACATATATAAAAATAACTGTCGGGAAGTTTATTCTCCCGACAGTTATTTTTTAGGATAATATTTGGATTATACAATTTGTCCACCAAATTCGCCAAGGAATTTACCTTTCTCCAAAGTGTGTACACCGTTTACTATAACGTGCTCAATACCTGGAGAATACTGATGAGGCTGCTGGTAAGTACAAGCTTCTGCAATAGTCTCTGGGTTGAAAATTGTGATGTCGGCAGCGTAGCCAGGAAGCAGTAGGCCTCTCTGTTTCAAACCAATTCTTGAAGCTGGAAGAGCGGTACATTTGTAGATTGCTGTCTGAAGGTCGCAAATCTTGTCTTCTCTGATATATTTGCCAAAGAATCTTGGGAATGTTCCGTATGATCTTGGGTGAGGAATCTCTTTGCTAAGCTCTCCAACAGGTGAGTAAACGCTTCCGTCAGAGGCAGGCATTCCAAGTTCGTGTGCAAGGAACATTTGTACATTCTCATCTTTCATTGCAAAACCTACCATCTGCAAGTAGTATTCAGAAAGAAGGATTTTCTTAATCATAGGCCAAGGCTCCAAACCTGTAAGCTCGCAGCACTCTGCTACATTCTTGCCGGAGAACATTGCATTCTCTGGTTTCTCGCAAGCTGCAATAAGTACATTCTGAGGGCCTCCCAATCTCTTTAAGCGGCTGTTTGCATACTCTGCAATAACTTTCTCTGTTCTTGGATTGCGGATTCTTGCCTGAACCTCTTCCATAGAACCTTGTCTCATATCAAGTGGAACAAAACAGTTCATTCCAGTAGAGAAGGCAATGTAAGGGTAGCGGTCAAATGCAATGTCAATACCCTCTGCTTTTGCATCCTCAATAAGTTTGAGCATATTAGGTCCTTTATGCCAGTTTGCGGCATTCTGTGCTTTAAGATGTGAAATCTGAAGTCTTACGCCAGATCTGCGTGCCAAATCTATAGCCTCTGCAATTGATTCCTCAACACGGTCATCCTCATTTCTCATATGGATTGCAAACAAGCCGTTGTGTTTTGCAACAACTTTAAGCAGCTCAACAATCTCGTCATTGCTTGCATATGAACCTGGAGCATACTCCAAACCGCAAGAGAGACCAAGGCTGCCCATAGCCATCTCTGCATCAAGGATTTCAAGCATCTTCTTCATCTGCTCAGGTGTTGCGGCAACTGCGTTGTCTCCAACTACTGCAGAACGTAGTTGTCCCTGGCCGGTATAAGTCTTGTAGTTGATGCCAATTTTCTTTGCTCTAAGTGCATCGTAGAAGCCGTCCAAATCTTTCCAGAAAGGGAAGCCGTATCTTAGTGTACCTTGTTTTGATGCAAAGTACTCATCTGAATAAGGGAATGGTGAATCACCGCAGTTTCCTCCAATATCAGTAGTTACTCCCTGGTAAAGCTTGCTGCCACCCTCCGGGGCAATAAGAAGATTTGTGTCTGTGTGTGAGTGGATATCAATGAATCCTGGAGAAACGGCCAATCCTTCTGCATCAATCACTTTACAGTGCTCTGCAAGGTTCTTAAGATTGCCAAGTTTTCCTATTTCTACAATTTTGCCATCTTTGATACCTACCATAGCATTCTGCATAGGAGCCTTGCCGTCACCACAATATACTACACCATTTGCAATGATGGTGTCGAAATGCTCTTTAGTGGTGCAGGATGTCAGGAATGAGCCCACAGAAGATGCACCAAACATAGCGAGACCGGCAGCACCCGCTCCAGCGGCAGCGGTTTTAAGGAATCCTCTACGGGACATCTTTGTACTCTCATCCAGATTTTTTTTCAAATTCTTGTTTTCCATTGTGTGTATTTTTTTGTGTTGTATCATTTCAGCTTTTTACGGTGTATACCATCAGTTGCATACACTTTCATATCTTCCTGTTCTCCATATACCAGAAGGGCATCCATATCTTTTGCTTTGGAGATAAATTCTTTACCCTTCTCAAATCCAATAACCATAAGGTATGTGGCGTATGCGTCTGCCATTGCTGCTGTTGGAGCCAGAACTGTAGCGCTCAATAAATTATGTTTAACAGGATAGCCTGTCCTTGGGTCTATTGTATGTGAGAATTTTTCTCCATCAATCATATAGAATTTGCGGTAATTGCCGGAGGTTACCAGTCCTCTGTCTGAGACCTCCAGAACGGCTTCTACAGATTGGCCGGGAATGAAGTTGCCATCAATTGGTTTGTCAATACCAATGCTCCAAGGTTTTCCTTTTGCATTTGCCCCTTTGCACATTATTTCTCCTCCAACCTCAAGAAGGTAATTTGCAATTCCCATTTTCTCAAGTTTGTTGCATATATAGTCGCAGGTATATCCCTGGGCAATTGCATTGAAGTTTATTTTCATACGGCTGTCTTGTTTGAGCAGATAGGATGCATTGGTTGTGGAGTCATAAATGATTGTGAGCTTTTCCATCCCCACAAAGTTCATAATACTGTCTATCTTCTCTTGGGTAATCTGCCCCCTGTTGCTGAACCCGAATCCCCACAAGTCAAAGAATGGGGCTGCCGAAATGTCAAATGCCCCCTCTGTATTGTCATATACCTCTTTGGAGAGGTTGAAACATTCAATGAACAATGAGTCTAATGAAGGGTTTTCACCTCTGTTTATTCTTGAAACAATGGAGGTGGAGTCGTATCCGCTCAGGGATTTGTCTATCTGTTTGAAATATAATGCCAGACTGTCGGGAATATTATATTCTTGGGCCTCTGCAGGAATATGGCATACAAGGTGGAATGTTCCTCCCTGGGCAAATCCGTCTATAGTTGTATATGCAGTTTTATTGTTGCAGCTTGCTGAAAACAAGAGGATTGTAAGCAATGAGAGTATGACTGCTCCTGATGATATATGCATTTTTGTTTTCATTGTTCCTGTAATCTATGCCTTTAGAGTTATTTTAGTGGCACGATTTTAGTACAAATTTAGAAAAAATATTACTTTTGTGCTCATTTTATACACATAACCAAATGAAAATAGAGACAGTAAAAACAGTTAGTCAGAATATTCTAAGGTCTGTAACAATATCGGTAATTGCCCTTTTGTCCGTATCTGTGGTGTTTGCATCTTGTGATAAGGATGAGGATGATAGTGAGACTCTGCTGACTTTGGATGGTTCTCCAATATTCGATCTTCCTATTTATGCGATGGTGGGAGATACAATAGAGATGCATGCGTCTGGAGTATATACTCCAAAATCAACTTATGAATGGTCATATGAAGGGCTGGATACATTATATGAGTCTGATGATATGCTTACATTAAAGGTAATTGCACCTGATTCTCTGGCTACATACAGTGTAACTCTTACAGCTGACTGTGGAGATGAGTATTACAGTTCGTCTTTAACGCAGTTTATAACAATACTTGACAAGAGCAGTTTGAGTGGACTTGCTGTTTCCCGCAACTCCTTTACAGATCCAAGAGATAATAAGATTTATGGCTTTGTTGAGATTGGCAATCTG
Organism: Candidatus Egerieisoma sp.; assembly: GCA_045645465.1. Classification (GTDB taxonomy): domain Bacteria; phylum Bacteroidota; class Bacteroidia; order Bacteroidales; family UBA932; genus Egerieousia. Next base: position 8,506 of record JAZRIV010000010.1, read on the forward strand.
CAGTGGATGGACAGAAACCTTAACTGGGAAGGTGCGGGGCAAGGTTTTGGTGGAACAGAGGCTGCAGCAGTCTTGTTTGGCAGGCTGTACACGTGGAACGATGCTACCGGGGGTGTTTCAGCAACTGGTCTTGGAAATGGAGTACAGGGTGTATGCCCTCCCGGATGGGGTATCCCTACAGATGAGGATTGGATAGATTTGGCCAAAGCTGTAAATGGAGGCAAAGATATTGCATTCATTGACAACTGGACTGGAATTGCACCAGATCTTATGGCAGCGGCAGTATTTAACGGATCTGCGGTATGGACATATTCTCCTGATGTGACCCCAAACAACAAATATGGATGGAATGCCCTTGCTGCAGGTTGTGCACAGACAAATTACAGCCATTACAACAATATGCTCAAATATGGTTTCTGGTGGAGTTCAACAGAGAAAGACAGCAAGAATGCCCATTACAGATATATGTACAATGAATTTCCTGATTTCTCTGTAAACTATTGTGCTAAAGATGGAATGGCTGCATCGGTAAGATGTGTCAGACTTATAGGGGAAAACTAAAAAGGAGATTTGAATATGAAAAAAGGATTGGTAGTTCTAATTGCTGCAGTTGCAGTGATACTTGGAATTTTCTTCTGGTTTCAGGGAAATTATAACAATATGGTAAAGATGGATGAGGGTGTGCAGGCTGCTTGGTCTCAGGTTGAGAATGTATATCAGAGAAGAGCAGACCTTATCCCTAATCTTGTTGCAACAGTAAAAGGTTATGCAACACACGAACAGCAGACTTTGGAGGGTGTTATAAGTGCAAGGAGTAAAGCTACCCAAATAACTGTTGACCCTCAGAACCTTACTTCAGAGGAGTTGGCAAAATATCAGAAAGCTCAGGGTGAGTTGGGATCTGCGTTGGGCAAATTGCTTGCTATTACAGAAAATTACCCGGATTTGAAGGCTAATCAGAACTTTCTTGAACTTCAGGCGCAGCTTGAGGGTACAGAGAACAGAATTACAGTAGAGCGCAAGAAGTTCAATGATGTGGCAAGGGAGTACAATACCACCATCAGGCAGTTCCCTAAGAATATTGTAGCCGGAATGTTTGGTTTTGAAAAGAAACCTTATTTTGAGGCTCAGGAAGGCGCTCATCAGGCACCTGTGGTAGAGTTCTAAGCTCTTGTAACAGATGAAAGTAAAGGAGTTCATAGGGAAACAGGGGCAGGAGGAGATAGTTGCTGCCATTAAGGCTGCAGAACTTGATACCTCAGGCGAGATAAGGGTGCATCTGGAGAGCAAGTGCTCATCTGATCCTTTACGTAGAGCTGTATATATTTTCAATTACCTTAAAATGTACCAGACCCAGGCCCGTAATGGTGTACTTATCTACGTTGCAGTAGAGAGCAGAAAATTTGCAATTATTGGGGATGCAGGTATAAACAAAGTTGTTCCCGACAATTTCTGGAATGGTATAAAACAACGTATGGGAGAGGCATTTGCTGCCGGTAATTATGTAGAAGGTCTTTCCTCTGCAATAAAGGAGGCAGGAGAATCGTTGAAGAAGTATTTTCCATATCAGACAGATGATATAAATGAACAGCCCGATGAAATATCTTTTGGAGAATAAAGTTTGCAGGATTTTTACACTCCTGCTTCTTTTTTCAGCGTTTGGACTTTCAGCCCAAGTGCCGCAGAGGCCTGTTCCATCAGTATTGGTGAACGATCTTGCCGGATTGTTTTCTCCGGCAGAGAAGTCTGTGTTGGAGAGAAAGGTTGTTGCATTTTCAGATTCCACTTCAAATCAGATAGCAATTGTAATTGTACCGGAGCTTTACGGTTATGACAAGGCGGAACTTGCCTATACCATTGGGCAAGAGTGGGGGGTAGGCCAGAAGAAATTTGACAACGGTATAGTCATTCTTGTAAAACCAAAATTGGGGAACTCCAAAGGAGAGGTTTTTATAGCAACAGGATATGGCTTGGAGGGTGTTGTGCCTGATGCTTTTGCAAAAAGAATCATTGAGGGGGCGATGATTCCCCATTTCAGAAACAACGATTATTATGGTGGTATAAATGCAGCATTGGATATACTTATGCCTATAATTGCCGGTGAGATTTCTACAGATGAGTATGCTGTGGCAGAAGAAGATGATGTTGCTGCAGCCGTAATTTTCATGATCTTCTTTATAGCATTAGTAGTAATCCTTGTGGCGCTTTCTAAAGGGAACAACAAGAATATGGGTGGCGGAAATCACAGAGGCGGCAGAGATTTTACCGCAACAGATGCCTTTATTCTTGGTTCGATTCTTGGTAATGCAACTGGTTCACGCAATCGTGGAGGCAGTTTTGGCGGTGGTTCTTTTGGAGGAGGTAGTTTTGGCGGATTCGGAGGTTTTGGTGGTGGCTCTTTTGGTGGTGGTGGAGCCGGCGGTTCCTGGTAAAAAAGGCGGAAATTATGCGTTACACCTTAAATTTCCACCTTTTGAATTACAAGAAATTTATTCGTCTGTTTCGTCTTCCTTATCAAATATTTTCACAATCTTGCTTACAAGCGGATGACGTACAATGTCTTCTTTGTTAAAGTTGATTATACTTATCCCTTTTACCCCTTTAAGCATTCCAACGCCACGTGCAAGACCGGAGTCTTTTTTGTTGGGAAGGTCAATCTGCGTGGTATCTCCTGTAACAATAAATTTGGCGTTGTTACCCATACGGGTAAGAAACATTTTAAGCTGGCCAAGGCTTGTATTCTGTGCCTCATCCAATATTACAAATGCACTCTCCAGGGTACGTCCTCTCATATATGCCAATGGGGCAATCTGAATTGTCCCCTCTTCTATCAGCAGTTTAAGTTTCTGAGGAGGAATCATATCAAGGAGGGCATCATACAGTGGTTGCAGATATGGATCCAATTTGTCTTTAAGGTCTCCTGGTAAGAATCCCAATCTTTCACCCGCTTCTACAGCAGGCCTGGTAAGGATAAGTTTTTTTACTTCCCTGTTTTTAAGAGCTCTTACTGCAAGGGCTATGGCAGTATATGTTTTTCCGGTACCGGCAGGCCCAAGAGCAAAGATAAGGTCGTTCTTGTAGTACTCTTCAACCAGTTTTTTCTGGTTCTTTGTACGGGCACGTACTATTTTGCCGTCATTGCCAAATACAATTATATCGCTTTTTTCGTCGGCATATCCACCTTTGAGTCCTTCTGCTGTCATCTCTAAGGTGTTGAGGGAGCTACTTCCTATTCCAAAATCGGAATCTTCAAACAACTGGTCAACATCGTCAATGTTAAGGCTCCTCTTTTTTAGTCTTTTGTTTATAAGGGCATCAATATTGCTCTGAAAACTTGCAATATCTTTGCTGCTCCCCTTTAGTGAAATTGTATTTCCACGAGGTACAACCTTTAATTTGGGGTAATAGTTTGCAAGTCTTGTAATCAGCTTGTCATTAACCCCAAATATCTCCACCGGATCTATTTCAAACAATTCAATTTTTTTCTCTGCCATATTTTGTGTGTATCTAATTTCTGATAAGGTTCGCTTTAATGAAACTGTTGTATGCTTTCTCCATTCTGAAGTACTGTGCTTTCTCTTTTACAGTTTCAGGTTTTCCCAGAATATCCTTTACTGGTACAACTGTGTAATCGGGCGCAAATTCGCCTTTCTTGAAACACCACAGAAATTCATACTCAGGTTCCAGCAGAAATGTTCTGCCCGTATGGAAATTCTTGGCTATCCTAACTGTAACCATCAATTCCAATTGAGTATAATCTGGTGTTGTCTGATTGCTTATATAGTTGCCCAATGAGTAAAATAGGATATTTTCTTCTGAAATCTCGGCGGATTGAGGTACATGGGGATGGGTGCCAATAATCACTTTTACCCCTTCTCGCTGCAACATTCTGGCCCATCTCTTCTGTTGGAAAGAAGGACGAGTCTGATACTCTTCACCCCAATGTGGAGTGCATATTATTATGTCTGCCCCCATATTCCTGGCTTTTGCTATGCTTTCCTTAACAAGCAGGCTGTCCATCAGGTTCACTCTGCAGGGTTCGGGAACGGCAAATCCATTGGTTCCGTATGTGAAGTTGATGAATGCTACTCTGATTCCCTTGACATTGAACATTATGGGATTCAATTTTTCCTCTTCTTCCCTGTTCCTGTATGCCCCGATATATTTCCCGTTCATCTTCTCATACACATCAATGGTGTTGATGAGTCCCCGTTTGCCTCTGTCGAGTATATGGTTATTGGCCAGCAAGAAAAGGTCTATACCGCACTCCTGTGCTTTCCAGGCTATGGATTCTGGTGCAGAGAAGGCCGGATATCCCTTATAGGGAGGGGTGCCGAGCGGAAATTCCATATTTGCTACCGCAATGTCTGCTGCAGCAAGTTGTTTCCCTATATGTCTGAATGTATGGCTGTAGTTATATGATTGTGGATTATCTGGCTGTTCTCCTTCTGTAAGTGCGCTCAGAAGCTGTTTCCCGTGCTGCATTACATCTCCAATAAAGGTTATGCTTATGGTGTCGTATAGCTTGAACTCTTCTGACGGATATGTTATGGGGGTATACGTGCAGTTTCTCTCAAGCTTAAGATGAGGTTTTTCCATCTGTACAGGATGGAGCTGCAATCCTCTCTTTATCTTCTCTTTACCCCAAAACTGACAAGTAAAGGACAAAAGCAGTGTTATACAGATGTATAATGTTTTGTTTGAATACCTCATAAATTACTGTTGCTCTACAATTATCTTTATCTGTGGTACCTCAAGCCTGATCTGAAGCCATTTCTGCAGTTTCTGAAGATCTTCATCCTCTATAGGGGAAGAGAGCTTTATTATAGCTATCACCTGTTCTGGAATATTTTTTTCATGTTCTGTATTGAACAGCAGGACATCCACATATTCTCCCCTTGCCAATGTGAGGGACAGAAGCTGCGGATATTGCGCCACAATTTCCTTCGCAATTTGAGAACTTGGGAATTTTTTGTCATTGAAGGCTTTAAGTTGCTTTTCCATCTGGGATATCAGTTTTTCCCGTTTCAGAATCTCCTGCTCATTCTGTTCAAATATACCCTGGATAACTTCTTTGTCCCCACCTTTGTCGGGAAGATAGGTGCCGGACTGGTTTATGAACAATTGTTGTGAGGAGATACCGTGGTCTGCAAGTTTCTGATGCAGATTTGAGATACTCTCCTGAGAGAGGGATTCGCCTGCAATGGAAATGGTTATAGTGGATGGCTTGTGTGTTATATGTTTTATCTTGTAGTCGTAGATGTAACTGTTGCCAATGTTCCTGTTCTCCTCTATGAATTTTTTTGCAATCTGGTTGAAGTTGTTCTCCTTTATAACCATAAATGCAGAGTAAATGCTTGGGAGTATAAGTATTATTGTAAATGCAGTTATGCTTCTGTTTACTTTTTTCTGCTTGTTTGGGTCTGAGAATCTTACCAGGGGAAAATGGAGTGCCCTTACTGTAAGGAATGTTGCAAGGGCAATAAATACAGAATTGATGAAAAACAGGTAAAGTGCACCAATGAAATATGCGAAACTTCCGTGAGCAAGTCCGTATCCTGCTGTACATAACGGAGGCATCAGGGCTGTGGCAATTGCCGCACCGGATATTACGGTCCCTTTCTCCTTTTTACATACCTCAACAATTACAGCAAAGCCGCCGAACAGAGCAATAAACACATCATAGATTGTAGGGTTTGTACGGGCAAGCAGTTCTGTAGGTTCCTCAAGGCTGAGAGGACTTATGAAAAAGTAGAGTGTGGATGCCATTATACTGATGCTTGTCATAATGACAAAATTGGTAAGGGCCTTTTTTAGCAGACCGGTATCATTTGTTCCCAATGCCAGTCCAATACCCATTATGGGGCCCATAAGCGGTGAGATAAGCATTGCACCAATGATTACTGGTATGGAGTTGATGTTGAGGCCAACACTTGCTATAACAATGGCAAAAACCAGAATCCAAAGGTCCGGTCCTTTAAATTCTATGTTTGAGGTGATGAGGTTCTGCGCAGAATCTATGTTAATGTGCTCTGTAACACGTGCTATTCCTTTAATCCTTTCTGTGAATCGCATATCTGTGAAAACATTTTCATTCCAGATGTAAATATACATTTTTTTTGCTATTGAACCATTATTTCCTACATTTGTAAGAAGCTAACAGAGTTAATGGAATGGAGCATTTTGTAAAATGTAAATATATAGTGCTGTGCATCTGTGCAGCCCTTTTTATGCAGAGCTGCAACTGGGTTAAGGGGAAGATGGGAATGCCCACCTCAGAAGATATAGAGAAAATGAAGATAGAGTTGCAGATTAAGGAGCAGGAGAGGTTGCAGAGAGAGGTTGAAGCACAAAGAGTACAGGATTCCATAAAGAATGCACAGATGGTAAAGGCTCCAGTATTGGAGGGCTATTATGTGGTTCTTGGGTCATTTAAGGATTACCGTAATGCAGAAGCTTTGGATGCTCTGCTCAAGAAAAAGGGTTACTCATCCCAACAGGTTATGCTCAAGAATGGTTTTAAAATGGTGGTGACAGGAAATTATTCATCATTTGGAGCGGCAGTTAAGGAGATGGAGAGGATAGGTGAGATGGATTTCTGCCCATATGATATGTGGATATATGCTGCATCACAGCAGTTGCATACAGAGGAGTAGCTGTTTTATTCCCGATAAATTTAAATTATAAACATAAACACTTGATTATTGATATGAAAACTACTGCGTTTACCCAAAAACACATTGATTTGGGTGCAAAAATGGTCCCATTTGCAGGCTACAATATGCCTATTGAGTATGTGGGAATTAAAGATGAGCATAATGCTGTAAGAACCAATGTAGGTGTATTTGATGTTTCACATATGGGTGAGTTCTGGGTTAAAGGCCCTAATGCTCTTGCATTTTGCCAGTATGTAACTTCAAATGATGTTTCTGTTCTTGTTCCAGGTAAAGTACAGTACTCTTGCTTCCCTAACGGAAAAGGTGGTATTGTAGATGATTTGCTTGTATACTGTATTGATGCAGAAACTTATTTCCTTGTTGTAAATGCTGCAAATATAGAGAAAGACTGGAACCACTTGTGTGCCGTTGCCCCTAAATTCAATATTACTCCAGGTAAGGAGCTTTACAATGCTTCAGATGAGATTTGCCAGTTGGCTATCCAGGGTCCTAATGCATTGAAGATTATGCAGAGAATCTGTGATGCTCCTGTTGAGGATATGGAGTACTATACATTCAAGAAATGTACTGTAGCAGGTATCCCTAACGCAATTTTCTCTACTACAGGTTATACCGGTTCGGGCGGATGTGAGGTATATGTTGCAAATGAGGATGCAGACAAACTATGGAATGGAATTTTTGAGGCAGGTGCTCCAGAGGGTATCCGTCCTATTGGTTTGGGCGCCCGCGACACCCTAAGACTTGAGGCCGGTTTCTGCTTGTACGGAAACGATATTGATGATACAACTTCACCACTTGAGGCTAACCTTGCCTGGATTACCAAGTTCAACGATGTTAAAGGTGATTTCATAGATAGAGACTATATGCTTAAACAGAAAGCAGATGGCCTTACAAGAAGACTTTGCGGTTTTGAGTTGGTAGACAGAGGAGTTCCTCGCCACGGTTATGAGGTTTGTGATGCAGAGGGTAATGTAATTGGAGTTGTTACTTCAGGTACAATGGGCCCGACTTGCGGTAAAGCTGTTGGTTTGGCATACGCTGCTGCCCCTTATTACAAATTGGGTTCTGAGATTTACATTAAAGTAAGGGACAAATTGCTTAAAGCAGTTGTTGTAAAACCACCTTTCTTCAAGTAATAAGGTGCTATGCCATAAGGAAAGGAAAATTTCTGATTGGGCAAAAGATATATCCTTCGCGGTTACAATGAGTGTCTGCGAAGGATTTGTCGTTTATGCCAATGACAAATCAAAGGATACTTCCGCCGGATGTGGAGAACTTTGGTATAAAATTGGCAATGAAAGTCAATAGAACATAGAAACAGTAATGTTATGAAGAGATACAGGGTAATTTTGATTTTAGTATTGGCACTTGTACCGTGCCTGATGAATGGCCAGAATCCGGACAATATAGAGGAAAATTTGAGAAGGAATGTGGAATATCTTGCAGATTCTGCAAGATTGGGCAGAGGGGCAGGAAGTCCGCAGGAACTGGAAGTTGCCCGTTATCTTTTCAACCAGCTTAGGGATGCCGGTGTTGAAATGCTGTCACCTCAGGATGGAGAGGATTTTTACCTTGCAGTAAAAGGGGATACAGTACACTCAAGAAATGTTATAGGTATTGTAGAGGGATATGATTCTGAACTTAAGAATGAGTATGTGGTTGTGGGTGCCCACTTTGATCATCTTGGCACATCTGTCCTTAAAAGAGATGGCAAGGATGAACTGCAGATTTATTACGGTGCGGATGATAATGCCTCTGGTGTGGCTACACTGATTGAAGTGGCAAGGCAGGTTGCTGCCCGGCATTATATGTTCCGACGTTCTGTAATATTTGCTTTTTTTGGTGCGGAAGAGTTGGGGATGGTGGGAAGCTGGTATTTCCTGAACCGTTCTTTTAAAGAGGTTGATGATATTGTGGCTATGATTAATCTCGATATGGTTGGTCGCAGCGGCAGGGACAACAAGTTGCAGGTATACACTGCAGATGCAAATGTGGAGTTGATGGAGATAATGGATGTTTTGTCGGGAAGAGCATTGAGCATCTCCCCAACTTATTCTCCGGTGGATTATTTCCCTTCAGATCACAGGCTTTTCTATGAAAAAGGTATTCCTGTGGCACTTTTCACCTCTGGAGTGCATAGAGATTACCATACTGTAAGGGATACTCCCGACAAACTTGACTACAGCCAGATGGAGCGTTTGTCTGAGTATGTTTGTGCAATGGCAGAGGTTCTGGCCAATATGGATGGCAGGGTTAAGGCGGCATCGAGACATAATGTGGCAGCTGAAAAGAATAGAGATGGCGGGCCGAAGATCTATACCCAGAATTCTGTGGAAAAAAAGGCAACTTTTCTGCACGGGGATGAGGTGCAGTTCCTTAACAGGTGGGTGTATGAATATATAAAATACCCAGAGAGTGCAATCAGAAACGGTGTTGAAGGACGAGTGATTGTAGAGTTTGTTGTTGACAATAAGGGAAAGGTTGGCCAGGTGGAGATTGTAAGGGGTGTTGATGAGGAGATTGATGCTCAAGTAAGAAAAGTCATACTTGCTTCACCCAAATGGAAACCGGCACGGATTGGAGGTAAGGAGGTGAGTGTGAGGATATCCTTGCCAGTAGAGTTCAAACTCTCAAAATCACCTACATTTAAGATAAAGAAATGACAAATTTGTACTACATTTGCAGGTTGAACAAATACAATCTGAAATGGAGTACAATTTTTTAGACATTGAGAAAAAATGGCAGGAGTTCTGGGCCAAGAACCAGACATTCAAGGTAGAGGCAGATTCTTCAAAACCAAAATATTATGTTCTGGATATGTTCCCATATCCGTCGGGAGCGGGCTTGCATGTAGGACATCCGCTCGGCTATATTGCAAGTGACATCTATAGCCGTTACAAGAGACTTAAAGGTTTTAATGTGCTCCATCCAATGGGTTACGATGCGTTTGGTTTGCCAGCGGAGCAGTATGCCATTCAGACAGGTCAGCATCCTGCTACAACCACAGAGAAGAACATCAGCAGATATCGTGAGCAGATGGACCGTATTGGCTTTTCTTATGATTGGAGCAGAGAGATAAGAACCTGTGATCCGGAGTATTACAAGTGGACTCAGTGGGCATTCCTTAAAATGTTCGGTTCTTACTATAACAATGTTGCAGCAAAGGCTTGCCCTATTTCTGAACTTGAGGAGATTTTTGCAAAAGAGGGAAATGCAAAAGTGGATGCGGCTTGTGGCGAGGTCCCAACTTTTACTGCCCAGGAGTGGAACAACTTCTCAGAGTTGGAGAAAAGCAATATCCTTATGCAGTACAGAATTGCATATCAGGGTGAGACAGCTGTAAACTGGTGTCCTGCTCTTGGTACTGTATTGGCAAATGATGAGGTAAAAGAGGGCGTGTCTGTCAGAGGTGGTCATCCTGTAGAGCAGAAGAAGATGAAACAGTGGCAATTGAGGGTTTCTGCATATGCAGAGAGACTTCTTGCAGATATGGAGGATCTTGAGTGGACAGATGCACTTAAGGAGATGCAGAAGAACTGGATTGGAAAGTCTCAGGGTGCAGAGATGATATTTAAGGTTGCAAATACTGATCCTGTAGAGGGCCAGGCTGCAGAGTATGATATGACAATCTTTACAACCCGTGCAGATACTGTGTTTGGTGTTACCTTTATGGTTCTTGCTCCAGAGAGCGAGTGGGTTGGAAAACTTACAACCAAAGAGCAGAAAGAGGCTGTTGGAGCATATCTTCTTGAGGCTAAGAAAAAGACTGAGCGCGAGAGAATTGCTGAGACAAGAAAAGTTACAGGTGTATTTACCGGTTCATATGCTGTAAATCCGTTTACGAATGAGCAGGTTCCTGTATGGGTTTCTGAGTATGTTCTTGCAGGATATGGTACAGGTGCAATTATGGCAGTGCCTGCCCACGACAGCCGCGACTATAACTTTGCAAAAACGTTTGATCTCCCTATTATTCCACTTATTGAAGGTTGCGATGTAAGTACAGAGAGTTTTGATGCCAAAGAGGGAATTATGTGCAACAGCGGTTTCCTTACCGGCAAAACAGTTAAGGAGGCTATTCCTGCAGCAATTGATGAGGTTGAGAGACTTGGTATTGGCCGCAGAAAGATAAACTACAGATTGAGGGATGCAATTTTCTCAAGACAAAGATATTGGGGAGAGCCATTCCCAATCTATTACAAAGATGGAATTGCCACACCTGTTCCTGAGGAGGAGCTTCCGCTTCAGTTGCCTGAGGTAGACAAATTCCTTCCAACAGAGGATGGAGAGCCACCATTGGCACGAGCAGAGAACTGGACATATAATGGCTATCCGCTGGAGAAGAGTACTATGCCAGGTTTTGCAGGCAGTAGCGCATACTACTTGAGATATATGGATCCGGCAAATGATAAAGCACTTGTAGACAAGGAGATTGATGCATACTGGAAAAATGTTGACTTGTACATTGGTGGAACAGAGCACGCAACAGGCCATCTTATCTACTCAAGATTCTGGAACAAGTTCCTTTATGATTTGGGTTATGTGGTAGAGAAGGAGCCGTTCAAGAAGCTTATCAACCAGGGTATGATTCAGGGACGTTCAAACTTTGTATACAGAATAAAAAATACAAATACGTTTGTTTCTTACGGCCTTAAGGACGAGTATGACACTACAGAGATTCACGTGGATGTAAATATTGTAGTGAATGACAAACTTAATATTGAGGCATTCAAGGCTTGGATGCCTGATTATGCAAATGCAGAGTTTGTCCTTGAGAACGGAGAGTACATTTGTGGTTGGGCTGTAGAGAAGATGAGCAAGTCTATGTTCAATGTTGTAAACCCGGACAATATCTGTAATGATTATGGTGCAGATACACTAAGACTGTACGAAATGTTCTTGGGCCCGTTGGAGCAGAGCAAACCTTGGGATACAAAAGGTATTGACGGTGTAAACAGATTCCTTAAGAAATTCTGGAGAATGTTCTGGAACAGGGAGGGGAACTGGATTGTAACTGAAGAGAAAGCTACTCCTGTAGAGCTTAAGGCGTTGCACAAACTCATCAACAAGGTTGGAACCGATATTGAGAACTTCTCATTCAATACTTCAGTGAGTGCATTTATGATTGCCCTTAATGAACTTCAGGACCTCAAATGCAGCAAGAAGGAGATTCTTGAGCAGATGGTTATCCTGCTTTCTCCATTTGCACCTCATATTACTGAAGAGCTTTGGAGCCAGTTGGGCCATACAGAGAGCGTTTCTGCAGCATCGTTCCCAGAGTACATAGAGGCTTACACCATAGAGAACACTTTTGAGTATCCGGTTTCATTTAACGGTAAAATGAGATTCAAACTCCAACTTTCAAAGAGCCTTTCTCCTAAAGAGGTTGAGCAGGCAGTAAGGGAAAATGAGAATACTGCCAAATATGTTGGAGAGAATGGTATAAAGAAAGTTATTGTGGTTCCAGGAAAGATAATTAATGTTGTATGCTAAAATGTTGAGGGAGCTTTGCGGCTCCCTCTTGTTCTGATACAAGCAATTTGAGATGAATAAAAGTGCATTAAGAATTTTAGAAGAGCTGAAGGCTTATCTTATAATTACATTAGGCCTTTTGCTTTACACTTTGGGGTGGATTGTATTTCTTATCCCAAACAATATGGTGGGTGGAGGAGTTACAGGTATCTCTGCAATTCTCCTCTATGCATTCAATATTCCGGTGAGTGTCTCGTTTTTTGTAATCAATCTGATTCTGTTGCTCATTGCTCTTAAGGTTCTGGGTAAGGCATTTGGAATGAAGACAGTTTATGCTATCATAATAGCATCGGTATTCTATGAAGTTGTGCCACCTCTTATTCCCGATGTATTTATCCAGGAAATAGCCATTTCCAATGGAAAACTGCTCTGTGCAATCTTTGGTGGTGTGTGTGCAGGTTTGGGTATTGGTATCAGCTTTTCACAAGGTGGAAGCACAGGTGGTACAGATATAGTTGCACTGATGATTGTAAAATACAAGAACATATCTGCCGGAAGGGTAATTCTCCTTTTGGATATCTTCATTATAGCATCATCATTGCTGCTTCCTCCAAAAGAGGTGCTGGATGCTTCTGGTGCGGTTGTGGGAATAGAGAGCTGGGGAGAGAGATTTGCAACCATCCTTTATGGTTATATTCTTATTGGTGCCTGCAGCTATTCTGTTGATATGTTTATATCGGGAACAAAACAATCTTCCCAGATTTTTATCTTTTCCAAGAAGTATGCAGAGTTGGCCGATGCCATAACCTCACAGACAGGCAGAGGAGTTACGTTGATAGAGGGGCAAGGGTGGTATACAAAACAACAGAGCAAGATTGTTATGGTTATAATGAGAAAAGATGATATGAGCCTTCTTTACAGAATGGTTAGAGAGATAGACAAGGATGCATTCTTGTCTGTGGGAAGTGTTTCTGGAGTGTATGGTAAAGGTTTTGATGAGATAAAGAAGTAAAAAGGTTTGTACTTTTTTAAAAAGAGAAAAAAAGGGGCCTGTAAGGTCTCTTTTTTTTATTGTTATGGCAAGTGGGATTACTTTTGTACGGGTGTGAACCAAAAAGGAAGTTATGTATTGTAAAATTATTTTTGCGGCCTTATCATTTTGCGCATTTGTCTATCTGGTTATTAAGAGGAGGAGGGAGCAGTTTTTGCTGCCGCTTCTCCTTTTTGTGATTGTGCTTCTTCCGGGAGAGACTGTAATGTGTGCAATGAGACTCTCTCTCTTTTCATCTTTGTTCGGATTCTATATTTTTTGGAACGGAATGCTTAAAAAGGGGAGGAAATATGAGATTCCCCTGTTTGTGTATGCGGGTGCAGCACTATTTTGTTACGAGGCAACGGCATTACTCTTTGGTGTACCGGTAAAAATACGTCTTGCAGGATACTTTTTCTTTAATCTTGTGATGTGGTGTATGTTTTATTGTTATGCCTATTTGATGAGAAATCGTCATAGAGCAATAAAAGGCACCATTACTGTCTCAAGAGTATTCGAACTGGCGGCAGAATCTGCACCATTTGTTGTATTTGGTGCAGGTGTTATGGTTTTGATGCTGGTGATGCAAGATGGGCGCAAGGTGCAGGATTATGCAATTTCCCTTTACCTCGTACTTTATTTGTGGTATATATACTCCCGTATTCCATTATATCAGGAGTGTAAGGAGGATAAAGATCCGTGGACAGGGAAATATGGGCAGCTTTTGGAGGATAGCGGGTACAGTATGCCGGATGATGGGGTAGTGGAGGATTCAAGAATCATATATGCGCTTATGGCATTGTTTGAGAAAGAGAAGCTTTATAAGAATGTAGATATAAAGATTGGTAATGTTGCCCTTATGATAGGGACAAACAAGACATATCTTTCCAGAGCATTGAACTACCGCCTTTCAAAGAATTTCTGCCAGTTTGTAAATTATTACAGGGTGAGGGATGCTTGCGCAATGTTTATAGAGAATCCCGGTATGGAGATGAGGGATATAGCAGAACAGTGCGGGTTCAGTTCCAGCAGCAATTTTTCTATAGTGTTCAAATATAATACAGGATTTACCCCTGGAGACTGGTGTAGAATGGTAAAAACCAAATTGGAGAATGATGAAGTGGTGTGGGTGGATGATTACCTCCTTTAAGGAGATATGGAGAAATATATGGCAAGTTCTGGTTGCAGGAGGGGAAAACTCCTGTTCCTTTTTGGAGCCGGAGATGATAGAGGATTGTGTGGTGGTGCAGGCAAAATTTGTGGACAAGCTTGATGAAGTGGCCAAGAGGGTAGATGATGTAATGTGTATAAGACGGCTTTATCTGAATCCCGAACTTACATTGGAGACTCTTGCCCAGGAGATTGGGACAAACAGGACATATCTTTCGAGGATGTTCAATCAGAAGAAGAGGGTGTCGTATATTTCATATCTCAACAGGTTGAGACTCGATTATGCTTTGTCATTATTGGAGTCCGGACTGGAGGATATGAGCCAGATTATTGTTGAGAGCGGATTCTCTTCAGAGAGGTCGTTTTACAGAGCTTTGATGGAAGCGGGGGAAGAGCGATGTTATTTGCTTAAAAAGAAGTATATTTGCCTAAATTTATTCAGAGATATGGCAGACGAAAAGATTATTTTTTCAATGAATGGCGTTGGCAAGACTTTGCCTGCCAGCAACAAGACAATTCTTAAAGATATTTACCTCTCATTTTTCTATGGTGCAAAGATTGGAATCATAGGTTTGAACGGTTCCGGTAAATCTACCCTTATGAAGATTATTGCAGGTATCGAGAAATCTTATCAAGGTGAAGTTGTTTGGGCACCTGGTTATTCTGTGGGATACCTCGAGCAGGAACCGCAGCTTGACGACACCAAAACTGTGCGTGAAGTTGTAGAGGAGGGTGTACAGGAGGTTGTGGATGTCCTTAAGGAGTATGAAGAGATAAACATGAAGTTTATGGAGCCAATGGATGATGACCAGATGGCCAAACTTATAGAGAGACAGGGTGAGCTTACAGAGAAAATTGAGCAGGTTGGGGGATGGGAGCTTGATTCCAAGCTTGAGAGAGCTATGGATGCCCTTATGTGTCCGGAGCCTGATGCTTTGGTGAAGAATTTGTCGGGAGGAGAAAGGAGAAGGGTTGCCCTTTGCCGTTTGCTTCTGCAAGAACCGGATGTGCTTTTGTTGGATGAGCCTACCAACCACCTTGATACTGAGAGTATCCAGTGGCTTGAGGTACACCTTCAGCAGTACAAGGGTACGGTAATTGCAGTTACTCACGACCGTTACTTCCTGGATAATGTTGCAGGATGGATTCTTGAACTTGATAGGGGTGAGGGTATTCCTTGGAAAGGAAACTACTCTTCCTGGTTGGACCAGAAGTCCAACAGACTTAAGATGGAGGAGAAACAGGAGAGCAAACGCCGCAAGACTTTGGAGAGAGAGTTGGAGTGGGTTAGAATGGCTCCTAAAGCCCGTCACGCAAAATCTAAAGCCCGTTTGGGCGCATATGAGAAGATGCTCAATGAGGATGGCAGACAGAAAGAGGAGAAACTTGAGATCTTTATCCCTAACGGACCACGTTTGGGTACCAATGTTATTGAGGCAATAGATGTTACAAAGGCATTTGGAGATAAAGTATTGTACGAAGGACTTAACTTTAAGTTGCCACCGGCAGGTATTGTGGGTGTAATTGGTCCTAACGGTGCAGGTAAAACAACTTTGTTCCGTCTGATTATGGGTTATGATACCCCTAATAAAGGTGAGTTTAAGGTTGGTGAGACTGTAAAGGTTGCATATGTAGACCAGCAGCACAAGAGCATTGATCCAGAGAAAACTGTGTATGAGACAATTGCAGAGAACTCTGAGTATGTGAAACTTGGCAACAAAGAGGTAAATGCAAGAGCATATGTTTCACGTTTTAATTTCAGTGGTGCAGACCAGGAGAAGAAATGTGGTGTATTGAGTGGTGGTGAGAGAAACCGTCTTCACCTTGCCCTCACCCTTAAAGAGGGGGCTAACGTGCTTCTGTTGGATGAGCCTACCAATGATGTGGATGTTAATACAATCCGTGCTTTGGAGGAGGGTCTTGAGAACTTTGCAGGTTGTGCGGTAATTATCTCGCACGACCGTTGGTTCCTGGACAGAATCTGTACCCATATCCTTGCATTTGAGGGCGATTCAAAAGTTTATTTCTACGAGGGTACATACTCTGAGTATGAAGAGAACAAGAAGATGAGATTGGGCAATGTGGAGCCTAAGAAGTTCAAATACAAAAAACTTATGGAGTAAAAGAAAGGGGGACAGCATCATTGCTGGCCCCCTTTATGCAATATAACCTAGTGATTATGAAAACGAATATTTTCAGCCAGATTGCATTATTGGCAGTTGTAATTGTGGCAGTTTCCTGCACACCACAGAAGAAACTCCCTAAGATTGCCATTGCCGGTATTAAGATAGAGTCAAGTACTTTCTCCCCTGCAAGGAGTACAGAGGAGTCGTTCAATGTGGCAATAGGGGATGAAATTTATGATATGATTCCTTACCTGAATGAGGGACAGCCGTTGAGAGAGCGTGCACAGTGGGTTCCTGCTCTTGTGGCAAGGGCTACCCCCGGTGGTGCAGTTACAAGGGAGACATATGAGAAGTTTGTAAATGTCATATTGGATTCCCTAAGGGCAAACCTTCCGTTGGATGGCCTGGTATATGATATACACGGTGCAATGAGTGTTGTGGGGCTGGATGATCCGGAGGGGGATATGCTTAAAAGAATACGTGAAGTTATAGGGAATAAAGTAGTTGTAACAACCCCTATGGATTTGCACGGAAATGTCTCTTGGGCTTTGGCAGAGAATTCAGATATGATTTGCTGTTACCGTATGGCTCCCCACGAGGATGCCTGGGAGACCCGTGAACGTGCTGCAAGAATTCTTATAGAGCGTTTGGAGAGCGGCAAGGGGAAACCAAAATATAAGGCTTGGGTACCTGTGCCTATTCTGTTGCCTGGGGAGCAGACCTCTACCCGCGTGGAGCCTGCCAAATCTTTGTATGAGATGACCTACCCTGCATCCCAGATGGAGGGGGTAATTGATGCTTCCATTTGGATTGGATATGCCTGGGCAGATGAGCCGCGCAACCACGCAGTTGTAATGGCTACCGGAGATAATGAGGAGAATGTTGTAAAAGCGGCAGAAGAGATTGCCCAATATTTCTGGGATGTGCGTCACCAGTTTGATTTTGTGGCCCCTACTACAACTTTGGAAGAATGTCTTGCAAATGCACTTGAAAAAGATGCAAAAAGGCCGTACTACATAAGTGATACCGGAGACAACCCAACAGCAGGGGGTGCCGGAGATGTTACCTGGACATTAACCCAGCTGCTTGGGCGCAAAGAGTTCAGAAATCCTAACGGACCACAGGTAATTTATGCATCTCTTCCCGACAAAGATTTTGTGGCCCGTGCCAAAGAGGTGGGTGTGGGTGGCAAGATTGATATGGTTGCCGGAGCAGAGGTAGATGACAGATATGCACCGCCAGTGCGTTTGGATGGAACAGTTACTGCAATATACGAACACCCTGCCAACTCAGAGGTGGCAGTAAAGGTGGGGAGTATTGATGTAATTGTAACGGAAATCAGGAAAGGATTCCACAAGGAGTTTGAGTTTACAAAACTGGGATTGAATCCGCGCACTGCCGATATAGTTATGGTAAAGATAGGATATCTTGAGCCGGAGCTTTACAATATGCAGGCAGATTGGATGATGGCATTGACACTTGGTGGTGTGAACCAGGATTTGGCAGGGTTGCCTTACCAGAGGATAAACCGTCCTATGTTTCCGGTAGATAAAGATATGCCAGATCCGGACCTTTCTGCCAGAATGGTACCTTTTGTTGAATAATCAAATTAGAGAAATATGCTTGTACACATAGTTATGTGGCGCTTTAAGGATTTTGCAGAGGGCGCCTCAAAAGAAGAGAACTTGAAACAGATGAAACAACGTTTGGAAGGGCTTGTGGGAGTAGTTCCACAGTTGGTTTCTGCAGAGGTTGGAATTGATTTCAAGCACACAGAAATGAGCTATGATGCCGTTCTTGTCAGCAAATTCCGCAATGAAGAGGATTTGGCTGTCTACAAGGTACACCCGGCTCACGTGGAGATAAGCAATTTCTGCAAGAAATGCAGGGAGAGCAGGGTTGTATGTGATTATTGGGAGTAATGATAAAAAGCATTCAGGCGGTCTGGAAAGGCCGCCTGAATGCTTTTAGTCTAATAACTGCGTTCTGAATTTTACCACTTTTTTTCCTGGTATTGTAATCATCTCCCTTGTGTTCAAGCTCATTGTCCGTCTCTCTTTGCGGTCTTTAATCATAAAAGAACCAAAGCCGCGCAAGAAAACATCCTCTCTCTCTTTTAGGGTTTCAGACATAATATCAAGAACTGAGTTTAAAAAATCATTGCTCTGAGCTAATGTAAGTCCGGTCTTCTGTGAAAGTCTTTTTACCAACTGTTTTTTGTTCATAGCAATCTGAAGTTTCCTCAATAACAATTTCAAAAATGCATTGTTTAATGAATGTACGGAAAATACATTTTCAGCAATGGCAAAACAGGAGACGAAAAAACACTGGACAAAATATTACTTGAAGAAACTTTGGTGGAAAGTTCTGGTGACGGCAATTCTTATAGGGGCAATGATTGCCATTCCCCTTATATGGGACAAGACCCATAAATTTATTTCATTAATATTGAGGTTCAATGCAATTGCCATTACTGCAATGTTTATGGCTGTCCTCAATGTTTTGCTTGATGTTACTTACCAGGTTCTGAATTCAAAGGTCAAGTACCGTAAAGCCCCTTTAAAAGGGTTGTTCCAGATTATCCAGATAGTGGTATTCTTTATAGGAGGCATCATTATTGTGGCAATTTTGTTAGATAAGTCTCCAACCAAACTTCTTACAGGTTTGGGAGCCTTTGCCGCAGTGCTTTCGTTCATTTTCAAAGATACCATACTTGGATTTGTGTCGGGAATACAATTGAGTTCAAATGATATGGTGCGTACAGGAGATTGGATTGTTGTTCCCAATACCCTTGCCAACGGAGTTGTAATAGATATAACCCTAATAACTGTAAAAATTCAGAACTTCGACAACACAATAGTCACCCTCCCCACATATTCACTTGTAACCTCCTCATTCCAAAACTGGAGAGGTATGGATGAGAGTGGAGGGCGCAGAATGACCGTTAACATAAATATGGATATGGACTATGTCCATTTCTGTACTCCCGACGAATTGCAGCACTATTCTTCTCTTGTGCAGATTCCAGCAGGGGCACTATCCGGCCCGGTACAAATTACCAACCTTGAACTTTACAGAACCTATATGGCCACATATATCCACCGCCATCCGGGGATAAACAACACCATCCTTACAATGGTTCGCTATATGGATCCTACCTCTACAGGATTGCCAGTGCAGCTCTACTGCTTTACCAAAAACAAGAGCTGGGCCATTTATGAAGGGGTAAAATCGCAGATAACAGAACACGCAATAGCAATGGCTCCACAATTTGGCCTTAAGATTTTCAATTGGGCATAAAGATGTTGGCAAGGTTTGCTAACTTTGTGGAATGGAGCAGGTAAAATTTGAGATATGCAGCGGTTCGTTGCAGAGTGCCCTTAATGCACAGGAAGCAGGGGCAGATAGGGTAGAACTTTGTTCAGCCTTAAGTTTGGGAGGGATAACCCCATCATACGGATTTATAGAGCTGGCCAGAAAAAGGCTTAAAATAGATGTTAATGTGCTCATCCGTCCAAGGCAGGGGGATTTCCTGTATGATTCAGAGGAGATAGCCGTAATGATAAGGGATATTATGGCTTGTGGCCAAATGGGGGTAAACGGGGTTGTAATTGGCGCTCTTGATTCTTTTGGGAATATTGATATGGATGCCTGCAGGGCAATGGTGGCGGTAGCCAAACATAATGGCCTCTCTGTTACATTCCATAGGGCAATAGACCGTGCCTGCAATATTTTGGAGGCATTGGAAGATGTAATCTCCTTGGGGGTAGACAGGGTTTTGACATCGGGAGGAAAACCTACAGCACTTGAGGGATTGGAGACCCTTGCCCAAATGAATGCTGTTGCTGCCGGGAGGGTTCTGATTATGCCCGGTTCCGGTGTGAATGCCGGCAATATTAAGGAGATTCTTTCAGCCAGTGGTGCTACGGAGATCCATTTCTCCGGCTCAGAGACCTTTGATTCCCCAATGCTTTACAGAGGAGGGGTATCCTTTACTCCTAATGGCCTGGGCGGTGACTTTACCCGCACAGAAAGCTCTGTAGAGAAGATACGTCAGACGATACAGGCAGCACAATAAACAGAAAAACCACTCAATTTCTTGAGTGGTTTTTTGCTCCTGAACCAGGACTTGAACCTGGGACCCTCTGATTAACAGTCAGATGCTCTAACCAACTGAGCTATTCAGGAATAATTTGGTGTCTAAAAAAGCACCCAATTCCTTGAGTGCTTTTCTGCTCCTGAACTAGGACTTGAACCTAGGACCCTCTGATTAACAGTCAGATGCTCTAACCAACTGAGCTATTCAGGAATAATTGCTAATCGTTTTGTTTAGCGGGTACAAAAGTATGATAAAATTCTATATCCTCCAAATTTTTTAGTAAAAAACTTATAAAAAAGTTAACTTTGCCATATATAACAATTGTAAAACAGTATGGATCTTACCCAAGTATATATAAAAATCCAGGAATTATTAATTAACGATGAGAAAGTTAAGCTTCCGGGCATTGGAGAGTTTGAGGTGGTGGTGCAGTCTGCAACTTTTTTGCAGGATGGGAAGACAATTGTCCCTCCAAGCAAAAAACTTCTCTTTGTACAGAGTGATTCAAATTGTGAATGTGAGCAATGGATGAAAGAGTTGGGTGAGAAAATTAGTGAGTCGTTGAAGGCAGAAGGGGAGTTTGAGGTGCCTGGTTTTGGCGTTTTTGCAGATAAGGGGGAGGGGGTAATTGGGTTTACTCTCAATGAGGAGTTTGATTTTGCTCCCGACAATTTTTCGCTTGAGGCAATTTCACTTGAGGAGGTTCACAGAGAGGAACCGGCAGCAGTAGAGGAAAAGCTGGATGAGCCTGCAGTTGAGGAGAAGCAAGATGAACCTGTAATTGAAGAAAAGGTTGAAGTTGTAAAGAAAGAGGTGACAGATGAGTTGAGTGACGTAGAGCATAAAAAAGAGTGCAAACGAAAATGGATGATGGGTATTGTGCTTGCACTGGTATTTGTTGCCGCTATAGTTCTGTTTGCTGTGCTGTTTAAAGAGGATCTGATGCAGTTGCTGCAGAATATACTCTATACAGATGAGGAACTTGAGATAATGAAAAAATGGGCTGCACAGTAGTGCAACCCATTTTTATTATTGCTCACGCAGGGTGTTTCTTAACCAACACAAGCTCCATTATCTACAGCTTCTGCAGGAGTTACAAAGCGCATTCTGCCACTCTCATCTTTGGCCATTAGAATCATACCTTTACTCTCTATTCCTTTAATCTTTCTTGGGGCAAGGTTTGCAAGTATACAAATCTGTTTGCCAACCATCTCCTCTGGAGTGTAGTGTTCTGCAATGCCTGAAACAATTGTTCTGGTGTCAATGCCAGTATCAATGGTAAGTTTTAGCAGTTTGTCTGTTTTTGGAACTTTTACTGCCTCAAGTACGGTTGCAGTACGGATGTCCATCTTCATAAAGTCATCAAATGTACACTCCTCTTTCTGTGGAAGTGGTGCAGGTGTGCCTGCCGCCTCTGCTGCAGCTGCCTCATTTGCCGCCTTTGTTGCATTAAGTTTGTCAATCTGTGCCTGAATTTCAGCATCCTCAATTTTTGCAAACAACAGCTCTGCAGGGTTCAACTGGTGACCTGCTGCAAGAATCTCACAACCTCCAAACTCGTTCCAGCCAATCTTCTCCAAGTTAAGCATCTTGACAAGTTTTTCAGATGAGAAAGGCAAGAACGGCTCAAATGCTATTGCAAGGTTTGCGCAAAGCTGCAATGAGATGTTAAGGATTGTAGCAACCCTCTCCATATCTGTCTTGGCCAGTTTCCAAGGCTCGGTCTCTGTAAGGTATTTGTTGCCCAAACGTGCAAGGTTCATTGCGTCTTTCAATGCCTCGCGGAATTTGTATGAGCTCAAATTGTGCTCCAGATCAGCCTTAATTTGAGGGATCTCTGCAAGAACCTCCTTGTCTGTATCAGTAAGGGTTCCCAAAGCAGGAACTTTTCCCTCAAAGTATTTGTGGGTAAGTACAACCGCACGGTTTACAAAGTTACCATAGATTGCCACAAGCTCGCTGTTGTTGCGGGTCTGGAAATCTTTCCAGGTAAAGTCGTTGTCTTTTGTCTCAGGGGCGTTTGCACAAAGCACATATCTGAGTACATCCTGTTTGCCAGGGAAATCTACAAGGTACTCGTGCAACCATACTGCCCAGTTGCGTGAAGTGGAGATCTTGTCACCCTCAAGGTTAAGGAACTCGTTTGCAGGTACATTCTCAGGAAGGATAAATCCGTCTCCGTATGCTTTAAGCATTGATGGGAATACTATACAGTGGAATACAATGTTGTCTTTTCCAATGAAGTGTACCATTTTGGTATCCTCGCTCTTCCACCATTTCTCCCACTCTGTAGGCAAAAGCTCAATTGTGTTGGAAATGTAGCCGATAGGGGCGTCAAACCATACATAAAGCACTTTACCCTCAGCACCCTCTACAGGTACTGGAACACCCCAGTCCAAGTCGCGGCTGACGGCTCTTGGCTGAAGGCCGCCGTCAATCCAGCTCTTGCACTGTCCGTAAACATTGGTTTTCCACTCTTTATGTCCCTCAAGAATCCACTCTTTAAGCCATCCCTCATACTGGTCCAATGGCAAGTACCAGTGTTTGGTAGGTTTCTTGACAAGTTCACCGCCGCTGATTACCGATTTGGGGTTGATTAGTTCATCTGGGCTAAGTGTGCTTCCGCATTTCTCACACTGGTCACCATATGCACCCTCCGCACCGCATTTTGGGCAAGTTCCCATTATGTAACGGTCTGCAAGGAATGTATTGGCCTCGGTATCAAAATATTGCTCGCTCTCTTTTTCTACAAATTTACCTTCGTCGTATAGTTTTTTGAAAAATGCCGCTGCGGTTTTATGGTGAGTTGCAGAGCTGGTACGGGAATACACGTCAAAGCTGATTCCAAGTTCCTGGAAAGAATCTTTGATAATTTTGTGGTATTTGTCTACAACATCCTGAGGGGTGCAACCCTCTTTTTTTGCTTTAATGGTAATAGGAACCCCGTGCTCATCGGAACCTCCAATGAACAGAACCTCCTCACCTTTCAACCTTAAAAATCTGGCATAAATGTCTGCAGGAACATATACTCCTGCAAGATGCCCAATGTGTACAGGACCGTTCGCATAAGGAAGGGCCGATGTAATAAGGTGCCTTTTAAATTCTTTTCCCATCTTATATATTTTATTTTAATTGTTTTCCTGTTATTCTTCCCGACAGGTACAATGCAAAGCTGTCGGGAATATATGTTTCAAAAAATAATTCTGTTAAGCTCTTTTGAGAAAAAGTTCCTCACCTGCATAAGTGTTGCCAGTTGGGCCATAATTTCGTTCTGCAGTTCTGTGTTTTTCTCTTTCTGGGCCTTGCCCAATTCCTCTGTAAGGTTCATTGCCGCCTGTGCGGTAACTTTTGCCTTGTAGATGAGTATAGATTTTGGAACAACCCTGCCAAGCAGATTCCTCTCCGGTATTATGGATTTGTTGAACTGCTCTATGGTAATGGTGTACTGTTGGATGAACAGGTCTGCCACAATTTTTGAAACATTACTGTTGGGATGGTTCATAAAATAGCGCATCACCTTCTCAGAGTCGTGTTCCTTCAACTGGTAATATTCGTCAAATATCTCTTTGTACTGCAGGTTCTGCAGTTCAAGGTCGTCATTCTGCAATTGTGTAAGGATGTATTGTGCAACACTCTGTTCTTCATCCTGTTCTGCTCCGTATGCAAAATCTTCATCTATATGTATTGGAAGATTCCCAAATTTGAGGAGATAATAGAGAATCTCCTTTTCAGCCTCGCTGCAATAGGTGTTTACAACAAATCCCGGTATATTTTTCTGAGCACCGCTCTGAGTTGCAAAACTTGCCGGTTCTGCTGCCTGCAATCCCTGCAGCCTTTCCAGTCTTTCCTGCTCCCTTTTCTGCTGGTAGAAGGTTTCGCTCTGTTTTTTATGGCGGAGTTTTGCAACTTCCTGTTGCAGCAGCTCCTCCTTTATGTTCAGTTTTGCCGCTGTCTGCTCTATGTACACAGCCCTGATAATGGCATCGGGAATAACGGCAATGCTGTTTACCACCTCTCCAATGAGTTTTGCACGCTGCAGCGGGTCTTTGTTCAGCTCTTGTGCAAGCAGTCTCTGTTTGAAACTGATGAAGTCTTCCTCATTGTTAGCAAGGAAATGCATCAGCTCCTCTCTGGTGTGGCTGCGTGCGAATGAATCAGGGTCTTCGCCGTCGGGGAAAAGGGCAACCTTTATCTCCAGACCCTCCTCAAGCAGCATGTCAATTCCCCTGAGGGAGGCCTTGATGCCTGCCCAGTCTCCATCATATAGGACTGTTACTTTGTTGGTGAATCTTTTGATCAGTTGTATCTGACCTGTGGTAAGGGAGGTTCCGCTGCTGGCAACCACATTCTCCACCCCTGCCTGGTGGAACGAGATAACATCTGTATACCCCTCTACAAGGTAACATTTCTGCTCTTTGGCAATGGCCTGCTTGGCCTCATAGATGCCGTAGAGCACTTTGTTCTTTACATATACGGCACTCTCCGGGGAGTTGATGTACTTGGCTACCTCTTTGTCTCCTCTGAGTTTTCTTCCGCCAAAGGCAATAACCTTTCCGCTTATACTCCTTATGGGGAACATTACCCTTTCATAGAAACGGTCCAGCAACTCTCCGCTCTCTTCCCTCTCTATGGTAAGGCCCACCTCCACAAGATGTTCTTTCTTGTACCCTTTCCTTTGGGCATTATGGGTGAATTCTCTCCTCTTGTTTGGAGCATATCCAAGTAGGAATTTGTTTATTGTTTCATCAGTAAAGCCCCTCTCTTTAAAATAGCTTAATCCAATGGCTATACCCTCTTCTGTCTTGAGCAGCTGCTCTGTGTAGAATTTTTGTGCAAAGTCGTTTACAATCAGAAGTGACTCGTGGTGCAACCTCTGTTGTATATCCTCCTGAGTCTCCTCTTTCTCCTTTACCTCAATGCCATATTTCTGCCCCAGATATTTCAGAGCCTCTACATAGCTCATCTGCTCGTGCTCCATTACAAAGCTTACGACGCTTCCAGCTTTGCCGCAACCGAAACATTTGTAGATACCTTTGGTAGGGGAGACAGAGAAACTTGGGGTTTTCTCGTGATGGAACGGGCAGCACGCAATATAGTTTGCCCCCCTTCTTTTAAGGGAGACAAAGTCACTTACCACCTCCTCTATGCGGGCGGTGTCCAAGATTCTGTCTACTGTTGCGCGTTCAATCATATTTTTTTGTTTCAGTACTACCTCTCACTTGGCTATTATTGTGGTTGGGGCACGTTTTGCTTGGTTTTTGTTCCCGGAGTGCCAGTCCTGGACACGTTTGACAGCTATTTTGTTCCCCGCATAGGCAGGGTATCCTCTGTCGGGAAGATTATTTGTTTTTGTATGCCTCTGCCTGTGCTTTTATCAGATCCTCGTCCTCAAAGTAGTTGATTTTCATTGCTGCTTTTACCTCCTCAAGGGTTGCGGCAGCTTTTGCACGTGCAACCTCAGAGCCTTTGCGCAATATCTCATACACTTTAGGGATATCCTGCTCGTACTCTTTTCTCCTCTCACGGATTGGCTGAAGGAACTCCTCCATAATGTTGAAAAGGAATTTCTTGCAAGTGCCATCACCCAAGCCGCCACGGCGGTAGTGATCTTTCATCTCATCCAAGTTCGCATACTCTGGGAGGAATTTTGCAAAATGCTCATCTTTGCAGAATGCATCCAGATATGTGAACACCACATTTCCCTCAACGTGTCCAGGGTCTGTAATCTGAAGGTGCTCAGGGTCTGTAAACATACTGTTAACCTTCTTCTTAATCTCTTTGGAAGTGTCGGACAAGTAGATGCAGTTGCCAAGAGACTTGCTCATCTTAGCTTTTCCGTCTGTACCTGGAAGACGCATGCAAACAGAGTTCTCCGGAAGCATCATCTCTGGAAGTACCAAAGTTTCTCCATATACAGAGTTGAATTTGTTTACAATCTCACGGGTCTGCTCAATCATAGGGGCCTGGTCTATACCCACCGGAACAACAGTTGCCTTAAATGCTGTAATGTCAGATGCTTGGCTGATAGGGTAGGTAAAGAATCCAACAGGGGTACCTTTCTTGTTAGCATTTTCTTCATCATCTGAAAAACCTCTGAGTTGGATCTCCTGTTTTACGGTAGGGTTTCTCTGCAAACGCTGCACAGTTACCAGGTTCATATAGTAGAATGCAAGCTCACAAAGTTCAGGTACCTGTGACTGGATGAAAATAGTACATTTTTCAGGGTCCAAACCTGCCGAAAGGTAATCCAATGCCACCTCAATGATATTCTGACGTACCTTCTCCGGATTGTCTGCATTATCTGTAAGGGCTTGTGCATCAGCAATCATAATGAATATCTTGTCATACTCCCCGCTGTTCTGCAACTCAACCCTTCTCCTAAGCGAACCAACATAATGCCCCAAGTGCAATTTGCCTGTAGGACGGTCTCCTGTAAGAATAATCTTTTCCATATATATTTCTGTTTTTTTATTTTCCCGATAATTAACTTACAAAGATACATAAAAAGTTAATTCAATATTCAGTTGTGGCATTTACATACCACGGACAAGGGGTGAATGTTGATTATATTATGTATCTGGCATCTCTTCACAATATATATTTCTTTCTATATTACCATCTTCCCGACGAATATTGTGGGTATTACATCTCCCAATGGGATGACGATAAGGAGTTGGAGGGGGTGTATTACATTCAGAAATGTAAGGCTGAAAAAAAGAAGTGGTGCCTATGGTGACAAGGGTATTTATGAAATGAATGGAGGGTGACCATCAATCAGGTCACCCTCCATTCATTTCTGTGGGGAAGAAAATTACTCTTTCTCGCCCTGTGCGGCAATTGCCTCACGAACTTTTGCTTCAACCTCTTCTGCAAACTCAGGGTTGTCCAAAAGGAGTTGTCTTACAGCCTCGCGTCCCTGGCCTATCTTGCTCTCGCCGTAGCTGAACCAGCTGCCGCTTTTCTTGATGATGTCGTATTCAACACCCAAATCAAGAATCTCACCTACCTTTGAGATACCCTCTCCATAAAGGATATCAAATTCAGCTTTTCTGAATGGTGGGGCCATCTTGTTCTTTACAACTTTTACACGTGTGCGGTTACCGGTTGCATCCTCGCCGTCTTTAAGTTGGGTGGTTTTTCTTACATCCAACCTTACAGATGCGTAGAACTTCAATGCATTACCACCGGTAGTGGTCTCCGGATTGCCGAACATTACGCCAAGTTTCTCCCTCAACTGGTTGATGAAGATACAACAGGTATTGGTTTTGCTTATGTTTCCGGTCAGTTTTCTTAGGGCCTGGCTCATAAGGCGTGCCTGAAGTCCCATTTTGGAGTCACCCATCTCACCCTCAATCTCTGCTTTGGGGGTAAGGGCTGCAACTGAATCAATCACAATTATGTCAATTGCCCCCGAGCGGATAAGGCTGTCTGCAATCTCAAGGGCCTGCTCTCCGTTATCCGGTTGTGAGATAAGCAAAGTGTCTACGTTTACACCAAGTTTTTTTGCGTATGTGCGGTCAAAGGCGTGCTCTGCATCAATGATGGCTGCAATACCGCCTGTTTTCTGAGCCTCTGCAATTGCGTGGATTGCAAGAGTGGTTTTACCGCTGCTCTCAGGTCCGTATATCTCAATGACCCTTCCTTTTGGATAACCTCCAATTCCAAGGGCGCAGTCCAATGCAATTGAACCGCTTGGTATTACAGAAACATCCCATTTTGGCTGATCCCCCAGCTTCATAATTGTCCCCTTTCCAAAATCCTTCTCAATCTTGTCCAAAGTCGCCTGCAATGCTTTGAGTTTGGCTGCATTTACTTCGGCTGTATTTGGAGTTTCTACACTTTCTTTAGCCATATTTCCTTCTATTAAAATGTTATTATTATCCTTACAAAGATACTTAAAAAATCTTAACTTTGCGATGTATGAAAAAGATTTTGTTGGGCATGTCGCTGCAGGAATTGAAGCAGCTTGCCGTAGAATATAAATTGCCTGCATTTACAGGCAAACAGATAGCAGACTGGCTATACAAGAAGAGGGTTACAACCATAGATGAGATGACAAATCTCTCAAAGGCTGCAAGGGAAATTCTTTCAGAAGAGTGGGAAGTTGGTCGTATACAATACACCCAGGTGCAGGCTTCAACGGATGGTACAAAGAAGTATCTGTTTCCGTGTCACACCAATACAGCGGTTGAGGCTGTTATGATTCCCGACGAACCTCGTGCCACCATCTGTGTCTCTTCTCAGGCCGGGTGTAAAATGGGGTGCAAATTTTGTATGACAGGAAGACAGGGGTTCAGCGGCAACCTTAGGGTGAATGAGATCATCTCCCAGTTTATGGGGATAGATGAGGCTTTGCAGCTTACAAATGCAGTGTTTATGGGTATGGGTGAGCCGTTGGACAATCTTGCCAATGTGCTTAAGACCATTGAGATACTTACAGCGGAATGGGGTTTTGCCTGGAGCCCTAAAAGAATAACATTGAGCAGTATAGGTGTCACATCGTCTCCACAGCTGATTGAATTGCCTGACTATCGGGAAGAAGAGAAGAAAAGGGGTATATACCATGCGTTCAATCCATTGAAGGCGTTTCTGGATCTTACCAAGTGCCATTTGGCAATAAGTTTGCATAATCCGTTTCCTGAAGAGAGGGTTGGCCTTATGCCAATGGAAAAAGGATTTCCGTTGGAGGAGACCATTGACATTATAAAGGAGTATGATTTTACCGGCCAGCGTAGGGTGAGTTTTGAGTATATCATGTTTGACAGGGTGAATGATTCCAAGAAGCATGCTGATGCGCTTGTAAGGATGCTCAAGGGATTGGAGTGCAGGATGAATCTGATAAGATTCCATGCTATTCCGGATTCGCCGTTGGCTCCGTCGCCAATGCCTGTTATAGAGGGCTTTAAGGAGAGATTGAACAATGCGGGGCTTATGACTACGCTCAGAGCCAGCAGAGGGGAGGATATTTTTGCTGCCTGTGGTATGCTGGCGGGGCAGAAGTGAGGGTGCCTGAACAGAAAATTCTGCAGGCATCTTCTGAGTAATGTTTATGAGCTATAAATAGGAATGATATGAGATGTTTTTACAGAATTTTTGTATGTGCTGCCGTATTGCTGCTTTGTAGTACAGGGGTCTCTGCAGATGAAAAGAACTTTGTTGAGAGTGCTGCAAAGGTGGAGGTTCCGCGTCCTAAGGTGGCACTTGTGCTGTGCGGTGGCGGTGCTAAAGGTGCCGCACACGTTGGGGTACTGAAAGTGCTGGAGAAAGCAGGTGTTCCAATTGATATGATTGTTGGTACCAGTATTGGTGGATTGGTAGGTGGCATTTATGCAATGGGGTATAGTGCTGATGAGATTGAAACGATTATAACCAATTGTGACTGGAAATATCTTTTAAGTGACAATACTGCCAGGCGTGATGCCTCTTTTGTGCAAAAGAATATAGATGACAGGTATATTCTGAAGATTCCCTTCTATAGCCTGTATCCCGATGTAAATAGTGAAAAGGAGGGTTCGCCCATTTCCAAGCTGCCGGCAGGACTTGTCAGTGGTCAGAATGTGCTGAATTTTCTTAACGGTCTCTCTGTGGGTTATCAGGAACCTATATTATTTGGGAACCTCCCTATCCCTTTTGCGTGTGTTGCAACTGACCTGTCTACTGGCGAAGCTGTTGTACTGAAAGAGGGTAGGCTCCCTGTTGCAATGAGGGCTACAATGGCAATTCCAGGGGTGTTTGCACCAGTAAATATTGATGGCCGGGTATTGGTGGACGGAGGTGTGATCAATAATTTTCCTGTGGATGTGGCAAAAGAGATGGGAGCTGATATTGTTATTGGTGTGGATATTCAGAATGATGCCCCATCTGTAGAGAATCTCAAGTCCATTCCTCAAGTACTGAACAGAATTATGGCACTTATGGGAAATGAAACGTATGTAAAGAATATAAAGGATGCGGATATTCTCATAAAGCCTGATGTTACCAATTATGGAACTTTCAGCTTTAACAAGGCTGCTGTGGACCAGCTTATTGTAAATGGTTATGAAGCTGCGGATGCAAAATATGATGAGCTGGAGAGTCTGGGGCGCAAGCTTAATACTCTTGCATTGGGGGAGGTGAGGACAAATGCTCCTAAGGCAACTGCTGTCGTGCGGGACACTTTCTGTTTCAAGAGTGTGACAATTGAGGGGGTAAAGAAGAATAATGAACATTGGTTAAGGAGGTTGTCGGGATTGAAACCCGGCTTGAAATTGTCGGGAAATGATATAAACAGGGGAATCTCCCTACTTATGGGTACAGGAGCTTTTTCTGCTGTAAATTATGTTGTGATGGGGAACGGTACCGATAATGAGGAACTGGTTGTAAAAGTAAGGAAAGGTCCTGCAAACCTGATAGCTGTTGGGGCAAGATATGATTCGGAGGAGGCTGCTGCTGTATTGGTGCATCTTGGAGTGGGACAGTATAATCTTATGGGGTCAAAATTGGGCATAACCGGGCGTTTGAGTTACAATCCGTATGGTGAGATTGCCTATTCGTATACTTCCAAAGATTTTCCCAAATTGGGATTCTCCTACAAAGTTGGAGGGGTGGATATGAGTGTCTATAAATCTACAGAGCGCCAGAATAACCTTATATTCATATCCCAAAGGGGGCAGGCAAGCCTTTCAAACATGTACTTGAGGAATTTTAATTTTGAGGTGGGGACAAGATGGGAGCATTTTGATTTCAACAGATATCTTAAGGTTAATCTTCCCGATGATTATTCGGGGTATTCACTTGATGACCGCAGTTATTTGAGTTATTTTGTGAGTGCCAGAATGGATACAAGGGATGACTACTATTATGCAACCAGAGGTATGTCTTTTGATGCTGAGGCATCATATTTCCATACAAACTTTAAAAAGGATTTCAATAAGTTTGGTGCAGTGCAGCTTTCTCTTGGAGGGGTAATACGTATTGCAGACAGGTTGGCTCTTTTGCCTCATCTTTATGGAAGGGTTGTTATTGGTGATTGTAATGAGGTACCATATATGAATTATGTTGGAGGTAGCCAACCGGGGAGGTATTTTACCCAACAGATGCCGTTTATTGGAGTGGATTATGCCAATATTGTGTACAATACGGCACTGATTGGGCGTATTGATTTGAGGCAGAGGATTGGACAGAAGCATTATGTATACGGTATGGCAAATTGTATCCGTACAAGCGGTACATTTGGTGATGCACTTATGAAAACAGGAATTGCCAAGTGGGGGTTTGGTGTGAAATATTCATACAACAGTCCTATAGGTCCATTGTCATTTGATCTTCATTGGTCTGATTTTGACCACAAGATAGGTGCTTATGTAAGTTTGGGACATTATTTTTGATTGAGTCATGACACCACAGCAAGCGTTGGAAAGATTGCAGGGACAATGTAGCAAAACGGAATATTGTACCGGGCAGATTTGGAAGAGACTTCAAAGATGGAGCCAGAGGAATGTGGCGGATGGGAAGAGCGGTTTTTCTGAAGATGATATGGCATTTGTAGTGGATTCTTTGGTTGCAGATGGGTTTGTTGATGATTGCAGATTTGCGGGGGCTTATGTGAGAGACAAAGTGAAGTTTGCAAGATGGGGGAAGATAAAGATAGTGTATAACCTTAAGGTATTGGGGATTCCGTTGGAGACAATAAATGCTGCATTGGAGGAGAATGAGGAGTTTTTTGGGGATGAAATGTTGTTGAAGGTGCTTGAGGGTAAGTGCAGGCAGTTGAAGGGGAGTGATCCAAAGGAGAAGAAAAGGGAAAAACTTATAAAGTTTGCCCTTGGGAGGGGTTTTGTGTATGGAGATGTGGTTAAGGCTGTTGATAAAGTTATTTTTAGTATATTCGCGGATTAACTAAATTTTTTATCAGATGAATAGTTTCAGTGAGCGCCTGGATGCGCTGAGGAGGTCTCTTTGACTACGATGCAAAGAGGGCTGATGTAGAAGAAAAGGAGAAGATAAGTGCTGGTGAAGGATTCTGGGATGATCCTAAGGGCGCTGAGGAATTTCTTAAGAAGTTGTCGGGAGTAAAATATTGGGTGAATACTCTCGACAGTGTGTCTGTTGCTATAGAAGAGCTTGAGTTGCTTAAGGATATGGGGGCTGCGGAAGAGGAACTTGCTGTGGAGGAGAAGAGGGTTGAGCAGATGTTGGGGGAACTGGAGTTCAAGAGTATGCTTGGAGAAGAGGGTGACAACTTGGGGGCTTTGCTTAAGATAAATTCCGGTGCCGGTGGTACTGAAAGCAACGACTGGAGCAGTATGTTGCTGAGGATGTACACAAGATGGGGCGAGAGGAATGGATACAAAGTTACTGTTTATGATGTGTTGGAAGGTGATGAGGCTGGTATAAAGTCTGCCACCATTGAGTTTGAGGGGGATTTTGCATACGGATATCTTAAATCTGAAAATGGTGTGCACAGGATGGTGAGGATTTCTCCGTTTAATGCACAGGGAAAGAGACAGACAACATTCTCATCTGTTTTTGTGTATCCTTTGGTTGATGATTCTATAGAAATTGTAATTAATCCTTCTGATTTGGAATGGGACACTTTCCGTTCAAGTGGTGCAGGCGGACAGAATGTGAATAAGGTTGAAACCGGTGTGAGGGTAAGGCATATTCCAAGTGGTATTGTGGTGGAGAATACGGAGACCCGCTCCCAGTTGGATAATCGCCAGAATGCGCTTAGAATTTTGAAATCACACCTTTATGAGATAGAACTTGCCAAGAAGAGGGCAAAACAGGCTGAGCTGGAGGGGCAGAAGAAGAGGATTGAGTGGGGCTCGCAGATAAGGAGTTATGTGCTGCATCCTTACAAGATGGTTAAGGATTTGAGAACAGGCTATGAAACTTCTGATACGGCGGGGGTGCTGGATGGAGATCTTAACGAATTTATGAAGAGTTATTTGATGGAGAATACAAAACAATAATACTTAAATACTTACATTATGGAATTTGTTTACAAAGAGATGTTCCCAATGGGAAAAGATACTACAGAGTATCATCTTCTTACCAAAGATTATGTGTCTGTAGAGAAATTTGGAGATAAGGAGTTTCTTAAAGTTGACCCTGAGGGTTTGAGACTTCTTGCAAGACAAGCTATGCACGATGTCTCTTTTATGTTGCGTCCGGAGCATAACGAGATGGTTGCAAAAATTCTTGCAGACCCTGAGAGCAGTGATAATGACAAAGCTGTTGCAATTCAGATGCTTATGAATGCAGATGTGTCTGCAAAAGGCCAGCTTCCTTTCTGTCAGGATACAGGTACTGCAACAATTGTTGCAAAGAAAGGACAGTTCGTGTTTACAGGTGGCGGTGATGAGGAGGCTCTTTCTCACGGAGTATTTGATACATATACAAATGACAACTTGAGATATTCTCAGAACATTCCTTTGGATATGTACAATGAGAAAAATACCGGTTGCAACCTTCCTGCCCAGATTGATATTTTTGCCACAGATGGTAATGAGTACAAATTCCTGTTTGTTGCAAAAGGTGGCGGATCTGCAAACAAGACATATCTGTTCCAGGAGACAAAAGCTCTTATTACTCCCGACAAATTGGAGCCTTATCTTATTGAGAAAATGAAAACTTTGGGTACAGCTGCCTGTCCTCCTTATCATATCGCATTTGTTATTGGTGGTACATCTGCAGAGTTGAACCTTAAGACTGTAAAACTTGCGTCTACAAAATATTATGATTCTCTTCCAACTCAGGCAAGTGAGGAAGGTTATGCTTTCAGAGATGTGGAGATGGAGAAACGTCTTCTAAAAGCAGCTCATTGTCTTGGAATAGGAGCCCAGTTTGGCGGAAAATATTTTGCTCACGACATTAGAGTTATCCGTTTGCCTCGCCACGGTGCTTCTTGCCCTGTAGGTATGGGTGTTAGCTGTAGCGCCGACAGAAACGTTAAGGCCAAGATCAATAAAGATGGTATCTGGCTTGAGACATTGGATGCAAATCCTGCACGTCTTATCCCTGAGCAGTATCTGTCAGGTTCTGCATTGGCAAAAGGTGTAAAAGTTGATTTGAACCGCCCTATGAACGAGATTTTGGAGCAGTTGAGCCAGTATCCTGTTTCTACATTCCTTCTTTTGAACGGTACAATCATAGTTGGTAGAGATATTGCTCACGCAAAACTTAAGGAGAGAATTGACAAGGGTGAGGGACTTCCTGAGTATATCAAGAACCATCCGATTTACTACGCAGGTCCTGCAAAAACTCCTAAAGGTATGGCCAGCGGTTCATTTGGACCTACAACAGCAGGCCGTATGGATAGCTATGTTGACTTGTTCCAGGAAAATGGTGGAAGTATGATTATGATTGCCAAAGGTAACAGAAGCCAGCAGGTGACAGACGCTTGCCACAAACACGGTGGTTTCTATCTTGGAAGTATTGGTGGTCCTGCTGCTATTCTTGCCAAAGAGAATATCAAGAGCGTAGAGTGTGTTGAGTATCCTGAGCTTGGTATGGAGGCTATCTGGAAAATTGAGGTTGAGAACTTCCCTGCGTTCATACTTGTAGATGATAAAGGAAATGACTTCTTCTCTCAGATCAGACCAATCTGCTGTAAAGACTGATAAATTTGACATATGAACTTAAAGAGGGCGGCTCAGATTTTATATTTGGGTCGCCCTTTTTCATTTTTAATTTTTTTTTGCGGGGGATATGGAAAATACATATATTTGCAAATCAATATTATGAGTAATTGTCGTCAATGAGCAGGGGTTTATTAGTTAAAATGCTGAGGAGTAGATCTTTAGCGATTATTATACTGCTGTTTTTTTCGTTGTGCGCATTTGCTCAGAGTGGTGATGGTACAGTGAGTGAACTGGTGCGTTTGGGTTTTGAAAATGTGGCGTGGGGAGAAAATGAGCACGAGAGAGTATATGTGCTTGAGAACAGTGCCTACAGGTTGAGTGGCGTTGGTATTGGAAAAGCTTTGGATGAGATACAGGAAAAGGGGTTACCGGAAGATGGCAAGATGTGCCGTCTGATTGTGCTTGACAATAATGTTCCGGTGATATCCTTGTTTTGTGTTCCTGGAGATTTGGAAGGGAGGGATGTTGCGAGGGATGATTGGAATGTGAGTTATGATTTGGGTGAGAGCTGGGAACTTGTAAAAGGCAATAGGAGGGAGAACAGTTCTTTGTATAAGGTTGATTTGTTGTTTTATCCTGAATTCGCTTTCAAGAACAGCCGGTTGTCTGTTCCGTATAGTGTAAAATTGAACATTAATCCTACAGTTCAGGTATCATTGTGGAAGGGTGGTAAGGTTACAGCACAGTTGGTGGTACCTGTTGTAAATGATTATGGGTACAAATATGATGATGTGCGTCCTGGCTTCCTTACATTGTCACAAACTGTGAGGCTTCCGTATAATGTGTTCCTTACCGCTACTGCGGGTTGGTTCAATAATAATAGGGCAGGTGTGGATTTGGCTGGGGAATATCATTTGAAGAACGGGAAATTTTGGGTAGATGGAAGGGTCAGCTACACTTTATGGGGTGAGTGGGGAAGATGGGAGACCCATAATGGGGTTTTTGAGAATGTAGGTCCGTTTGAATACGGTTATACTACAGATGACAACAGGATAACAGGGCAATTGGGTGTGAACTACTATTGGGCAAGGTTTGATACGCAGTTGGCATTTAGGGGTGAGTCTTTCTTGGGGGGAGATTGTGGATTCAGATTTGACCTGATAAGGCATATGAAATATTGTTCAATTGGCCTTTATGGAACTTATATACCATCAGACTGGTGGAATGACGGTATAAATGCGGGCTTCAGGTTTCAGATAACACTGCCTCCTTACAAATACAAGAGAAAGGGGTATGTACCAAGGGTAATGCCAAGCAGAAATTGGGGATTTTCCTATAATGCCGCAGGAAGTTTTGTATATGGACAAAGGTTCAGAGCAAATATAGATGACAATATAAGCAATAATATAAAATATAATCCTTGTTATATAAAATCAGAATTATTGAATTTTTAAATACTAATTTAAATTACAAAGCAAATGAAAAAAACAATCTTTGGCTTGATGGCCATTTTGGCGGTTTGTTCTTTTGTGCTTACAAGCTGCTATGAGAAGGATCCAGTTAAGAAAAATCCTTCTGAGTATTATGTGATTGGTTCGGTTTACGATGCAGAGACCGGCAATGTCATTTCTAATGCTACCGTAACATTGGATGGTAAATCTGTCTCAAGTACATTCAAAGTAAAATTGGATGCTTATGTTCCTTCAGTAACAGTTTCTGCTTCTGCAGAGGGATATGTTGCTGTAACCAGAACAGTTGCCATTGAGAAATTGAATGACTATAATCAGATAAGCTATACAAGTGCAGACGTGGCAATGGTTAAAGTTGGTTCTGATGATCCTCAACTTGTTGTAGTTGGTATGCCTGTAGCAGGTGGTATGGATGCAGAAACTGTCAAGGCTCATTTCGGTATCACTGCCGGTGATGTTACAGTTGGTGACAAAGGCCTTGTAGAGGTACATACCCACTATGCTTTCATTGATAATGACCTTAATGTTGAGGCAAATGCACAGCCTCTTGCATCAACAAACGCTCCATATACAGTTAATGATTTGTCATATAGCGGTTATATTTGGGATTATGCAGGTGAGTATCAGGATTTGATCAAGAGAGCTTGCAACATTGGTTTCCAGACTGTATATGTTGGTACCCAGTATGATGATTTTGCTGCTGATGCTACTCCATTCTCAGCTGTATTGAACAAGGAGGGTAGTCTTACTCTTGTTGGATATTGTGTATGTAAAGACTTCACTCTATGGTCAGTACCAGTATACATGGACGGTGTTGAGTTTGACTTTATGGTTCTTCAGGCTATGTCTACTCATGCATCTCCTATAATGGATTCTCACGACAACCACGACAACCACGATAACCACGACAACCACCACAATAACGAGGATGGTCACACTTCAGCAACTGCATTTGGTGGAGGTGTGGTTGACGCCGAGTAATTTGGTTTGACAAGATTATTTGGGGGGAAGTGCA
The DNA here is from genome assembly GCA_045645465.1 of Candidatus Egerieisoma sp. Classification (GTDB taxonomy): domain Bacteria; phylum Bacteroidota; class Bacteroidia; order Bacteroidales; family UBA932; genus Egerieousia. The sequence goes on from JAZRIV010000010.1 coordinate 46,125, forward strand.
ATGCTGAGATGTTTTGGGAAAATATTGATGCTTGGAACTATGTTGCTTATAGGAAACGCACTTTCTGCCCAAATGAATTTTGGAACTACCGGTCTGTTGAATGCACCCTCAGCTGAGATGCAGGACAGCAAGACTGTAATGATTGGAGGTAATTATCTGAACAAGGAGATTACTCCAGACACTTGGACATATGGAACATTCAATTATTTTGTGAATGTAACTATATTTCCTTTCCTTGAAGTGGCGTATACAGCAACAATGTTCAAGGCCAAAACCATTGGTATAGACTGGATGGTGGATCCTGAGAAATTTTGCAATCAGGACAGATACTTTTCAGCAAGACTTAGAGTTTTAAAGGAAGGACAGTTTTGGAAACATATGCCTGCTGTAGTGTTTGGAACTTCTGATCCTTATACAGAAGCTGGTAGTGGACAGATAGCAGCTGAAGTCAGAAACGGATTTTTCTGCAGATTTTATGCAGCTGCAACGAAACATTTTTTATTGGGGACAGAGAGGTTTGGAGTAACCGTTTCTTATGTATATAACCGAAGGGTTTCCAAACATCTGAATGGAATTGCTGCCGGTATCACATATGAGCCGTCTGTGCTTCCTAACCTTAGGGTAATTGCTGAGTATGACAACAGAGATTTTGCTGTTGGATTGTCTTACTTGTTGTTTGATCAGCTGCATGCCCAGTTTGAACTTCAGAGGTTCAAGTATTTTACTGGTGGATTGTGTTATAAAATTCACCTTAAGTAACAAGATTTAACAAGAAAAATAAATTATTAAAATATTTACAACAATGAAAAGCAAATTGACAATACTTTCGTTGATATTGGCTGGTTTTGCAACTGTTGCTACAGCTCAGTCAAACAGCAGATATTATGCTGAAAGTGCAAAAGACAACTACTTTTTGGGTATAGGTGTTGGTGCACAAGCTTTGGTGAACCCACACAATGCTGATTATGGCTATGGCAAAGCTATTACTCCTCTTTTCAATTTGTCTGTAGGTAAGTTGATTAACCCTGTATGGGGTGTAAGACTACAGGCTGCAGGTCTTTCAACCAAATTGAACTCTAACTTTGCAAATGGTAATGAGGGTCCTGTTACTGAGTACAAACAGAACTATGTTACCTTGCGTGCAGATGGTATCTATAACTTCTCAAATGCATTTGCTGGTTACAACCCTGAGAGAGTAGTGGATGTATACGCTTTTATGGGTCCTGCTCTACAGTTTACTAAGGCTCCTATCAGTGGTAATGAGAAAACAAAAGCTCTAATCAACGGTTCAGTAGGTTTGGGTCTTGGTTTCCAGTTAAGCAAATCTTTGGCTTTGAACATTGAGGCTAGAGGTGAGGTTGGCCAGTCTCCATTTGGTGACAATAGCTGTAAGGTTGCTGATGGTGCATTGGGAGCAACTGCAGGTCTTACTTATTATATTGGCGGTAAGAAATTTGTTAAAGTTGTTAACGAGGAGCTTTATTTGGCTGCAAACGGCGACATTAAGAAATACAAAGAACTTTTGGCTGCTGAGCAGGCAGATCATAATAAAACTAAAGAGGCTTTGGCTGCTGAGAAAGCTAAACCTGCTAAGGTTGTAGAGAAAGTTGTTGAGATACCTTACGCTGGTCCAAGAGCTATCTTCTTTACAATTGGTAGTGCTAAGATTGATTCTAAAGGTATTGCTAACATTGAGTTGGCTGCTCAGATTATGAAAGAGAACACTGCTGTTAAATATGAGGTTGTAGGTTATGCAGATAAAGCAACCGGTTCATCAAAAACTAACCAGACTCTTTCTGACAAACGTGCTAAAGCTGTATATGAGGCACTTGTTAAAGCTGGTGTAAGCGAGGATCAGATCAGCTATAAAGGTGTAGGTGGTCACGAGAACTTGTGGAACAGCCGCACTCTTACAAGAGTTGTAATTATTGAGCCTGTAAAATAATCAAGATATCAATAATTGGAGAAGGGTTGCCTGTGCAGGCAACCCTTTTTTGATTATTTTTGCACTTTAATTATTGATATATGGCATCTTATTTACAAGTTGAGAATGTATCCAAGTCTTATGGTCCCAAGGTTCTTTTTAAAGACATAAACATGAATATTAATGAGGGAGACAAGATTGCCCTCATTGCGCCTAATGGAACTGGCAAAACATCTTTGTTGAGAATTCTTGCTGGTGTGGAGAGCTCTGATGGAGACGGAAAGATCAAATTTCTTAAGGATATTGTAATCTCTTTTCTTGCACAGGACAATGTTTATGATCCTGATATGTCTATATGGGATGTTGTTGCACCCAATGCCAGAGATTGTCAGCCCCATGAGGTTGAGGAGATACTTTTTTCCCTGAAACTCACAAACCCTCAGCAATGCATTAGAGAATTGAGCGGTGGAGAGATAAAGAGGGTTGCAATTGCGTGTATGTTTGTACAGAAACCAGATTTCCTTGTAATGGATGAGCCAACCAACCATCTTGACCTTGAAACAATAGAATATCTGGAAGAGTATTTTACAAGGCAGAAATCTACACTTTTGATGGTTACTCATGACCGTTATTTTCTGGATAGAGTATGTAATCAGATTATAGAAATGGCAGATGGTACTTTGTATTCATATGATGGTAACTACTCATATTATCTGCAGAAGAGGGAGGAGAGAATGCAGAATTTCAAGAAAGAGGTTGATCGTGCAAGAAATCTTCTGAGAACGGAGTTGGACTGGATGCGAAGGATGCCTTGTGCACGAGGTACAAAAGCGAAATATAGGGTAGATGCTTTTTATGAGTTGAAGGATAAGGCGCAGGGAAGAGTTGAGGAAAAGAATCTGAATATAAATGTGCAATCTGCAAGGTTGGGAAAAAAGATTGTAAATTGTTCTCACGTAAGTTATAGTTATGAGAACTGGAAAGGGCTTGAAGACTTTACTTATAATTTTATCCCTGGTGAGAAGATAGGAATTGTTGGAAAGAATGGTGTAGGAAAATCAACTTTCCTCAATTTGATTACTGGAGATCTTGCTCCAACATCAGGAAGTGTGGAGATAGGGGAGACTGTGCGTTTTGGATATTACAGACAAAAAGGGATAGAGTTTAATCCACAGGATACGGTAATAGATGCTGTTAGGGAGATTGCAGAAGTTGTGACATTGGGAGATGGTAAGAATGTGCCTATTTCCACTTTTCTCAATTATTTTCTTTTTCCACCTAATATGCACTACAACAAGATAGAGAAACTTAGTGGTGGAGAGAAGAGAAGACTGTATCTTCTTACTGTTCTTATGAGAAACCCTAATGTTCTTATTCTTGATGAACCCACCAACGATTTGGATATCATTACCTTAAATGTTCTTGAGGAGTATCTCAAAGGCTTTTCGGGTTCTGTTATAATTGTTTCTCACGACCGTTTTTTCCTTGATAAAATAGTGGACCATCTTTTTGTTTTTGAAGGAGATGGAGCCGTAAAGGATTTTGTTGGAAGCTATTCTGAATATAGAGAATACATTAAAGAGAAGGAGAAACAGAAAAGGGCTCTTGAACGGGAGAAGGCCCAGAAGGAGGTAAAGAAAAAAGTACAGGATATTCCTGTTAGCTTACCTAAGAAGAAAAAGCTCAGCTACAAGGAGCAGAGAGAACTTGAACAGTTAGAAAAGGATTTGGATGCACTTGGAAATGAGAAGAAGGAATTGGAAGAAAAATTGTCGGGAGGATTGTTGTCTGCTACGGAATTGAATGAGGCATCTGTGAGGATTGGTGAAGTAATCACTTTATTGGATGAGAAAGAGTTGAGGTGGTTGGAATTGAATGATAATTGAATTACCTTTGAAGTTTGAATTTAATGGTTGACCTGACTTTTTTATGAAATATTTATACTCTTTAGCAATTTTAACTTTTGCTTTGTTATTCTCTGGTAGAGTAATGGCGCAGGAAGAGGGTGGTGATCCGGCAGTATCAATTAAAATGGATGTAAGGTTTGATGGGGAGGTCACAGATTCGGATGCCGGTTTTGTTGGGCGGTATCTCAAGTTGTTGGCAAATGGTAAGATAAGTGACAAGTTTTCTTACAGTTTCAGGCACCGTTTGTATACTGGCCACTCAGATCCAAAAGCATTTTTCAGTGCAACTGATTGGGCTAATGTCACTTGGCATGCAAATGAGAAACTTTCCGTTACAGCGGGAAAACAGATGATATGTATTGGTACAATTGAGTATGATTATGCGCCAATTGATGTTTACTTTGCATCTGATTTCTGGAACCACGTAAGTCCGTTCCAGATAGGTGTGAATGTGGGATATACTCCTGTACAGGGGCACCAGTTTTATGCGCAGGTGGCAAACTCGCCATTTTCAGCAGGTGCTTTGGATAATTTGTTCTCTTATAACCTTATCTGGTATGGAAGGGTTTCTGGGCACTACAGCACAATCTGGTCTGTGAATATGATTGAGTATGAGCAGGGGCATTATATAAATTATCTGGCATTGGGTAACAAGTTTGTTTTTGGAAAGACAGAGGTGGATGTTGATTATATGAACAGATATGCTGGCAGAGGAACTGCATTTTTTGAGGATTTTTCTTTACACGGCAGGGTTTCATTGGCGGTATCGGAGAGTGTGAATATCTTTGCTAAAGGAGGTTTTGATGTTAATGATGCCCAAGAAGCAGGGGTGCCTGTGGCTTACGACAGGTATGTTATACCTGGTGTAGAGTTGGGCTTCTATGGTGCCGGTGTGGAATATTTCCCTATAAAGAAAGCTAAAAAAGCATTAAGATTGCATGCATTCTGGTGCTCAAATACATCTGATCCTGCACCGCAGACATTTAATATTGGTGTGAGATGGCAGATGAATATCCTGGAAAGATAATGTTAACTTATATAACTGATGAAAACAAATCTTAAGAAATTTGAACCGCTTTTCTTTTTGATAGTGTTCTTTGTAATTTTTGGTGCGTTGGGATCAAAAATGGGTGTTCCCAATATGCTCAATACGTTGATGAACACTTCATATAGCCTTTTGATAGAGACAGTTTTTTATATTATGGGAATTACTGTGTTGTCGGGAGCATTAGGTAAAATTCTTGTTGAGTTTGGTGTGGTAGGTATTCTGGAGAAGATACTGAGACCACTGATGAAGCCATTGTGGAACCTTCCTGGTGTTGCAGCTTTGGGAGGAGTGCTTACATTCCTTTCAGATAATCCGGCAATCATTACTTTGGCAAATGACAAGAACTTCAGCAGGTATTTTAAGAAGTACCAGCTTATTTCCATTACCAACTTTGGTACAGCTTTTGGTATGGGTTTGGTTGTAATTGTTTTTATGGCCGGCAGAGGTTTTGCAAGTGCAGCACTTGTTGGTTTGTTAGGAGCATTTATCGGGAGTATAATTTCCACAAGACTTGTGCAAAGACTTATTCTTAAGGCAAGGCCGGACTTTACTGCTCCTGTAATTGAGGAGACGGTTGCAGAGAATGGAGAGGCTAAAGTGGAAGAGGTTGCAAAGGATGAGGGACTTTTTCTTAGAATTCTCAATTCTCTTCTCGATGGTGGCAAATCTGGTGTAGAGCTTGGACTTGCAATTATCCCAGGTGTGCTTATCATTTCTACATTTGTAATGATGTTCACTTTTGGCCCTGGCGAAAATGGATATACGGGTGCAGCATATGAGGGTATTGCCCTTCTTCCTGCGTTGGCTGAGAAGATAGACTTTGTTTTTGATTGGCTGTTCGGTTTTACCAGTCCGGAGCTGGTGGCATTCCCTATGACAGCTCTTGGTGCAGTTGGTGCAGCTCTGGGCCTTGTCCCTACTTTCCAGGAGAGCGGTCTTATAGATGGTAATGCGATTGCAGTATTTACTGCAATGGGTATGTGTTGGAGCGGATATCTGAGTACACATACAGCAATGCTGGATTCTCTTGGTTATAGAGAACTTACTTCAAAAGCAATTATTGCCCATACAGTTGGTGGTTTGTGTGCCGGTATTATTGCACACTGGATGTTTGTGTTGGTGAACCTATTGTAAGAAGTATGCAGTTGGCACATATAAAAATGGCACCTTATAGGGTGCCATTTTCATTATATGAAGAACTTGTTCACTTTAGCCAGAACTTGAGGAAGGGCAAATACAGCAACCCTGTCGTAAGGTTTTATTATTGTATCATCTGTTGCAACAAAAATCTCGTTTCCTCTTATTATTCCTCCTATAATTGCCTCTTTAGGGAACCGTAAATCTTTAACAGGCTCTTTGGTTATTGCACTGCTTGGATTTACAATAAACTCCAAAACCTCAGCATCAGAGCCGTTGAGGCATTTGATGGATCTTACTTTGTTGCTTAGAGTAAAGCGGAAGATGCGGCCTGCGGTAGAGAGCTTTTTGTTTATTACAGCATCTACACCCATCCCTTCAGCCAGTTTGATATATTCTATGTTCTCAACTTCTGCAATTGTTTTTGACACTCCCATCTTTTTTGCAGCAACACAAGAGAGAATGTTGGTTTCGGAACTGCCGGTAACTGCAACAAAGGCATCGTAGTTGGTGACATCTTCTTCTGTAAGAAGATCTGAGTTCCTTCCATCACCATTTATAACCATAACTTCTTCAAGTGTCTCAGCAAGGTATTCACACCTTTGAGGATCTGTCTCAATTATCTTTATATGGTCACAAACTTTGCTCATCTTTTTGGCAAGCATCTCTCCAATCTTACCTCCTCCAACAATCATAAGGTTTTTTATTTCTATCTCCTTTTTGCCGGAAAAACTCATTGCATCCTGAACACCGTCTTTGGTACAAATGACAAACACAAGGTCATTCTCAATAAATTTGGTCTGTTGGTTAGGAATAATGGTATCTGTGTCCCTTGCGATGGCAACAACCTTATACTGGCTTTTTCCTGTAAATGAAGATATGTCAGATACACATTTGTCTATTAGTGGAGCCCCCTCCTCCAAACGGAAAGCAACCATCTGAAGCAGTCCCCTTGCAAACTCCATGAATTCTGTAGTTCCTGTCTGTTTGAGCAAGTCTACAATCTCGTAAGAGGCAATCTTCTCCGGATAGAAAAGCAGGTCTATACCCAATTCTTTAAACAGGAGCTTGTTCTCGTGGTGCATATATTCATCATTGTTGATGCGGGCCGTAACTTTCTGACTTCCCATTTTTTTTGCAAGCAATGCACTGATTATATTTATCTCCTGGTCCTGGGAAGGGCTTACCGCAATAAAAAGATCTGCCTTTTCGGCGCCAGCCTGCTTTAAGGTTTCAATGGATGTAGGGTCTCCAAGAATTGTAATTACATCAGCAACCTCCCTAAGTTTGTTCAGTCTGCTCTCCTGACTGTCAATTATGGTAAGATTATTGGACTCATTGCTGAGCATCTTGGCAAGATGGCTTCCAACCTCTCCGGCACCTGCAATAATGATTTTCATATCAGATAAATTAACGCTAAGGCAAAGATATAAAAAAACCGCCCATTAAGGGCGGTCGGTGGGTTGTAAAATAACTTCTTAATACTCATCCTCGTTAAAGAAGAAATCCTCTTTGCTTGGATAGTCAGGCCAAATCTCCTCAATGCTCTCGTATACCTCGCCGTCATCCTCAAGGTCATTAAGGTTTTCAATAACCTCAAGTGGGGCGCCTGAACGGGTAGCATAATCAATCAGCTCATCTTTGGTAGCTGGCCATGGTGCATCCTCCAGTTTTGATGCAAGTTCTAGTGTCCAATACATTTTATAAAAATTTAATTTTTAACAAATTAATGTCCCTATTTGCTTAATGGGGCGGCAAATATAGCAAAAAAAATGTTATGGCAACCAAAACACCTCTTTTTCTTCATTTTTTACACATAAAAATCTGGCAAGAGTGAACAAATAGTCAGAAAGTCTGTTAAGATATTTCAGACCAATCAGATGCTGATCAGAAACTTGAGTATTGGCTTCACCACCTGTGCCAATCACAAGTGCGTGCCTTTCTGCCCTACGGCAAATTGTTCTTGCAACGTGACACTCAGAAGAAACTCTTGGAGCTCCGGGCAAGATAAATGCAGTTTGGGGAGGAAGTCCTGCTGTCATAGCATCTATCTCATTCTCCAAAAATGAAATGACCTCCTCATTAACTTCTTTCAAATATTTGCTTGAGCCATCAGAAGCAAAATGGGCAGAGATGAGCATAAGATCTTCCTGAATTTTCCTCAAATTGTCCTTTACCTCCTCAATAGAGGTGTCACTTATTATAATCCCGATAAATGAAATAAGTTCGTCAAGGTCTCCGTATGCTTCAACCCTCGGATGATTCTTGGGAACTCTTTTTCCTCCAACAAGGGATGTTGTCCCCTTGTCACCACCTTTAGTATAAATTTTCATATCTCTTGAATTTTATATCTCCATAGCAGGATTGGGGTTGGCAGAATCGCTCTCAATTTTGCCGTCCCTAAGCCTTATTATCCTACGTGCGTGAAGAGCAATATCCTCCTCGTGCGTAACAATTACAACAGTATTCCCCTTTTTGTAAATCTCCTCAAACAATTTCATTATTTCAATTGAGGTTTTTGTGTCCAGATTTCCTGTAGGTTCATCGGCAAGAATTATTGACGGGTCATTTATCAATGCCCTTGCCACAGCAACCCTTTGTCTTTGTCCTCCCGATAACTCAGCAGGCTTATGTTCCATCCTCTCCCCGAGTCCAACAGCACAGAGAGCATTCTTTGCCCTCTCTTCCCTTTTGGAACGAGGTACCCCAGAATAGATTAGAGGAAGAGCTACATTTTCCAATGATGTATACCTTGGCAGGAGATTGAAAGACTGGAAAACAAAGCCAATCTCCTTATTCCTTACCTGAGCCAGCTGGTTGTCCTCCATTTGGCTGACATCCGTACCGTTGAGTATATACTTTCCACCGGTTGGTGTGTCCAAACAACCCAAGATGTTCATCAGTGTAGATTTGCCCGAACCGGATGGACCCATTATTGCCACGTATTCATTTTTGAAGATAGAGACACACACTCCGTCCAATGCCTTTACCTGCTGCTCCCCCAATTTGTAGAACTTGTTGAGGTTTTCAATCCTGATTATTTCCTTTCTCTCTTTCTCCATATCCCCAATGGTTAATGCGTGTAAAATTAAATCTAATTTGCCAATGATGCAAAAATCTGGCAGCAGCATTTGTACAGAGTGTCAAGGGCCGCCGGAATATTCCATTTTTTAGTATCACGTTCTCCAACGGCATTTGATACTGTGCGTAACTCAAAACAAGGTACATTCTCGTGTATAGAGGCAAAATAGACTGCAGCCCCTTCCATACTTTCAATATGCGGATTGTATCTCTTGTGCAGAGCTTCCACTTTTTGTGGATCTCCTGTAACAGTTTGTACAGTTACCCCAATTCCTTTACTGTATTTGGCCAAAGCCTCTTCAAGTCCATTATGTTCTGATTCAATGCGCACCAATGCACCGTCTTTATAAGGGAATCCATTTTTTTGAAGAATGCCATATTGGAAAAGATCCTTAAATCCGTTGTCTGTCTCAAATCCAAGATCTCCAAAAAATTCTTTCTCAATTATTGCAGCAGAACCCATCGGGAAGAGATTCATATCATAGCTCCCTGCAATCCCAATATTTACTACAAGGTTAAAGGGCTCATTGCGCAGCATTCCTCTGTAAATTTCTCTTGTTACAGTATGGCTTGCCTGGGTTGAGCCTATTCCTGTAAGTGTGAAATGGAATTTGATTTCATTCCCCAATTTCTCTTTGAGTTCTCCATATGCCTTTATGGCGCAATCCAATTCTTCCTGCTCGGCTGCGGTTATAAGTATGTTCATTGTATAATTTAGTTTAAAAATAGAGAATGATATCCCCTAATATGTAGAATCAATAAATGTGCCTATCTCACTAAAGAGAGCAGATTGAACTTGAAAACTACTCCACCGTCGGGATTATTTTCTACAGTAATGTTTCCTTTGTGGAACAAAACGGAACTTTTTACAATTGCAAGCCCCAATCCGCTTCCTCCGGTTTTTCTTGTACGTCCCTCTTCAATGCGGTAAAAGCGGTCGAAAAGGTTTTGTAGAGCTTTCTCCGGGATACCCTTACCATTATCCATATAAGTGAAGTTTATCCTGTAGCTCTGTTCTCCGGCTATTTGGGATATTCCGGCCATAATGGTTATGGTTGTATTTGGCCCTGCGTGTTCAATGGTATTGTCTATAAGATTCTTGAACAATGAGTATATTATGTCATAACTGCTCCCTATAGTGAGCTCACTGCTGATTAAAGGCCTGAATGTGGAATTGTTGCTTTTGAGTTTTGGAGCCAGTTCTTCAGCTATTTCGTTAAGACATTGGGAAATATTTATCTCATCTATCTTGTAGTATTCAGATTCTTCATCAAGTTTGTTGAGGGTTGATACATCGCTTACCAGAGATGAGAGTCTTAATGTCTGTTTGTAGGCCTTACCGGTAAAGTCGCGTATAGTGTCGTGTGGCATATCCTCATCCTCTAAAATGGTTTCGAGGTATGCCCTTATTCCGGTAAGTGGAGTTTTAAGTTCGTGAGCAATATTGTGGGTAACCTGCTGCTTGAATTTCTTGGCTTTTTCAAGCTGGTTGTAGGTGTCTATTATTCGTCTGCCTACATCTCCATATTCATTATTTGGGAATGAGATTTTACTGAAGTCCTTATCGTTTGATTTAAGTATACTAAAGAAATCATAGAAAGCCTTTAATGGACTTGTAAGTTTTTGGGAGATACTTACCAGCACAACAAATAGGGCAATAATAAGGGCCATTATTATATACTGGTAAAAATAATTGTTGCTTACCTTGTCTATATTCTCATAGATATAAGGGGTAGATGTCCTCAAATAGAATTCGGGGTATCTTCTTGCATAATATAGATATTCCTTGTTGGAGTGGGCTGAGAATCTCAGGGCTGTACCTTCTCCACTAAGTGTTGCCTCAATAACCTCATCTCTCAGATGAGATGCGTCGTGCCCTAAGGAATCCAGGCGGGCACTCGTATATATTATACTGAGGGTTGTATCAATTACGGTAAAATGGAAATCGTCGGGGATAGGAATTTCTTCAAATGGTACTCCTTCCCGATAGCTCTTGTATACATCCCCATTGTAAGAAATGAGCTGGTTACGCAGATTCCCCAGATTGATTTCTCCTCTCCTTTGGAGCATATAAATAAGAAATGCCGAAATTATAATGGCAATAATTGCGGTATAATAGAAAATAAGCTGGTATTTCAGCCTCAGTTTCATGGCATTCCCCTCCTTACCGTTTGAGTTATATTATATATGAAGGCAGTAGCCGTATCCTGAGCGGTTGATAATCCACTCTCCACAGCTTCCTATCTTTTTCCTAAGTCTGGCAATATGTACATCTACAGTGCGCTCAAGAACATAACTCTCCTCTTTCCAGACAAGTTGCAGTATGTCATCTCTTGAGAACAGCTTGTTCGGGTTTTGGGCCAGAAGGATAAGGATTTCATTCTCTTTCTTTGTGAGTGCTACCTCCTGGTCATTTACATATACCCTCTTTTTGTCATATTCAATTTTCAATTCTTTATGTACAAAAATGGTGGTATCCTCTTTTTCCTCTTTTTTTACCTGTGCATTGGCCTCTTCATTGTGAGGATTGTTATAGGTTCTGTTAAGTACAGCATTTACCCTTGCAAGAACTTCCTTTATAGAGAATGGTTTTGCTATGTAGTCATCCCCACCCCCGTTGAATCCCGAGATTATGTCGCTCTCTGTATCCAATGCAGAAATGAAGATTATAGGAACATTGTTGTTGTAGTCATCCCGTAACAATTGTGCCATCTTAAGGCCGCTTATACCATCCATCATTATATCAAGCAGGAGCAGATGATATGAGTTTCTCATTTTAAAGAGAGCTTCTTCTGCGCTGGCAGCGGTGTCGGCTGTATAACCTGCTTTATTAAGATTGTATTGAAGGATACTGCGTATATCCTCTTCGTCATCAACTACAAGAATTCGGTATTTGGCCGGATTGTTTGTCATAATTATAGTGTGTTGGTGAAGTGGGTTACAAAAATAATATAATCTTTTAATTTTTTGATACCTTTGCTTGACGATAAATCACTAAAAGAAGATGGCATATACCAAGATTGAGCAATTTGATACTCAGACAACCCAAAAATTGGCAGAGCATTATGAGGCGATCCTGCAATTGTTGGGAGAGGATCCACAAAGAGAAGGATTATTGAAGACTCCGGAACGAGTTGCAAAAGCTATGCAGTTTTTAACTCAGGGGTATAATATGGACCCTGTTGCCATATTGAATTCTGCACGTTTTAAGGAGGACTACCAGCAGATAGTTCTGGTAAAGGATATAGAGATTTATTCTATGTGTGAGCATCATATGCTTCCGTTTTACGGAAAGGCACATGTGGCATACATACCAAACGGAGTAATTACAGGATTGAGCAAGATACCCCGTATAGTTGATGCTTTTGCCCGCAGGTTGCAGGTTCAGGAGAGGCTTACTGTGCAGATAAGGGATTGTATTCAGGAAACACTTAACCCATTGGGCGTTGCAGTTGTTATTGAAGCAGCCCATATGTGCATGCAGATAAGGGGTGTACAGAAACAGAATTCAGTTACAACCACATCTGCATTTACAGGTGCTTTCTTGAGGGATTTGAGAACCAGAGAGGAGTTTATGAGACTTATTGGTGTAAGTTTGCATTAATTGGAGACGTTATATATGGATAAACTGGATGAAATGTTGCTGAAAATAGGGGAACTGTTCAAACAGCGTGAGAAGGAATTGCAGGAGAGAATTTCTGAGTTGGAAAGAAGAGTGGAGGCATTGGAAGAGAGGGGAGCTGACAGGGAAGAGATTCAGGAGAATAGTGAGCCGGAAGTGGAGATAGAGATAGATTTTGGTGAAGAAGATGATGATTGGGCAGATGAGTATGAGGAGGGGGATGTGGCAGAAGAGGTGATAGAGGAGATGGATGGGACAGTGCAAGGATGTGAGGGACCTGAAGAAGTGGCTGAAGATGGTGCAGTTGGATTGGCTGAGGATGGGATAGAAGAAGATGAGGTGGCAGAACAGGCTCATGGTGAGGTTGGAGAATTTGATGAGCTGGTGGAAATAGAAGATGAGGAGTATTTTTTGGAGGAGGATACAGAAGATACTGTGGGGAATATTGTATATGAGCATCAGCAGGAGAGGGTTCTTGTAGTGGATAAGGCAAGACCTGAGTGGTATGACTGGGAAGTGGATATTCCGGGTGCATTTATAGATGACATTTGGGATGGAATAGGCTTGAATGACAGGATGCTTTTCCTGAGGGAACTGTTTGATGGCAATGAAGAGGGATTCAGGGAAACTGTTGCAGCGTTGAACAATATGGAGAGGTTGGCTCAAGTTACCGAGTTTATAAGGGAAAGGTATCCTCAGTGGGATGAGGAGAGTGATGAGGTGTACAGATTCTATATGACAGTAAGAAGAAGATTCAACAAACAGAAACAGGAGGGTTAGAGTATGGCAAAATTGTATTTGGTTCCAACACCAATAGGTAATTTGGAGGATATTACTTTAAGGGCATTGAGAATTCTTAAGGAGGTGGACCTTATTTTGGCAGAGGATACCAGAACCAGTTCGCATCTGCTTAAGAAGTATGAGATATCCACACATATGGAGAGTCATCATAAATTCAATGAACATAAAACTGCGTCAGGGGTTTGTGAGAAGATACTTGCAGGTATGAATGTGGCTCTGATAAGCGATGCCGGTACTCCGGGTATTTCCGATCCCGGGTTTCTTTTGGTGAGGACTTGTGTTGAGGCAGGAGTAGAAGTTGAAACTTTACCTGGTGCAACAGCATTTGTCCCGGCTCTTGTAACTTCCGGTTTCCCTTGTGACCGGTTCTGCTTTGAGGGCTTTCTTCCCGTAAAGAAGGGGAGACAGACCAAATTCAAACAGCTGGCACAGGAAGAGCGTACAATGATAGTTTATGAGTCTCCTTACCGTCTGGTGAAAACTCTTGGACAGATGGTTGAGTTTTTTGGACCACAGAGAAAGGCTGCGGTTTGCCGGGAGATAAGCAAAATGCACGAAGAATGCAGGCGAGGTACAGTTGCTGAACTGCAACAATGGTATCAGCAGCACGAGCCAAAAGGTGAAATAGTAATGATTGTAAGTGGGGCAGGATATGAGGCAGGAGAGCAATCACAGGATGAGTAGCAGTAAAGGGGGTAATTTTACAATATCCAACAGCAGGGCAATGGGGGTAATCATTCTCATTGCACTGCTGTTTGTGTTTCAGGTGGTTACATTTGTAATGCAGGACATTGGTGGGGCGGCACAGGATGAGGGTGCGGGGAGTGGTGTTGCAGGTGCAGAGGTGTTCATGTTTAACCCCAATACCGTGGGACTTGATACTCTGCAGTTGCTTGGCTTTACCCCACGGCAGGCCCAAAGTGTATTGAATTACAGGGATAAAGGGGGAAAGTTCAGGGTAAAGAGAGATTTTGCCAAATTGTATGTGGTGGACAGTGCAAGGTATGCAGCACTTGCCCCTTATATTGCTCTTCCCGACAGTATCCCGGCCGGTAATGTGCAAGAAAGTGTCAATGCCAGCACAAAGTTGTCTTCTGGGAGGAAGAATGTTCAGAAAATGATGGAATCTGACACAACGATATCTGTCGGGAAGAAGAATGTGCAGGAAAAGGAGGGAGACAGCACAAAGGTGGAGGCTGGAGAGAATGTGTATGGCAATAAGGTGGAAAGGAACCGGTATGTGTGTAATTTGAACAGGGCAGACAGTGCAGAACTGGTAAGGTTATATGGGATAGGGGGATATTTTGCAAAAAAGATTTTGCGCTACAGGGAGCGTTTGGGGGGGACATTTGTCAGTCCTATGCAGTTGTTGGAGATAGAGGGGTTCGGGCAGGAGCGGTTTGAGCGAATAAAGGAGAGTGTTGTTGTGCTGGATGGGGAGATTAAAGGATTTTCGTTGCTTGAAGCGGAAAGGGAGGCGTTGGAGCAGCATCCGTATGTTGGCCCGTATGCAGCCAGAGGAATAATAACATACATAAGGATAAAGGGAAAGGAGTATTTCAAAGATAATTTGCAACTGTTGCAGGAGCTGGTAAATGAGCATATTATTACAGAAAATAATGCACTCAGGTTAAGGGAATATTTATTACATTTGTAGGGATGTGTGCGTTAAACGCACAAACTGTCATTAACAAAACAATTTGAATATTGCAGAAAATGGAAATAATCAGGTGTTATGGAATAACCAAGAGGTTCGGGAATTTTACAGCACTTAATTCTGTGAACCTAAGTATCCCGCAAGGGAAGATTTTTGGCCTTCTTGGCCCCAATGGCGCAGGCAAGACAACACTGATCAGAATCATCAATCAGATTACTCTTCCCGACGAAGGGAAGCTCCTGTTTGACGGACACCCAATAAAACCTTCTGATGTGGAGTATATAGGTTATCTTCCGGAAGAGAGGGGGTTGTACAAGAAAATGAAGGTGGGAGAGCAGGCAATATATCTTGCAAGGCTGAAAGGAATGAGTACAAGTCAGGCAACCAAGGAACTTAAGGAGTGGTTTGTGAAATTCAACATACAGGGTTGGTGGGACAAGAAAGTTGAAGAACTGTCAAAGGGTATGGCCCAGAAGATACAGTTTATAACTACAGTTATGCACAAGCCCAAGCTTCTGATTCTTGATGAGCCTTTTTCTGGTTTTGATCCTGTAAATGTAAATCTTATAAGGAAGGAGATACTTGCCCTTAAAGAGGCAGGGACAACCATAATTCTCTCCACTCACAATATGGAGAGTGTGGAGGAGTTGTGTGACAATATTGCCCTTATAAACAAATCTGACCTTATAGTTACCGGTGGTGTGGATGATATCAGGCGCCGGTACGGCAATAATCACGTTGAGGTTATTTACAGAGGGACAGACTCCATAGCATTGTCTCAGGCTCCTGTTAAAGTTGTTTCTGATGACGTTTATAAGGGAAACAGAAGAGCTGTGCTTGATGTGGAGAAGGGGGCTTCAAGTTCTGTAATTTTGGGAGAACTCATTAAGGGTAATGACATAGTTTCATATCAGCAGCTGATACCCCGTATGAATGATATCTTCATTAAACTGGTTACCAACAATTAAATAAGAAAGTAATGGGAAAAAGTAAAATATCAATCATTATTGCAAGGGAGTTTGCAGTAAGGGTTAAAAAGAAATCATTCATCTTTACCACAATACTTACTCCATTGCTGTTTGCAGCCCTTATGGTGGTCCCAAGCCTTATAGCAATGTATTCTGGTGGAGAAGAGGGACAGAAGGTGGCTGTTATAGATGACAGCGGTATTGTAATGCCTTATATGGAGAGTGATGGCCAGGTGATTTTTACAGAGGTTACAGATGCCACAATAGATGAACTTAAGAGAGATTTTGACAATTTGGATTATTTTGCTGTTGTGGGAATATCGCAGTTGGATTCATCCAAGAATGTATCTGTGGTTACATATTCAAAAAAACAGATGAATATGGATATGCAGAGCAGGATAGCGCGCAATGTGGAGGCTGCAGTGGAGGATTACAAACTGAAAGGTTACGGGATTCCGCAACTTGAACAGATTATGGAAGATGTTGAATCTGATGTAAAGGTAAAGACTTTTACCTTGGATGAGGCAGGAGAGGAGAAGGCTTCTAAGGTAGAGATCTTTATGATTATAGGTTATGTGGGGAGTTTTCTGATTTATATGTTCATCTTTATGTTTGGCAGTATGGTTATGAGGAGTGTGATTGAGGAGAAGACTACCAGAATAATTGAAGTGATAGTTTCGTCGGTGAAGCCGTTCCAGATAATGATGGGAAAGATTTTGGGAGTTGCATCAGTGGCTCTCACCCAGTTCTTTATTTGGATTGTAATCACATTCTCAATAGTTATGGTTGCCGGTTCTGCACTTGGGTTGGATGATGCTGCCCAGACAATGGCTGTTACCTCTTCTGAGATTCCGGTTGAACAGATAACTGCAGCTATGGAGAGCGAGGGGGACGGATTCCTGCAGGCTCTGAAGGATATCAATTATGTTCAGATTATCGGTTGTTTTGTAATCTATTTTGTATTGGGATACCTCCTTTATTCAAGTATGTTTGCTGCAGTTGGTGCTGCTGTAGACAATGAGGCAGACACACAGCAACTGGTACTACCAGTCACAATGCCTCTGATAATAGGACTGTTCCTTATGTTGCATACTTTCCAGTATCCCGACAGTGCCCTTTCATTCTGGGGGTCTGTGATACCTTTCACCTCTCCAATGGTGATGATGGCAAGGATTGCATATGGTGTGCCTGTATGGGAACTTGCACTTTCAATAGGTGTGCTTGTGGTTACATTTGTGGGGATGGCATATTTGTCGGGAAAAATATACAGGGTTGGAATCCTTATGTATGGTAAGAAACCTGGTTGGAAAGAGATTTGGAAATGGTTGAAATATTAAAATACAGAGAATGATATATGGATAATTTCAGAGACAAGGTATGTGAAGGTATTCCGGCAGAGATACCTGCTGCCAAACCTTATGACCATTCAATAAACCATGCTCCGCGCAGGAAAGAGATTCTTACGTTGGAGGAGAAAAAGTTGGCGTTGAAAAATGCCCTCAGGTATTTTCCGCAAGAACAGCATAAAGTGCTGGCTCCGGAGTTTGCCAGGGAGCTGGAGGATTACGGGCGCATTTATATGTACAGGTACAGGCCTGATTATAAGATATATGCACGCAGTATATATGATTTCCCGCACAAGAGTGTGCAGGCTGCAGCCATTATGCTTATGATGAGCAATAACCTGGATAATGCGGTGGCGCAACATCCGCACGAGCTAATCACCTACGGCGGAAATGGTGCAGTGTTCCAGAATTGGGCCCAGTACAGGCTGGCAATGAAGTATCTCTCCCAGATGACGGATGAGCAGACACTTGTCCTTTATTCTGGTCATCCTCTTGGATTGTTCCCTTCCCATAAGGATGCTCCAAGGGTTGTGGTTACCAACGGTATGGTTATTCCAAACTATTCCAGCAAGGACCATTGGGAGAAATTCAATGCATTGGGGGTTTCTCAGTACGGGCAGATGACTGCCGGTTCGTTTATGTATATTGGCCCGCAAGGAATAGTACACGGTACAACCATAACTGTATTGAATGCAGCCAGAATGCACGGAAATCCTGAGCCTGCAGGCAAGGTGTTTGTAAGTTCAGGTTTGGGAGGGATGAGTGGTGCCCAACCTAAGGCTGCTGTGATTGCCGGTGTTGTGGGTGTGGTTGCAGAGATAAATGAAAAGGCTATACAGACAAGATATTCGCAGGGTTGGGTAGATGAGGTATATGATGATCTGGACAAGCTTGTGGCACGTATTGAGTCTGCACGAGCCGCCAAAGAGGCTGTTTCATTGGCTTATCACGGTAATGTGGTTGACTTGTGGGAAAAACTTGCCGCTGAGAATGTGCACGTTGATTTGGGTTCGGACCAGACCTCCTTGCATAATCCTTGGGCCGGTGGGTATTACCCTGTGGGGTACACATTTGAGGAGAGCAAGGAGATGATGGCCAGTGAGCCTGAAAGGTTCCGTGAGTGTGTGCAGGAGAGTTTGAGAAGGCAGGTGGCGGCAATCAACAAACTGTCGGGAAGAGGAATGTACTTCTTTGATTATGGAAATGCTTTTTTGTTGGAGGCATCCCGTGCAGGTGCAGATATTTTCAATCCTGGGATGGATGCGAATTCCAACGATACGGAGGTGAACCGTAAATTCAGGTATCCTTCTTATGTGCAGGATATAATGGGCCCACTGTTTTTTGATTATGGTTTCGGCCCTTACAGATGGGTGTGCACATCTTCAAAGGAGGAGGATCTTGCCTATACAGATATGCTTGCCGCTCAAGTGCTTGAGAATATTATGAAGGAAGCTCCCGACGAAATAAAACCTCAGCTTGCAGATAATATCCATTGGATTAAGGAGGCCGGGAAGAATAAGCTGGTAGTGGGGTCGCAGGCCAGAATCCTGTATGCAGATTCACAGGGCAGAATAGAGATAGCCCTTGCTATGAACAAGGCGATAAAGGAAGGTAAAGTGAGTGCTCCTATTGTCTTGGGCAGGGATCATCACGATGTTTCCGGAACAGATTCTCCGTACAGGGAAACTTCAAATATCTATGACGGTTCCAGCTATACTGCGGATATGGCTGTTCAGAATGTGATTGGAGATTCGTTCCGTGGGGCAACTTGGGTTTCTATCCACAATGGTGGTGGAGTTGGTTGGGGGGAAGTTATGAATGGTGGTTTTGGTATGGTGATAGATGGTTCTGATGAAGCAGACAGCAGAATACGCAATATGTTGCTTTGGGATGTGAACAATGGTATTGCCAGAAGAAGTTGGGCAAGAAACAAAGGGGCAATCTTTGCTATTGAGAGAGAGATGGAACGCACTCCGGGCCTTAAGGTTACAATACCGGTAATTGCGGATGATGAGCTTATAGAAGGGGTGTTCAATTAGTTGGTTTTAAATTATATTATTTGTAACTTTGGACGATTTTTATAGAAAAATCATTTATCCATTCATATATAAAAATAAAAATATGGCAGAAAAATTATTTGCTGAGTTTCCACCTGTTTCCACTGAGCAATGGGAAGAGGTGATAATCAAGGATTTGAAAGGTGCCGATTACGAGAAAAAACTCGTATGGAAAACTGAGGAAGGTTTTTCAGTTCGCCCTTACTACCGTGCCGAGAACCTGGAAGGTGTTAAACATCTTGGTGGTGAGGCTGGTGCTTTCCCTTTTGTAAGAGGTACAAAAGACAACAACAACTGGTTGGTTCGTCAGGACTATTGTGCTTGTGAGTGCGGCTATGAGGCTGCAAATGCACAGGCTGTAGACGGCCTTAAGAAAGGTGTTGAGGCTGTCGGTTTCTGCATTGATGGCAAAAAAGCTATCAGCGAGGCTGAGATGAATACCCTTTTGAAAGGTATTGATCTTGCTAAGGTTGAGGTTAACTTTACAGGATGCTGCTGTGCTTCAGTAGAGATCATCAGCTCATTCTTGGCTGTAGCAAAAGCTCAGGGCGTAGCTGCTGAGGATCTTAAAGCTTCTTTTGATTTTGATCCTCTAAGAGGTCTTAACCAGACAGGTGCTTTCTGCTCAGACAAATCAATGGATACCCTTAAAGATGTAATTGATGCTGTTAAGGATTATCCAAGAGTTAGAGTAATTGGTGTTGAGGCATACGCATTCAATGATGCAGGTTCAAACATCTCTCAGGAGCTTGGTTTTGGTCTTGCTATGGGTAGCGAGTACATCAACAAACTTGTAGAGATGGGTCTAAGCGCAGATGACGCTGCAAGACGCATCAAATTTACTTTCGCTGTAGGTTCAACCTACTTTATGGAGATTGCAAAATTCCGCGCAGCAAGAATGTTGTGGGCTAACATTGTTAAAGCTTACGGTTCAGAGAAAGAGTGCTGCCAGAAGATGAAGATCCACGCTGTTACCAGCGAGTGGAATATGACTGTTTACGATCCATACGTAAATATGCTAAGAGGTACTACTGAGGCAATGAGTGCTGCTATTGCAGGTGTTGACTCTTTGGAGGTACTTCCATTTGATTATCCGTTCCGCGCTCCAGGTGAGTTCAGCAACCGTATTGCAAGAAACACTCAGTCTATCCTTAAAGAGGAGGCTTCTTTTGATAAAGTTGTTGACCCAGCTGCAGGCTCATACTTCATTGAGAACCTTACACAGTCCATTTCTGAGACTGCTTGGAAATTGTTCACTGAGGTTGAGAACATGGGCGGTTATGTAGAGGCTTTCAAAGCTGGTTTTATCCAGAATACTATCAAAGCTACTGCTGATGCAAGAGACAAGAAAATTGAGACTCGCAGAGAGATTATTCTTGGTTCTAACCAGTACCCTAACTTCACTGAGAAAGCTGACAAAGATGTTACTTTGGAGGTTGTTACCAGAAAAGCTGCTCCTGCTGCATGCGGTACAGTTCTAGGCCAGCCACTTGCCAAATACAGAGGTGCTCAGCCGTTTGAGGCTTTGCGTTTTGCTACAGAGCAGAGCGGTAAGGAGCCAGTTGCTTATATGGTAACTTACGGTAACCTTGCAATGTGCAGAGCAAGAGCACAGTTTGCTTGCAACTTCTTTGCTGTTGCAGGTTTCAAAGTTGTAGATAACAACAGATTCTCTTCAGTAGAGGAGGGCGTTAAAGCAGCATTGGAGGCTAAAGCTGATATTATTGTTGCTTGTTCATCTGATGATGAGTATGCAGAGGGCGTTCCACAGATTGCTTCACTTGTTGGAGATAAAGCAATTGTGGTTGTTGCCGGTGAGCCTGCTTGCAAAGAGGAACTAGTAGCTAAAGGCATTGAGAACTTCATTAGCGTTAAGAGCAATGTTCTTGAGACTCTAAAAGGTTATCAGGCTAAATTGGGTATTAAATAAGCAATAATAAAATTAAAAGACATATAAGATTATGCGTCCGAATTTTTCAGAACTAAAATATAACGGTGGCGCCGCTTGCTCACAACAGAACAACAGCGAGTGGATGACACCAGAGAGGATTGCTGTAAAAACTAACTACAGCGCCTCTGACTTGGAGGGAATGGAGCACTTGAACTATGCTGCTGGTGTGGCTCCTTTCCTACGTGGACCTTACAGCACAATGTATGTACAGAAACCTTGGACTGTAAGACAGTATGCAGGTTTTTCTACAGCTGAGGAGTCAAATGCTTTCTACAGAAGAAACCTTGCTGCAGGTCAGAAAGGTCTTTCAGTTGCTTTTGACTTGGCTACACACCGCGGATACGATGCTGACCACCCACGTGTAGTTGGTGATGTTGGTAAAGCAGGTGTATCCATCTGTTCAGTTGAGGATATGAAAATCCTTTTCGATCAGATTCCTCTAAACAAAATGTCAGTTTCTATGACTATGAACGGTGCCGTTCTTCCAGTTATGGCTTTCTACATTGTAGCAGGCTTGGAGCAGGGTGCCAAACTTGAGGAGATGGCTGGTACTATCCAGAACGATATCCTTAAAGAGTTCATGGTACGTAACACTTACATTTACCCACCAGAGTTCTCAATGAGAATTATTGGCGATATCTTCGCTTATACTTCTAAATATATGCCTAAGTTCAACTCAATTTCAATCTCCGGTTACCATATGCAGGAGGCTGGTGCAACCAATGATATTGAGATGGCTTACACTTTGGCTGACGGTCTTGAGTACTTGAGAACCGGTATTAAAGCTGGTATCTCAGTTGACGCATTTGCACCACGTTTGTCATTCTTCTGGGCAATTGGTATGAACCACTTTATGGAGATTGCAAAAATGCGTGCTGCACGTATGATTTGGGCTAAGTTGGTTAACCAGTTCAACCCTCAGAACCCTAAATCATTGTCATTGAGAACACACTGTCAGACTTCAGGTTGGTCACTAACTGAGCAGGATCCGTTCAACAACGTAGCAAGAACTTGTATTGAGGCTATGGGTGCAGCTCTTGGTCACACCCAGTCATTGCATACCAATGCATTGGATGAGGCTATTGCTCTTCCTACAGACTTCTCTGCACGTATTGCACGTAACACTCAGATCTACATCCAGGAGGAGACCAGCGTATGTAAATCAATTGACCCTTGGGCAGGTTCATACTACATTGAGAGCCTAACCAAAGAGTTGGCTGACAAAGCTTGGGCACACATCCAGGAGGTTGAGGAGCTTGGCGGTATGGCAAAAGCTATTGAGACCGGTATTCCTAAACTAAGAATTGAGGAGGCAGCTGCACGTAAACAGGCAAGAATTGACTCAGGTATCGACACTATCGTTGGTATCAACAAATATCGTCTTGAGAAAGAGGATCCAATTGAGATTCTTGACGTAGATAACGCTAAAGTTCGTGAGCAGCAGATTGCAAGACTTAAAGAGCTTAGAGCTAACCGTGACAACGCTAAAGTACAGCAGTGTCTTGACGCTATTACTGAGGCAGTTGCCAACAAGAGCGGTAACCTTCTTGAGTTGGCAGTTGAGGCTGCTAAAGCTCGTGCTTCATTGGGAGAGATTTCTGATGCTTGTGAGAAAGTTGTAGGACGTTATAAAGCAGTTATCCGTATGAATACAGGTGTTTACTCTTCAGAGGTTAAAAACGATTCAGACTTTGAGAAAGCAAAAGAGCTTGTTGCTGAGTTTGCTAAGAAAGAGGGTCGCCAGCCAAGAATTATGATTGCAAAACTTGGTCAGGACGGTCACGACCGTGGTGCTAAAGTTGTTGCAACGGGTTATGCAGACTGTGGCTTTGACGTTGATATGGGGCCTTTGTTCCAGACTCCAGAGGAGGCTGCAAAACAGGCTGTAGAGAACGACGTTCACGTAGTGGGTGTTTCTTCACTTGCTGCAGGTCACAAGACTCTTGTACCTCAGATTGTAGACGAGCTTAAGAAACTTGGTAGAGAGGATATCATCGTTGTTGCTGGTGGTGTTATCCCTGCTCAGGATTACGATGCTCTTTACAAAGCAGGTGCTGCTGCAATCTTTGGTCCTGGTACTCCAGTTGCTTACGCAGCTATCAAGATCGTTGAGATGCTTATGCAGAAATTCTAATCTGTCATTACAGATTATATATACAGAAAGAGGATCCTCATCAGGGTCCTCTTTTTTTACTGCCAATCTCTTCCCGACAGATTATATGTTCAAATAAAAAACGCACCGGAGGATCCAGTGCGTTTGAGTTTATAGGATATGCAATGTTAAGCGTACAGGTATCGTTTGATTTTCTGGGTGGCAGTTTTCTCAAATGCTTCAGTCCTGAGCTCTATGTGTGAGATTTTGGAGAATTTGTTCACTTTGTCGTTAACATATTTCATAATCTCTTTTTCCCACTCCTTCATCTTGCTCTCAAGCATATTTTTTGCCTCCTCTTTCTTGGCAAGATATGCCGCAGCTGCCTCCTCTTTCTTGGCAACGTATGCTTTGTACATCTCCCTTCTCATCTGGTTGTACTCCTCCTGCCATTCATCTTTCTTACCTTCATACTCTTTCAGCCACTCTTTCTTTTTGGCCTCGTAAGCATCAATAAGTTGAAGTTTTTTCTCCCTGTATGCTGCAAGAGCCTCCTCTTTCATTTTGTTCATAGCCTCAATCTTCTCTGGCTGAATGCATACTTTTGCAACAAGGGCACCTCTTGTCATTGTAACTACAGATTCTGCCACCACTGCGTGGGTGTTGATAACTGTCTCAATCTCCTCAGGGTAGATATTCTCACCACTTGGACCAACAATCATGCTGTTAAGGCGGCCTCTGATAGAGAGCCATCCTTTCTCATCAATATAGCCCAAATCCTTGGTCCTGAACCATCCGTCCTCTGTAAATGCTCCTGCAGTTGCCTCCGGGTTCTTGTAGTATCCTGGCATAATGTTAGGCCCTTTAGCCACTATCTCACCCTCACCGGTAACAGGATCGGGGTTATTGATCTTAAGCTGTACACCAGGAACAGCAGGGCCGGTAGTCTGCCATTTTACAAGGTCTGGTGTTGCACCGGCAAGAAGAGGAGAACACTCGGTAAGTCCGTATCCGATTGCATAAGGGAAATTTGCCTCCAAAAGGAATTTCTCCACTGTGCCATCCAGTTTTGCACCACCAATGCCATAGAATCTCATTCTGCCACCAAATGTTTCTCTAAGTGTCTTCCCGACAATTTTATTTATAAGTTTTCTGCCAATGGCAGAACTTCTGTACATCTTGGACATAATAGGATTGGAGTGGATCTTAGGCAGAATGGCATTTCTGTAGATCTTCTCTATAATCATTGGTACAGTAAGCATAGTGGTAGGCCTTACCTCTTTTAGTGCCTGCATAAGCAATTTTGGTACAGGAGGTCTGTCCAAGTAGTATACAGAAGCACCGGCCAGCATTGGAAGCAGGAATGAAAGGCTGAATTCCAACGTGTGGGACAAAGGAAGTACAGACAACCATACATCCCACTCAAATGAAGGTCTCATCTTGTTGGCAATCTTTACGTGAGAACACAAGTTGCCGTGGGTAAGCATAACACCTTTTGAGTTACCGGTTGTGCCAGATGTATAGATGATAGTTGCAAGATCCTCTTCTGCAGATGACATCTTTTCCACTTCTGCATTTGATGTTTCGTTGCAGGTTTCACCTTTAATAACTTTAAAATCGTCAACCTCAATGATAAAACTGAGTTTTTCTTTCATTTCATCAGAGATTTTGTGGTAAAGTTTCTTTGAAACAAACAAACCTTTGCACTCTGAATGATCTATAATGTTTTTAATCTCTGTCTCAGAAAAATCAGGCAGCATAGGGACTGCAATCTTACCATAAGCAGAGCAGCTCATAAATGCCACACCCCAGTTAGGCATACTTTGGCACAAAATGCCAATTCTGTCACCCAATTGGGCATTATTCTTATGCACCAATGCAGCAACTTCCTTGACTTTCTCTCCAAAAGTTTTAAAAGTGTAAAAACTGCCACCAATTATGCATAGAAACTTATTGTTAGCATAAGCCTCTGTACTGCAGTGTAATAATTCCTTTAGTGTCTTAAAATTCATTTCTAATATATGTGGTTAGATTTTTAGCCAGTGTAGTTATCAAAAACTATGCCCATTAATCAAGGTCTTTTCCTGTAGAGTAAAGTTCAGGATACTTTGCACCATATCCTTTGTCTTTGTAATATTGTCTGATTCTCTTCATATCGCCCTTGACATCATCTGTAAGCTCAAACTTTACACCTCTGCCAATGGTTTTGGTGCTCCAGTCAAAATAACCAAGATATACAGGAACATTGCAGGCTCTTGCAATGGTGTGGAATCCTGTTTTCCAGTTGTCTGTACGCTTGCGGGTTCCCTCAGGGGCAATGGCAAGGTGCATATAGTCTGCCTTGTTCATTGCATCAATCACTTGTTTGGCAACAGTGGCTCCTTTAGATCTGTCTACAGGTATGCCGCCCATCCATCTTACTATTGGACCAAGAGGCCCCCAGAAGAACTCTTTCTTTACCATTACAAATGCTTTTCCCCCTACACTGTAATAGTAGAAAAAAGATATTATAAAGTCCCAGGCAGATGTATGGGGTACTCCAAGTATAATAGCTTTATTCCCCTCGCAAGGCGGCTCTCCGGCTTTCCAGCCAAAAAGTTTCAAAAGAAATTTACAGATATGTTTTCTCATAGTTGAAATGTATTCTAGTTCATATTTGCTTTTTCTGCCAGTTCATCAAGGATAAGGTCAGATCTGAGGTTGCTCTTAATGAAGTTCTGGCGCTCCATAGTATTGTCACCCATATAGAACTCCAACAACTCGTGTATTGCATCATCCTTGCTCAGTCTCACCCTGTCCAATCTTATATCCTCACCAATAAACCCTCTGAACTCGTCGGGAGAAATTTCACCCAATCCTTTGAATCGGGTAATCTCAGGGTTTTTGCCAAGTTTTTTAATAGCCCTCTCTTTTTCCTCAGAGGTATAGCAATAATATGTCTCATTCTTTTTCCTTACACGGAAAAGAGGGGTTTGCAGTATGTACAGATGGCCTTGTCTGATAAGATCCGGGAAGAACTGCAAGAAGAATGTAAGCATCAGAAGGCGGATATGCATTCCGTCCACATCGGCATCGGTTGCCACAACCACCTTGTTGTAGCGGAGGTTCTCAAGATCCTCCTCAATGTTAAGAGCTGCCTGAAGAAGGTTGAACTCCTCGTTCTCATAGACAACCTTTTTGGTAAGTCCGTATGTGTTCAGGGGCTTACCTCTAAGTGAGAACACAGCCTGAGTATTTACATCTCGGCTCTTGGTAATTGAACCGCTTGCAGAGTCACCCTCTGTAATAAAGAGCATGGTATCCTGGTTTTTTGGATCTTTATCTCCATAGTGGATACGGCAGTCCCTCAGTTTTCTGTTGTGCAGGCTCGCTTTTTTAGCCCTCTCTCTTGCAAGTTTCTGTATTCCCGATATAGCCTTCCTCTCCTTTTCATTTGCAAGAACTTTCTTGAGGATGGCATCTGCCTGAGCAGGATTTTTGTGCAGGAAGTTATCCAGTTCAGCAGAGATGAACTCTACAATAAAGTTTCTGATGCTTTGCCCGCCAGGTTCAACATCTTTTGAACTCAAATATGTTTTGGTCTGGTTTGAGAAGTTGGGTTCAACAACCTTTATGCTTATTGCTCCAACAATGGATTGTCTTACATCCTTTGGATCAAAGTCTTTTTTGAAGAAGTCCTTTATGGTTTTTGCAACACCTTCCCTGAATGCAGCAAGGTGGGTTCCTCCGTGAATGGTGTTCTGCCCGTTTACGAAAGAACTTATGTTCTCTCCATTCTCTGTACCGTGGGTGATTGTAACCTCAATGTCCTTACCCTGCAGATGTATAGGTTCATATAGAGGTGTTTCAGACAATGAGTCGTTTATAAGGTCAAGCAGACCGTGTTTGGATTTGAACTCTGTACCATTCAGATTCAATGAAAGGCCGGTGTTCAGATAGGAGTAGTTTTTGAGCATTGTCTCAATATACTCCATATTGTATCTGTAGTTCTCATACAACAGAGGGTCTGCAATGTATTTTACAAGTGTGCCGTTTTTCTCGGTTGTAAGAAGATTGCCGTTGTCTACAAGATTTCCCTGGGAGAACTCGGCCCAAGCACTTTCACCATCTCTGAAAGATTGTATGTAAAAGTATGAAGATGTGGCATTTACTGCCTTTGTTCCTACGCCGTTAAGTCCTACCGATTTTGAGAATGCGCTGCTGCCATATTTGGCACCTGTGTTCATCTTGCTTACAGCATCAATAAGCTTTCCAAGAGGAATGCCTCGTCCGTAATCCCTTACGGTAACCATATTGTCGTCTCCTATGGTAATCTTTATGCTCTTGCCGTATCCCATTATGAACTCGTCAATGGCATTGTCTACAATCTCTTTAAAGAGGATATATATACCGTCGTCGGGAGAAGAACCATTCCCCAATTTGCCAATGTACATACCTGATCTTCTGCGGATATGTTCATTCCAGCTGAGGGTCTCAAAATCTGCCTCTGTGTAATTGGAGGTCTTTATGTGGTTGTCTGTAAGCATTCTGCAAAAGTACAAAAAAAAGGGGTTAAACCAACCCCTTTTCAACTAATAGTTCTGCTATCTGTACTGTATTGGTTGCTGCCCCTTTACGCAGGTTATCAGCTACACACCAAAGATTTATACCGTTCTCAACAGAGAAGTCTCTCCTGATTCTTCCAACAAAAACCTCGTCGCGGTCTTTAGTGAACAGAGGCATAGGGTATGGCAGATTTTCAAGAGAACCTATTGCAGACGGCTGTGCTCCGTTTTCAAGTGCAACATTGTCCTGTACAACTACACCAGGGGTGTTTTTTAGGGTATTGAAAATCTCCTCCATCTCAAATCCTTTTTCAAACTCCAGGTTTATAGATTCTGCGTGTCCTCCAAGTACAGGTACCCTTATGGTGGTAGGGGAGACCTTTATTTTCTCGTTCCTCATAATTTTTATGGTTTCATTCACCATCTTCATCTCCTCTTTGGTATAACCGTTTTCCATAAAAATATCTATGTGAGGCAGCAAGTTAAGGTCTATTTTGTAAGGATAGGCTTTTGTTGCCGGCTCCTTGCCTTCTCTCTCTGCACTCATCTGGTCAACCGCTTTCTTTCCTGTTCCTGTTATGCACTGGTATGTGGAAACCACAATCCTTTTTATCCCAAACTTCTTGTGAAGCCCTGCAATTGCCACAAGCATCTGTATGGTTGAGCAATTTGGGTTTGCAATTATATAGTCGTCTTCTTCAATTACATCTCCATTTATCTCTGGGATAACAAGTTTTTTTGTAGGGTCCATTCTCCAACAGGCAGAGTTGTCTATAACACGACATCCTGCCTGGGCAAACTTTGGAGCCCATTCTTGAGAGACTCCGCTTCCTGCAGAGAACAGTGCAATCTGAGGTTTTTTCTCAATTGCCTGAGCAGGTGTGCACACAGTGTAATCTTTACCATTAAAATTAATTTTGCTTCCCGACGATTTCTCAGATGCCACAGGAATCAATTCTGTTACAGTAAAATTCCTTTCCTGCAGCACTCTCAACATATTTCTGCCAACCAGTCCGGTGGCACCTACTACTGCTATTTTCATATCATCTGTCATTTACATACTTAATATATCATTCAGTACTCCGCCGGCGGTTTGTTTTGCTCCGGCTCCTGCGCCTTTTATCACTATTGCATTAGGGTAATATTCAGACTCAATTATTACGGCATTGTCTGTACCTTCAAGGGTGTAGAACGGATGTTCTGCCCCAATGCTCTTAAGTGAGATGGTACATAATGGCTTTCTATTCTCTTTGCAGTTTGCGGCATCAAGGGATGCAATGAATCTCAATTTTTCCCCTTTTGCAGCAGCCTGGGTGTACTGTGCTTTAAGTTCAGGCTCAAATGCTTCAAGTTTTGCGTAGAACTCCTCTGCATACGATGCAAAATTGGTGTTCTGGCTGCACATAATCTCTTCTGGAATAAATCCTTTGAAATCCACATCGGAACTCTCAATGGCAAAACCACCTTGTCGGGAAGAGATAAGGAATTTGCGGAATACATCTGTTCCTGCAAGGTCGAGTCTTGGGTCGGGTTCTGCATATCCTTTCTCTGCTGCCTCTTTTACAAGTGTTGCAAATGATACCTCTCCATTGTAGTTGCTGAAAAGGAAGTTCAGTGTTCCAGAGAGTATTCCCTCCATTCTCTTTATGGTATCTCCACAGTTTACAAGTTGGAGTATGGTTTCAAGAACAGGAAGTGCTGCACATACAGTTGTCTCGTACCTGTATTGCACTTTCTCCCGATGTGCTGTTGCAAACAGCTCTTTGTAAGACTCATATGAAAGTGAGTTCGCAATCTTGTTGCAGGTAACTACAGAGAATTTGTTTCTGAACAGGTCTACATACAAAGATGCAATGTTCCTGTTTGCAGTACAGTCTACAAATATTGAGTTTGCCAGTTTGTAGTTGCAGATTTGGGAAACATAGCAATTGTTGATGTTTTTTTCTCCCTCCTGCAGATTGAAGTTCTCATCTATACCATTTCGGTTTATGATATAGTTCTTGCTGTTTCCAATACCGCATATTACCAGCTGTTTGCCCAATCTCTCCTCAATAGATCTTTTTTGTGCAAATATTATTGAAACCAGAGCCTTTGATACAGTACCGTAGCCGGCAATGAACAGATTGACTCTATTGGCATAATTGGAGAAGAACTCTGTATGGATAGCCCTTATTGCATCATTCACATCTTCTGTGTGAAGTACAGCAGAGACATTTTTCTCTGAAGAGCCCTGGGCAATGGCCCTAATGTTTATACCCTCTCTTCCAAGTGCATCAAACATTTTTCCACTGGCCCCGCTCTGGTTTTTCATATCATCACCTACAAGAGAAATGATTGAGAACCCTTTCTCTACCCTAAGTGGATCCACTTTGCCAAGTGAAATCTCATAGGCAAACAATTCATCTGCCGCTTTCTTTGCCTTATCTGCATCCTCCTCTGCAATGGCTATGCACATTGTGTGTACAGATGATGCTTGGGTAATAAGGATGATGTTTACATTATTTTTGCTCAGTACATCAAACAGTTTGCTTGAGTAGCCTGGGATTCCAACCATTCCGCTTCCCTCCATAGAAAGGAGTGCAATTTTGTTAGAAGAGGAGATTCCTCTGATTTTCTCAAGTCCCTCAGGAGGGTTGCGCTCAATGAGGGTTCCAAAGTCATCGGGAGCAAAGGTGTTCTTTACATATATTGGAATGCCTTGTTTTACAACTGGTTGAATTGTTGGAGGATATACCACTTTTGCGCCAAAGTGGGAGAGTTCGAGGGCCTCTTTGTAGGAGATGTTTCTGATAGGGCGCGCATCAGGCACAATGCGAGGGTCTGCTGTCATCATACCGCATACATCAGTCCATATCTCAAGTCTGCGGGCCTGGGTTCCAACAGCAATTATAGATGCTGTATAGTCTGAACCGCCACGTCCCAAGGTTGTTGTACGTCCTGCAAGGTCTGAAGCAATGAAACCTGGCATAATGTACAACTTGTGTACATCAGAAGAGAAATATTCTGCAATGTTGGATGTGGTAAGATTGTCTATAACAACATTTTTCTCTGCGTTAAGCTCTGTCTTTACAAGCTCTCTTGAGTCTTTCCACTGGTGGCTTATGTTAAGAGATTTCAGTTTTGCACTTATAATGTTTGTAGAGAGGAGTTCACCAAAGCTTACGATATGGTCCTGGCTAAGGTCTGTAAGTTCTTTAAGCAGATACACTCCTTTGCATATTTCTCTAAGTTTGTTAAAAAGTTCATTACAAGTATTCATTATAGCCTCAGACTCTTCTGCGGGTATAAGTTCTGCAATGATGTTGTTGTGCCTGCTCTGTAATGAGTCAATCAGTTCAAGATATTGCTCATCACCGTTTTTTGCAGTTTTTCCAATAAGTATAAGGGTGTCAGTAGCTCCACTGATTGCAGATGAAACCACAACTGTGCGGTCATTGGCCAAAGCTCCCTTTACAATTGCTATTACTTTATTAATATTTTCTGCGTTGGCAACAGAGCTGCCCCCGAATTTCAGTACTTGCATAAATCCTCCTCTTTAATTAAATCATTTTCTCACTCTCAATAACTTCCTGTATCTGTTTCCACTCAAGTAGAAACCCGTCGTGCCCAAAGGCAGATGAAATTTCCCGGTATCTTGCCCCCGGTATATGTTTGGCCATAAATTTCTGTTCCATAGTAGGGAACAAGCCGTCGCTGTCAATCCCTACACATACGGTATTTGCCTTTACCATATTCAGAGCCCTCTCAACGCCTCCCCGGTGACGTCCTACATTATGGCTGTCGGTAAGGTTGAGCATACTCAAATATGAGTAGGCATCAAATCTGTCCACCAGTTTCTTGCCCTGATATCTCTGGTACGAGCCAGCTCTTTCTGGAAATATACAATCTTCATCCTTCTCATATTGTGTAGAATTGTATCCCTCAAAACTTCTGTAAGAGATAAGGGCAACAGATCTGGCTGCTGCCAGTCCTGCTTTTCCGCCAAGCCCCTGTTCAAAAGTAGGATCTGCATAAAGAGCCATTCTCATAGACTCGTTGAATGCACTGCCCCAGGGGGTAAACCTGCAGTTGCACGCCAGCAATACCAGATTGTTTACTTTCTCTGGGAACATTATGCTTAACTCCAGAGCCTGGAATCCCCCCACAGATCCTCCTATAAGCAAGTCAATTTTGTCTATCCCAAGATGTTCCAGCAACAGGTTGTGACATTTTGCAACATCCCTTACCGTTGTTTTTGGAAACTCAAGCAAATAAGGTTTCCCCGTTTTGGGATTGATGCTGCAAGGGGATGTGCTCCCGTAGCAGGAACCCAGAATATTGGCACAGATTATAGTGTACTTGCGCGGGTCAAAGAATTTCTCTTCTCCAACCAGCACATCCCACCAGTCGCTGGGGTCGGAGTTGGCGGTAAGGGCGTGTGTGATCCATACAACCTTCTTGCTTCCCTCTCCAACAGCCTGGTCATACCCTTTTGAGATATGGTAACATATTTCAAGCTGTTCTATAACTCCTCCACATTCCAGTTCAAATGGTGAGTTATGCCTGTAAAATCTTTTTTCCATATCTGCAGAACCTATTTTATTGAGTCCAGAGCTTGTTGGAAATCAGCAATCAGATCTTCAATATCTTCAATTCCCAAACTGATTCTAAGTGTACCTGGAGTAATTCCAATAGAGAGCAGTTCCTCGTCACTAAGCTGGCCGTGTGTGGTTGTTGCCGGGTGGGAGATAAGAGAACGGTTATCTCCAAGATTGGTAAGCAATGTATACAGCTTCAGGTTATTTACAAATTTCCCGGCATCTTCTCTGCTTGCTTTCAAATCTACGGTAAGTACACCTCCAAATCCATTGCGCAGGTATTTTATTGCATTCTTGTGTGATGGGTGGCTCTCAAGCCCCGGGTATGATACCCTCTTTACCATCGGGTGTTTTTCCAACCATCTTGCCAAGGCAAGTGTGTTGTCGCACGTGCGTTGGCATCTTAAAGACAACGTCTCACAGCCTGTAAGGATAAGAAATGCATTGAATGGAGACAAGCAGCAGCCAAAATCCCTTAACCCTACACATCTCAAATATGCAGCAAAGGCACAGTTCCCAAAGTGCTCTGCAAATCTGATATTATGGTATGAACCGCAAGGCTCGGTAAGCTGTGGATATTTGCCACTTTCAAACCAGTTGAAATTTCCGCAGTCAACAACTATTCCGGCAAGAGAGTTCCCGTGTCCTCCAATATATTTTGTAGCTGAATGGCAAATGATATTTGCTCCCCACTCAATAGGGGCACACACATAACCGGCGCATCCGAAAGTGTTGTCTACAATAAACAGAATCTTATGCTTTTTGCAGATATTGCTCAGCATCTCAAAATCTGGTACAGAAAAATCTGAGTTGGCAATTGTTTCTACATAAATAGCTTTGGTATTGTCATCAATAAGACTCTCTATCTCCTCTGCTTTATTACATTTGTTGAGCTTGACATCAATTCCCAATTTTGGAAGTGTCACTTTAAACTGGTTGAATGTTCCTCCGTATAAAGACATGGAGCTTATTATATTATCACCCGCATTGCATATAGCTGCAATTGTAATGAATTGTGCACTCATACCGCAAGTTGCAGATACGGCAGCTGTTCCACCTTCAAGGGCTGCAACTCTCTGTTCAAGGACATCGGCTGTGGGGTTTCCCAATCTGGAGTATATATTGCCAGCCTCCTCAAGTTCAAAAAGTTTTTTACCGTGTTCCACATCCCTGAATGCGTATGCAGATGTCTGGTATATGGGTGTTATACAAGCACCAGTAGTAGGGTCTGGCTGTTGGCCTGCACGCACTTGCAGCGTGTCAAATTTATATTGTGACATACTTAAAAAATTTCAATTAATAAAATGATGACTTTTACCGGATGAAAAACCCTGGGCATCCTGCTCAGAATAATTCTGAATGAACAATGAAGAGCATCTTAGCGATGCATTCGCATCATTATGCACATACCCATCATATCCATTGCCGGATATGGCATGGAAGAGATAAAATAAATATGAGGGTTTGCAATCATTGCTACAAATATAGCATTTATTGAATAAAAATATTCCCGACAACACAAAAAATGCATTATCGGGAATATATTTATATCAATTGTTGACCTCTGATCCTTTATCTTTTGTTCAGCTCTGCTGTCATTCTCTTTTGTGAAGTGGCTTTGTCTGTTCTTATTGCAGGACCTGATGCACAACCGCCCTCACAAGCCATAACCTCAATGAATGGAGCAGGACATTTTCCGGTTTTTGCGTAAACCTTAAGCATTGCAATATTCTTCTTGTTAAGGTTGGCAACCTTCAAAGCAGGCAGGTTAGCCTTGTCCAAGAATACTTTTACAGCTTGAGTTACACCACCATCCTGGGCAAAACCATGAGCCTCTCTAACGGAAGTGAACGGCATTGTATAAGGCTCAATCCTGTTCACATCAATATTGAAGCCGTCAAGCACAGAACCAAGCTCCTCAAATGTCATTACATAGTCTACATTGTCGTGGTATGTAGCCTCTTTTCTCTTGGCAATACAAGGGCCTATGAATACTGTTTTTGCGTCGGGATCCTTTGCCTTAACAATCTCAGCTGTGTAGTACATTGGTGATTTTGTAGTGGAGATGTATTTCTCCATCTCAGGCATATGTTTCTTTGCAAGCTGGATATATGAAGGACAGCAACTGGTAGTCATAAATGCCTGGCCCTCCTCAAGTTTCTCCTCAAGTTCGTGAGCCTCTTTCTCTGTTGTTACCATTGCGCCCTGGGCAACCTCAATAACTTCAGAGAAACCAAGTGATTTGATTGCACCATAAATCTGCTCAATAGGTTCGCTGAACTGCCCAAGGATTGCAGGGGCAACCATTGCTACAACTTTCTCTCCGCGTCTGATGCTCTGAAGGATATCAAATACCTGTGAAATCTCAAAAATCGCACCAAACGGACAAGCATTGATACATTTTCCGCAGTAGATACATTTTGTCTCATCAATATGCTCTACACCGTACTCGTCTTTACTTATTGCCTTGACAGGACATACATCCTCGCAAGGTACAGGGATATACACAATTGCGTGATATGGACAACTTGCGTGACATTTGCCGCAACTGATACATTTGTCGTGGTCAATTTCAGCCTGGCCGTTGTTCTTGAAGTGGATTGCATCCTTAGGGCAGTTCATATAACAGCTTCTTGCAACGCAACCGCGGCACAAGCTGGTAATTTCATAGTTTACCTGTACGCAAGAAGAACAAGCCTCATCAATAACGGTAAGGATGCTCTCTTTAGGATTTACTTTTCTGGTAACAGCTGCCTGTGCATAGTAAGAAAGTGGAGTAAGTTCATCTTTCTCGTCAGTCATATCAAATCCCAAAAGTGGGAGAGATTTGTATTTCCATACAGCACGCTCCTTGTGAATGCAGCAACGCCCTTTCACTTTAGCTTTTCTTGGACTAAGTTCAATAGGAAGTCTGTCGATATCCTCAACAAGTCTGTCCTCTCTCCACAACTTAACAAGTTTTGCAAGCAAGCCGTGGCGGACAATCATAACATTGTTAGTAAATGCCATATCTGTATATCTTTGTCAAGTATTAGTTCAAATCTTTATAAATCGGGTGCAAATATAGTAATATTTGCCAAATCCTAACAAATTCTTGATGTAATATAATCTCCACTTCACTTGTCCCTATTCCAAATGCAATTGAACCAAATGCTCCGTGAGTGGCAGTATGACTGTCTCCGCAGACTATTGTCATTCCAGGTTGGGTTATTCCCCTTTTCAGGACCAATCACGTGTACAATTCCATGCCCGGGGTCAAGCATCCTGAAATACTTTATGCCGTATTCTTCACAGTTTTTTCCAAGTGTTTCTCTTTCCATTGCCTGAACTCAGATGAATTTGCCTATTGCATCAATAAATGCCTCTACAGAGGCTGTAATGATATCTGTATTTGCCGAGAAACCATAATATATATTTCCACGGTTTTCAATCTGTATATGAACTTTACCCACATCATCGCTTCCGCGGGTAATGGCCTGAACAAGAAACTCCTCAACAATAATCTTCCTGTTTACAAGTTTTTTTACTGCAGAAAATGCAGCATCAATAGGGCCGTTGCCCTCAGAAGTTGCCTGGCATATCTCACCGTCTATATTAAGTTTTACAGTTGCCATAGGAACAGAGTTCTTTCCGCAAACAACCTGAAGAA
The DNA here is from genome assembly GCA_045645465.1 of Candidatus Egerieisoma sp. Taxonomy (GTDB): domain Bacteria; phylum Bacteroidota; class Bacteroidia; order Bacteroidales; family UBA932; genus Egerieousia. Next base: position 82,486 of record JAZRIV010000010.1, read on the forward strand.
ATTTAAGACGGATTCTTCTGGCAGCCTCGTTCCTGTTCACTCCCACAATTACTTTAAGGTCTGAGTCATTTATATCTTTCTTGCGGTCTGCCAGAAGCAGGAATTTTTCATACGCCTCATTCAGTTCCTCAGGTGAAAGATAAATGCCAAGCCTCTCATAATGATGTTTGAGGGCTGCACGTCCGCTACGGGCTGTAAGGGCAATCAGAGAATCATTCACACCCACATCCATCGGATCAATAATCTCATAGCTTTCTCTGTTCTTAAGGACTCCATCCTGATGTATTCCCGACGAATGGGCAAATGCATTTCTTCCCACAATTGCCTTGTTGGGTTGTACAGGCATTCTCATAAGGGTTGATACAAGACGGGATATCTTGTATATTCCTTTGTGTTCAATATCTGTGTAGTATGGGAGATCTTTTCTGCATTTGAGTGTCATTGCAACCTCCTCCAATGAGGTGTTCCCGGCTCTCTCTCCAATACCGTTTATTGTAACCTCCACTTGTCTTGCCCCGTTTACAATGCCTGAGATGGTATTGGCTGTAGCCATTCCCAAATCGTTGTGGCAGTGGGTAGAGACGATAGCCTTGTCTATGTTCGGAACATTGTTTACAAGGTATTTTATTTTCTCACCATATTCCCAAGGGGTGCAGTACCCTGTAGTGTCAGGTATATTCACTGTTGTTGCTCCAGCAGCAATGGCAGCCTCAATTACTCTTGCAAGATACTCATTATCTGTACGTCCGGCATCTTCTGCATAAAACTCCACATCATCTGTAAATCTGCGGGCATATTTTACAGCCTTTACAGCTCTCTCTATTATTTCCTCTCTGGTTGAGTTGAACTTATATGTTATATGAGAGTCACTTGTACCTATTCCAGTATGGATTCTTTTCCTTTTAGCATAGTGTAATGCTTCCTTTGCAGCATCAATATCACTCTCTATAGCTCTGGTAAGAGCACATATTACAGGCTCTGTCACATTTTTTGAGATTTCAACTACAGAGTTGAAGTCTCCAGGGCTTGATGCAGGAAAACCACATTCAATGATATCTACTTTCAGGGCCTCCAGTGAACGGGCCAACTCAATTTTCTCAATAGTGTTCAACTGGCATCCGGGGACCTGTTCCCCATCCCTCAAAGTAGTGTCAAAAATGTAAATCTTGTTTTCCATAACATTATAATGGGTTAGTTGTTTCAAGCAAAATAAAAAGGGAGCACCCGTATTGAGAGCTCCCTAATGGATATCTGGTTTGCACACATTATTGCACACAACAGCAAAGCTCTCCATTTGAACTATAGAGGAGCAGTCGCAGGTTGCTGTCAAGTAATGTGTGTTTCATGTTTTCTCCAATTCCCTACAAATATAGTGAAATTTCTTTACATCCAAATTGTGGACAACAAAAAACCGTTACCCACAAACGTGGATAACGGCAGATATATCTGTAAGGATACAATTATTCCTCGTCTAGTCTCAGATGCTGAACGTAGATAGCTTTTTTAAGCTCCTCTCTTCTTGCAACAGATTTCTTAACGAAAGTTTTTCTGTTTCTAAGCTCGCGTACGATACCTGTTTTCTCAAATTTGCGTTTGAATTTCTTTAGAGCTCTCTCAATATTCTCACCCTCTTTAATTGGAACTATAATCATCTTAAACCACCTCCTTTTTATTTGGGCAGCAAAAGTATGTATTTTTTTTTAACTTTACAAACAAAATTTTACCAATTGCAATGGAATCCAAATTGTTGGCAGACTTGTATATAGAATATATTGGAGTACAGAAAAGGTATTCTGTAAGAACCCAGGCCCTTTACAGAGATGCAATATACAGGTTTTATACCTATATATTTAAGGTGCAGGGAAAAGAAGAGTTGCACAAGGTTATTGCCCAGGAGGGAGACAAAGGTGAGACTGATTGCCTTACCTCAGTGCAGATAAGGAATTTTATTGCATATTCTATGGATTGTGGGTTGCAGGCCAGGAGCGTGAATCTTCTGTTGAGTGCCTTGTCGGGATACTGCAGATGGCTTATTGGTAAAGGTGTTTTGGAGAGTAATCCGTCAAAGGGTGTACCCCGTCCAAAAGAAAATAAACGTCTTCCTCATTTTTATTCAAAGGATGTGTTGCAGGAGTATTGCTCAGTTTATTTGCCGGAGAGCTATTCCCAAGCCAGAGACCAGTTGATGGTCATTCTCATATATGCAACCGGTATGAGACGGCAAGAAGTTGTGGATTTGAAGTTTCCTATGGTTGATTTGCATAGAAAAGTGTTCAAAATTGCAGGAAAAGGGGATAAAGAGAGAGAAATTCCAATTATTCCGGCTCTATGTGAGAAAATTTTAGTATATTTACAGAAACGGAGCGAAGAGTTTTCCTGTTATACCGGTGATTCGTTTTTTTTAACAGATAAAGGCGCACCATTATACCTTAAGTTTGTTAATGAAGTAGTGAAGAAAGAATTGGCAGGCTTGAAGGGGGTTGAGGGAAAGATATCGCCGCATGTGCTCAGACATTCATTTGCTACACATCTTTTGAATGATGGAGCAGAATTGAACAGTATAAAGGAGGTGCTTGGACACTCCTCGCTGGCGGCAACTCAGGTATATACCCACAACTCTTTTGAGCAGCTGAAAAAAATATATGTAACCGCTCATCCACGAGCTAAAAAAGGAGGTTAGTATGGATATCAGAGTTCAATCGGTAAAATTTGACGCAGATGTTAAATTGTTGGATTTTATTGACAAGAAGGTAGGGAAGTTGGAGAAGTTCTATGAGGAGATCATTAATGCTGAGGTTACGCTTACCCTTTTGCCTGATACGGCAAACAAATGTGTTAAGGTAAGGGTAAATATGCCGGGCAAGGATCTGTTTGTAGAGAAGAATGCCTCAACTTTTGAAGACGCAGTAGTAGATTGTGTAGATGTTCTTAAAGAGCAGATTGTTAAAATCAAAGAAAAGAAAATGGGTAAATAGCCCCTATGAAAATAAGGGAGAGGCCGTCAGGAGTGACGGCCTCTCTTCCTTTATTTGTGCATCGGTTGTCATTCAAAGAACATACTTGCAATCTCTTGTGCAGTTATATTGCTGAAGTAGCTGCTTATATCTGTATCAAGCCCCAATATTGTTTCCAGTATGGTATCGGGAGTATGAGTAACTCCAATCAGCTTGTTGCAGAATTCTTCTGTAGGCAAGATGAAGAAGTAATCTCCCATTATCTGGAGTTCTTGGATTACTCCTTTGCCAACACTCAAATACAGTTCTATAATACCCCCTGCAAATTTGGCTGTTTTGCAGAATGAATAGGATGGGGATGTCCCAAAGTTCCAGCTCTGGAGAGAATATTTCTCCTCTTTAAGTTTTTGTATCTCTATAAGATCTTTTTCTGTAAAACTATATGGGATTATATCAGGGTATCTGCTGCATATATATTTCTCCAGATAGCTCCAGAATGATTCAATGTCTGTAATTCTGGATGTCTCAAGTAGAAGATTTTGAGGAATATGTTCCTTTATATTTGTAACCCTGCTGCGGTTGGACTGCACCGCTTTTCCAACAAATTTTTCAGGGCGGGATTTAAGGGCTTGACCAAGGTTGTGCATTGATGCACTGAACAGCAAAGTGCCGTGTTGGAGAGTGCGGTTCTTGTGTATGCAGAGTGCATTTCCAGAGAATTTCTTCCCTTCAATAAGCAGGTCATTCCTCCCCTCCAGATACGCTTTTACCCCTATGTTCTGCAGTGCCTCAATTATTGGGGCAGTAAAACGTCTGAACATTACGGATGTATCTTCTTTGGGGTTGCGTTCCTCTATGAAAGTGAAGTTGAGGTTGCCCAAATCGTGAAAAACTGCTCCACCCCCCGTAAGTCTCCTCACAACTTTAATCCCGTTCTGTTTTACAAACTTCACATCAATCTCGGCAAAAGCGTTCTGGTAATGTCCAATGATTATGGAACTCTCATTTCTCCATAATCTGAATATAGGTTGTGTGAAGTTTTTCAGAAGGTATTCTTCTGCAGCAAGATTCCAGTAAGGGTCTGTACAAGGATTATTTATGTATAGCATCTTCCGGTAAACTGTATTTTTTTATGATGTAGCGGTATCCCATTAATACAAGATATCCTACCAGTATTCCCAACATTGCACCGCAAATTACATCCCCAGGGAAGTGTTTTCCCACATAAATCCGGCTGTATGCAACTGCGGCGGCCCAGCAAAAGATAAAAATTGTGTACCATCTCTTTTTCAGTACTCCAGACGAAATCATAGCCAGACCAAAGTAGTTGGCCGCATGATTTGATATGAACCCGAATTTGCCACCTCTGTACTCAAGCAGTCTGATAAGGTCTCTGGTTGTTGGATCCCAACATGGGCGAAGCCTTTCAAATGTCCTTTTGAACATATGTACCCCCAACCAATCTGTTAGGGCAAATGTTATTATGATTGAGAAAAACATAAGTATTGCTACCTTAAGATTCCTCTTGTAGAATATCATAAACAGGAGTACCGCATAGATTGGTATTCCGCTCCATTTGTTTGTAATAAACACCATTATCGGGTCAAGAAAAGAGCTGTTCCAACCGTTAATGGCCAGAAGAAGCTCTGTATCAATCTCTATCAGCCAGTCAAGCATTCTTTTCTGTATTGTTATATTTCTGTGTTCAAAGTTTTCCAAATAAGGTCTTTCAACTCCTTGATACCCTCATTGGCAACAGATGAGATAAAAACAGCAGGTATCTTCCTTGGAAGATGGGGCTTTATCTCTCTCTTCAATTCATCATCAAGCATATCTGACTTTGAGATTGCAAGAATCCTTTGCTTGTCCAACAGGTCTGGGTTGAATTTCTTCAGCTCTTTTAGGAGAATCTTGTATTCAGCAAGAATATCCTTGCTGTCGGCAGGAACGAGAAACAGCAATACAGAGTTTCTTTCAATATGTCTCAAGAATCTGTGACCCAATCCTTTTCCTTCACTGGCACCCTCAATGATACCTGGAATATCTGCCATTACAAATGATTTGTCATCATAGTAATTTACAATACCTACACTTGGTTCCAGTGTGGTAAATGCATAGTCGGCAATTTTTGGGCGTGCTGCAGAAACAGTAGATAGCAGTGTAGATTTACCGGCATTGGGGAATCCTACAAGACCTACATCTGCAAGTATTTTAAGTTCCAGTATAAACCACCCTTCTACACCCAACTCTCCAGGTTGTGCGTATCTTGGCGTCTGGTTGGTTGATGTCTTGAAATTGGCATTTCCCAAACCTCCACGTCCACCTTTTACAATAATCTTCTCCTCACCAGGTTCAGTTATCTCAAAAAGAATCTCTCCTGTTTCAGCATCTTTTGCTACAGTTCCAAGAGGAACATCAAGATATATGTCCTTTCCGTTGCGTCCGTGCCTTAAACTTCCGCTTCCTGCTTCACCCTCCTCTGCTCTGATGTGCTTTTTGTATTTCAGGTGAATCAATGTCCAGAATTGAGGATTTCCCCTTAAGATAATGTGGCCGCCACGGCCTCCGTCACCACCGTCGGGACCACCTTTGGGAACATATTTTTCTCTATGCAGATGCATTGACCCGTTGCCTCCGTTTCCGGATGCAAGGAACATCTTTACATAGTCTACAAAGTTTGAGTTTGCCATATTTGAATTTATAGTCCCTCGCTTATTTTTGCGAAAATTTCTTCTACAGTACCCACTCCACAGATCTCATTATATTTGCCCTGGGGCTTGTAGTACTCAATAAGAGGTTCTGTTTTTGCGTGGTAAGTGTCAATCCTGTTCTGTATGGTTTTAGGATCTGCATCGTCTTTTCTCCCCTCAATGTTTGCTCTGTGCTGAATCCTTTCAAATACCATCTCATCACTGATAATGATGGATATTACCTTGTCTACACTTTTGCCTTGCTTTTCAAGCATCTTGTCAAGTATCTCCGCTTGTGCAACTGTTCTTGGGAAACCGTCAAAAAGGAATCCTCCAACATTGGGGTTAGAAGCAATTTCGTTCTCAATCATACCAACAACAATTGCATCGTCAACAAAATTGCCGGCATCAATAAGTGATTTTGCCTTAAGGCCAAGCTCAGACCCTTTTGCAATTTCCTTTCTTAAAAGATCGCCTGTAGATACGTGGTGAAAATTATACTTATCTACCAACAGCTTTGCTTGAGTCCCTTTACCTGCACCTGGAGGGCCAAACAATAGATAATGCTTCATAATTAATTTTAGGTTTTTTGTTATTTTCAGTTTTAAATGCCGTTTTATTCGTCTAATACATAAATGTCTTTGTACTGTCTTCCCAACTGGTTGTAATCAAGGCCATATCCAACTATAAAGTCATTTGGAATATGTAGTGCCGGATAGTCAATAGGAATGGATTTTTTATATGCATCAGGCTTGAATAGGAGTGTGCAGATTTTAATCTGTGCAGCACCTGCTTCAGTAAGAATTCTATGAATCTCTTCAATTGTATTGCCTGTTTCAACAATGTCTTCAATTACTACAACTGTTCTCCCCTCAACACTTTTGGACAGACCCAGAATCTGTTTTACACTACCGGTAGTGGAGGTCCCTTCGTATGATGCAAGTTTGACAAACACCACATCACTCTGTATCTCAATTTTTCTCATCAGATCTGCGGTGAACATAAACGAACCGTTGAGGATGCCAAGAAAAATAGGTGTATCCACATCTTTAAGTTCTGTGTTTATTTTTTTAGCAACACTTGCAACAGCCTCATCAATTTGTGCTGCAGTCATACTAATCTTGAATTTTTTGTCGTGAAGAGCAATTGTATCCATAAAGCAATACTTTTTCAAAGTAACTTCAAACCACAAAAATAGTGTTTTATCTGGAAAAATTGGAAAATTAGATTAATTTTGCATATACTATTTTCATAACAGATACTTGAATTATATCTGTGTCCGCATAACTGTTTTGGAAATGTGGCAACCTATGAAGTGAAGTATTGAATTGTTAATTGTGAATTACCTTGTTAAGTATGGATATAGATTTTGTCGTTACCTGGGTGGATATGGATGATCCTGTATGGAAAGCTGAATTTCTGAAATATTCAAATAAAAAGGAGAATACAGAAGAGGGTGTGTCCGAGGCACGATTTCGTGATTATGGATTCTTGAAATACTGGTTTCGAGGGGTAGAAAAGTTTGCTCCATGGGTGCGAAAAATACATTTTGTAACTTGTGGACAGAAACCGGACTGGCTGGATACGAGTAATCCAAAACTTAATCTGGTCAATCATACAGACTATATTCCATCCCAATTTTTGCCTACATATAATTCGGTGGTTATTGAACGGTACATTCATAAGATACCCGGACTGGCAGAACATTTTGTTTATTTCAATGATGACTTCTACATCATTAACAAGGTGGGTGTGGAGAGATTTTTTAAGGGAGGCTTGCCTTGCGATATTGCTGTTTTCCAGTATAATCCGTCATGGTCGCTATGGTATAAGCAGATAAAAAACAATTTGAAAATCATTAACCGCCACTTCAATAAAAAAGAGGTGATGACCAGGGACTATGACAAGTGGTTCCATAAAAGTTACGGTTTAAAGGCAAGGTTGAATTACCTGCTCAAACCTTATAGCAGATTCATTACCCTCCGTACGCCTCACAATGCACAACCTTATTTGAAGAGTACTTTTGAAGAGGTATGGGCGTTTGAAGAAAAGGAATTGACAGAAACATCAGTTAACCGTTTTAGAGCATTGAATGACTATACGCCAGAACTTTTCCGTACATGGCAAATATGTAAAGGGAATTTTGAACCGTATAATACATACAAAGACACAAAGATGTTTCCGCTGATGATTAAATCAAAGAAGGCGATAAAGGCTATTTATGAGCAGTCCTATTCACTCATATGCTTGAATGATAATGTAAATATTCGCAATTATAATCAGGTAATGGAGAGTATAAAGGATGCTTTTGAATCTATTCTTTCTGAAAAATCAAGTTTTGAGTTATGAATAAAAAGCATGCGGAAATAGATGCAGTTATTACCTGGGTAGATGGCAGTGACCCGGTTCATAAAGAAAAACGTATGAAGTATGGAGATAAAAATATCTTCAATTCTGATGATGTAGCCGGAAGTACCAGATTCAGCAGTCTTGGTGAGATTTTTTACTGTGTGGCTTCACTTAACTGTTTTGCTCCGTGGTTGCATAAAATTTATATAATTACAGACGAGCAGGATCCTATGCTTCTGCCTTTTTTGGAAAAGCATTTTTCGGATAGTCATATACCTGTTGCAATAGTTGATCATAAAGTGATATTTCAGGGTTACGAGGAATATCTTCCTGTATTCAATTCTATTGCCATTGAAACTATGACTTGGCGTATTCCAGGTTTAAGTGAATATTACATAGAACTTAACGATGATTTTATATTGTCTTCGCCTGTTAAACCAGAAGACTTCTTCCTTCCCAATGGGAAATTGGTGTGTTATGCCAAATGGTACAGTATGCAGTGGACAAAACTTACCAGAATGCTTAAACCGGCCAAAAGCGGGCGCAAACAAGTTACATTCAAAGGCAGTATGTATAATGCTGCATCTATAGCAGGACGAGACTTCACATTTTTGAAATTGTTGCATACCCCCAGAGCCTTGAGGAAGAGTGTCTATGAAAAATTCTTCTCGGAGCATCCTGATTTGATGACAGACAATATATCTCATCGTTTTCGTCACGCAGACCAGTTTACAGCTCAAGAGTTGCAATATCTCCTTTTAATGAAAGAGTCTTTATTGGAAGTGAGTAAGGATGTGGATGAGGTGCATTTTTTCCTTCAGCCAAAAAGCAAAAAGAGATATGTGCAGAAAAAGATTCATACCCTTTCCCGGATGAATAATTGCAAATTCTGTTGCTTCAATTCATTGGACAAGGCATCGGAAGAGGACAGGAAACTCATAACAGACTGGATTGAGAGCCGTTTGGGGTTGTGCATGTCTTAATCTGAATGAAGCTTCCCGATATGTCAGTAGCAATCTGATAAACATTTGTTATTTCTCACTTTGATAAAAAATAAATATATGGAGCCTAAAGTAAGTATTATAATGGGCAGCACTTCTGATATGAAGATTATGGAGCAGGCTGCCAAGTTTTTGGAGGAAATGGAGATACCTTTTGAGATTAATGCATTGTCTGCACATCGTGTTCCTGAGATGGTTCACGAGTTTGCCCTTAATGCACACAAAAGGGGAGTTAAGGTTATTATAGCTGGTGCCGGTGGAGCTGCCCACCTTCCAGGTGTGATAGCTGCTTCAACTCCACTTCCTGTAATTGGAGTTCCAATAAAGTCTTCCAATTCAATTGATGGTTGGGATTCAATCCTCTCCATTCTTCAGATGCCGTCGGGAATACCTGTTGCAACTATGGCTTTGGATGGTGCAAAAAATGCTGCAATTTTCGCAGTTCAAATTCTTGCATCCGCTGATTCTGACTTATTTGCAAGATTTGAGGGATTTAAGTCAGACCTTGCAAAGAAGATATCCAAAGCAAACGAAGAATTGGCACAAATTAAAGATTACAGATATAAAGTATAATCGGCCCCCGACTTCTTATTTATATTGCTGATTTATAGCCTGTTGCATTTTTTGTAACAGGCTTTTTTATTTGGTGTTAAAAATGTAAGTTGTAGATAATGAGGTGGTTGATTGGAAGTCGGGCCCCGACTTTATTTTCTGCTTGGTTGTGTAGTTTTGCGGGTATGGGAAGATTGTGTATGATTTTGTTGGCTTGTGAGATGTTGCCGGTGTGCAGTGTGGGGCAGGTACGAGGGGGTGAGGCCCTGAAAATAATGCTGGAGAGTATAGCTGGGGAGGTGGCTGAAAGAGGGAATGAGGCTGGGATGGAGGGGGTGTTGGAACATTTTGAGATGCTTTACAATAATCCATTGGATATCAACGGGGCTTCAAGGGAGGAGTTGGAGCAGTTGCAGATACTTTCTGATTTTCAGATAGAGAGTCTGTTGGAATACAGGAGCAGTTCTGGAAATATTCTCTCGGCAACAGAACTGCAGCTGGTAAACGGTTTTCATAAAAAGGTAGTGGATTTGCTGCAACCTTTCATTTATTTTGGCAATGGTGGCAAAAGCAGTTGCGGGAAGAAAGCAATAAGAAGCAATTCCACACTATTGTACAAATGGTGGAGAAAACGGTTGGATGAAGATGAATATATTGGTCCCCCATATTATAGCCAACTTAAGTACAAGTGGGAGATGCCACATAGATTTCAAATGGGGATTACATTGGAAAAGGATGCGGGGGAGCCGGTGTGCAGGAAAGTTGCAATCCCTTATGGAGATTTCTTTTCATTTCACGCAGTGTTGAAGGGGATAGTATTGGGGAGAGGAATTTCTGTTCCAAAGATTCAGTTGGGAGATTATTCCATAAGAATGGGGCAAGGGCTGATAGCCTGGAGCGGTTTCTCTTTGCAGGGAGGAACAAACCCTTATAATGTGTTCAAAAGGGGAGAGACGAGTATCCCCTATACATCGAGTGATGAAAACCGCTTTTTGCGCGGAGTGGCTGTGACAATAAGGAAAGAATACAAGAAGTTCAAAAAGGTGGAGACAACTTTGTTCTATTCTCTTAAAAAGGTGGATGCACGCATTAAGGATGGAGTCTATACCTCTTTGCCAAAGGATGGGTTGCATAATACTGAGAGCCTTGCGCAAACCCGCAAAACCTTGGGAGAAATTGTTTATGGGGGAAATATAACTCTAAAAACCAAAGCCTTAGATGTTGGGGTGAATTATTTGGGGTATGGTTATAATGCCCATAATGGCAGAAGGGTTACAGATTATAACCGGTATCAGATGTATGATGGGCAATATGGCAACTTTTCTGCGGATGCAGCTGCTGTGATGGGACGGGTGAGGTGTTTTGCGGAGTTGGCTATGGATTATGGAGGCAGTTTTGCATTGTTGTGTGGAGCTATGGCAAAGTTGGGCAGGTGGGAGACATCAGTAATGTTGAGAAATTACCCTAAAGACTATATAGCCCCTTACTCGGGAGCATATAGCTCCACGAGCACCTGTTCCAATCAGCGTGGGATTTCTTTGTTTGCCCAAAGGGAAACCGGAAAAATCCTGTTTTCATCGGGAGGAGAATATACCCGTTATCCCTGGCCAAGATATAATGTTCCAGGTTCTTCCTCTACGCTTGGATTTTGGGTAAAAATGGAGAGTAGTGGTGGAAGTACAATATGGAATGCAAAATTGTACAATAACTATGATTCATACGGGCAAAAGGAAAAACTGGGAATTAAATGGATATATGGGACAAGGGTATGCAACTGGCTGCAACTGAAGATGAGAGGAGAATCTGTAATATGCGGATTTTCAGAAACGGGAATTGCAGTGGGGGCAGATGCTGGTTTTGCAATTTGGAAAAACAAGGCAAGATGTATTTTGCATGCTGTGTGGTACAATTGCAGAAGTTGGGATTCGAGGCTCTATATGTATGAATATGATTTGCCATCATCTTATGTTTCAACCCTCCTGTACGGACAAGGGATGAGGTGGTATGTGCTGTTTTCCGGGAAAATAGGCAATAGGTGTGACCTGTATGTTAAGGCGGATAGCGGACCGGGTGTAAAATTAGGACTGAAAATGAGGTTTTTTTAGTAAATTTGTAGTTTAAAAACAACTACAAATTATGCATACAGACAAAACATTAGGCGTATTGGGTGGTATGGGGCCTGCTGCAACAGCAGATTTCCTTAGAGTTCTTGCGGAGAGAACCCCTGCAGGTACAGATCAGGAACACCCAAGAATGATAGTATATTCACACACTGTTACTCCCGACAGAACTACATTCCTGTTGGGCAAAGGACCGGATCCCACAGAGTATTTGAAGGATGGTTTGAAAACCCTCATTGGATGGGGGGCTGATATGTTGTGTGTAACCTGCAACACTGCACACCACTTTATAGATGGTTTCAGGGATGAGATAGGGAAACCTATAGTACACATCATAGATGAAACAATCCGTAAGTCGGCAGAAGTCTCTCCACAAGGAGCCTGGCTTACAGCAACATTGGGAACAATGAGGACAGGATTGTATCAGAGACACGCTGCAGATATGGGGTACAATTTCCGTATCCCTTCAGAGGAGATGCAGATAGAGATTCACGATGCAACAGATATGGTAAAGGCCGGCAAGCATAAAGAGGCAGGTGAAAAATTCAAAGTTATTGTAGAGAGGCTTTGGGAGATAGAAAAACTTCCAATAGTTGGTGCCTGCACAGAGATTCCAATTGCGTACGCCAATACAGGACTGGATCCTCAGATGGGTATTTCTTCATTGGAGGCACTGGCAGACGGATGTATTAGAGAGTTGTACTATAAATAGCATAATAAGAGATGAAAATTAAGATAGCATTACCTGTACAGATTCTTATAGCATTGCTATTGGGTGTACTTTTTGGAATTTTCGGACACGAGTATGTAAAATATGTGAGCTGGGCAGGGGATATGTTCCTCCGCTTCCTTAAAATGATTGTAATCCCAATTGTATTCTCCTCTATGGTTGTAGGTGTGGCAAGTTTGGGAAATCAGGGAGGATTGGGAAGAATTGCAGGAAAGACATTTGCATTCTATGTGTCTACAACCGTAGTTGCAACAATCATTGGACTGGTATTGGTTAATATTTTGCAGCCGGGAGTAGGCTCGTCACTGGTTAACCAGGCAGATTCTGCAGCCCAGATAGCAACTGCAGAGAAAGTTTCCCTTGGGCAGCAGATAATAAACATTATCCCAAACAATATATTTGAGACACTTGCAAAAGGAGATCTTCTTTCTGTAATCTTCTTTGCAATCCTGTTCGGGTATTTTGTAACACAGGTTGGAGAAAAAGCCAGAACTACAATTGTGGATTTGTTCCAGTCTGTATTTGACGTAATTATGAAGATTACTCTTGCCGTAATCAAATTGGCCCCTTACGGAGTATTTGCAATTGTTGCAAAGATGATTTCACAACAGGCGGGAGATATGGACAAACTTATGGAGGTTGCCCAGAGTTTGGGTATGTTCCTTCTTATTGTTTGGGTTGGATGTATGATCCAGTTCTTTGTAGTTCTCCCTTCAACAGTCTATTTTATTGGTAAGGAGAACCCTTGGAGACATATGAAGAAGATGTCTACAGCAATCCTTACAGCATTCTCCACTTGTTCGTCGGGAGCGGCATTGCCTATTTCAATGAAGGATTCACAGGAAAAATGTGGCATTTCAAACAAGATTGCCAGCTTTACCCTTCCTCTTGGTGCAACTGTAAATATGAACGGAACAGCTCTTTATGAGGGTGTTGCGGTTATCTTCATTGCCCAGGTATATGGCATAGACCTTTCAATTATGGAGCAGATAATAATACTGGTAACCGTATTGTTCTCTGCAATCGGTACGGCAAGTATCCCTATGGCAGGTCTTGTTATGCTTTCAGTTGCAATTACAGTAGCCGGCCTTCCGTTGGAGGGTATTGGCCTTGTATTGGCGGTTGAACAGCTTTGCGATATGCCTCGTACTGCAACAAACTCTTACGGAGACATGTGCGGTGCAGTTGTAATTGCAAAATCAGAAGGAGAAAAACTCACAATATAGTATAAACTTTTAGTCCCGATAACTTATGAAGAACAGGTTCATTCATATTAAGGTTCTCTCTATCATTTTAATGGTAGCAGGTTTTACAGTATCGTGTGCACCCAAAGAGGATGTATATAAAAAAGAGATACAGAACATCATTGTAAAGGCTGAGATTCCACTTATACAGTTGGAGAGCAATTTTAATGGAGAAAAGCTCTCTTACCAGATAGAGAATCCAAATTTCTATGATTCACTTAAGATAGCAACAGGTCAGGCAACTCCACAACCTGCAGTTTTTCAGGCAGCATCATTAAGTAAAGTAGTATTTGCATACATTGTAATGAAAATGTATGATAGAGGTGAGATAGATTTGGATACCCCTATCTGCAACTATACAGATATAGACCGTTTTGAGGATAAGGAGTCTGCTGCAAAACTTACAGCAAGAATGGTACTAAACCACAGGACAGGTCTTCCTAACTGGAGCGCGGGCCCTTCAAGTGAAGAGTGGCCGACAGCCCCTATAACATTCAAATTCCCTGTAGATTCTTGTTACGGATATTCAGGAGAGGGCTTTGCATATCTTCAGAGAGCAGTTGAGAAAATTAGGGGCAAGAAGATTGATGATGTGGCTAAGGAGGAGGTATTCCAGCCTCTTGGGATGAATTATACATCATATGAGTGGCTTCCTATGTTTGATACCCTTACTGTAGACGGTTACAACAAGGCAAATGAGAACCGTGGAAAGGGAAGACACCCAAGAGCTAACGTAGGCTATACCCTAAGGACTTGTGCTGCAGATTATTCCAAATTCCTTCAGGCACTGTTGGACGGAACAGGTTTGAGCCCACAGGCAAAAGAGATTATGTTTGCCCCTTGTGCAGAGAAAGCAATCAGATATGCTGCAAACCATAGGGAGTGTGACAACTCAATAGCTTGGGCTATGGGTATTGGAACAGAGGATAATGCAGAGTTTGGAAAGGTTCTTTGGCACTGGGGAGACAACGGATCCTTCAAAGCTTTGTTTATTATTATACCATCTGCAAATGGTTATCTTACATACTTTACCAACAGCAATCACGGGCACGATATCATAAATGATATTACAGCACTTATAATTAAGAATAAAGAGCCGTTTGCCATAAATGATTGGATTAACGCAGATTAAAAGCTAAAAATAAATATTATGAAAAAATTTTGGCAGAAGTTTCTAGTGGAAGACTGGGTAGTGGTGATAATCTCGCTGCCGTTGCTTCTGATAGCAGGATTTGCATATTACTTGCCGCAGATCTCAATTCCGTCAGACTTGAGAACCCTTGAGGCTTGGGGGAATCTTGGTGTATTGTTTATAATAGCCCTTGCAGCTCTGTTCATAGGAAATATGATGTTGGGCCGTCCGGTGCAGAAACTGCTCAGAGGTTTTATTTTCGTCTTTGCCGTTGCAGCCCTTGCATTGTGGATTGCAAAGATTCCTATGGTAAAATATTATGGTTTTGAGGCTGTATTCTTCTCAGTAATTTTTGGCCTCATTATCAGAAACTGTTTCCGTATACCAGAGTGGCTCAAACCGGCAATTCAGGGTGAATATTTCATTAAGATAGGTGTTGTATGCCTTGGTGCCACAATCCTTTTCAGAGATGTGATGAAATCCGGTTCAATGGGTCTTGTACAAGCAATACTGGTTGTTTCAATAGTATGGTTCTTTGCATATTTTGTGGCACGTAAACTTAAGGTGGACCGTGCTGCTGCAATGACTATGTCCAGCGGACTTTCAATATGTGGAGTTTCTGCCTGTATTACTGCTGCACGTGTGGCCGGAACAGATGACAAGAAACTTTCATACATCGTTTCTGTAGTACTCATTGTTGTAGTGCCAATGATTTACCTTATGCCTTGGTTGGCAGAGCAGATTGTTCCGCTCCTTACATCCGATCCTGTAATCCAGCAGGAGATTGCAGGTGCGTGGATTGGAGGTACTGTAGATACTACCAGCGGTGTGGCGGCATCATCTGAAATGGCTTTTGCAGAGGTTGGAGATTTGGCAAACAAGACAGGTGTGATTGTTAAGGCTACCCAGAATGTACTTATAGGTTTTGTGGCATTCTTTATTGCCTTGTACCTTTCAACCAAAGGTGAAGGAGGCAAATCCCAGAAACCTTCATTGGGTATTGTGTGGGAGAAATTCCCTAAGTTCATCATTGGATTTGTAGCTGCATCATTGGTGTTCAGCCTTTGCCAGAGCGGCGAGATTTTCCCGGATTTTGCAAAGTCAAAACTTGTTGAGACATCATTGGCCAAAACATTCTCGCAGCTGTTCTTCTCGTTGGCATTTGTTTGTATCGGTTTGGATACACGCCTTAAGGATATTGTTTCAAGAGAGAACAGAAACACGTTGTATGCATTCCTGATTGCCCAAAGTTTCAATATTGTTGTAACAGGAGTATTGGCATATATCCTGTTTGGCATTATCAAACCTTCGTTCGGCTTGTAGGAACATATTGCCGGAACCTTTAAAAACAGGCAGGAGAAATTCCCATTCTTCTGCTTGTTTTTTTGTTTATAAGTAGTACCTTTGCCGTTGAGTTGGGGTGTAGCCGTTCCTTTCCGGGGGCGGTTAATAATAGGGAATCCTGTGAGAATCAGGAACTGTACCCGTAGCTGTAATTTCTATAATGTTCTAAAGGTTATCTTGGCCACTGTCATAGATGATGGGAAGGCGCCTTTGGATGAATAAGTCAGAAGACCTGCCGCAGCTCTTGTAACTTGAGAATCTCGGGTAAAGATTTTCGTAGAACCATTTTTTAATGCAGTTTTATTCTTTGTCTGATGTGCGCAGTGGTGTTCTTTATGCCATTTTGCAGCCGGTGATACAATTGTTGCGGGGTATTCGCTTTTGGGCGTTTGCTGTTGCTTTGTTGTATATGCCGTTGCCTGTATATTCACAGAATATAATTCAGGAGCAGGAAGACACCATCAGGACAGCTGTAATTACTGCAGTTGCAAAGCCGTCTGCCACACTTCAGAGTGTCCCTTTGCAGGTTATGGCAAAAGAGGATTTTGCCAAATTGGGGGTTAAGGAGCTGCACGAGGCTGTCAAGAGATTTTCAGGTGTGCAGATTAAGGATTATGGTGGAATAGGTGGAGTAAAGACTGTATCTGTAAGGAGTATGGGGAGCCAGCATACCGCCATCTGTTATGATGGGGTAACTGTATCAAATGCCCAAAGCGGGCAGGTTGATATTGGGCGTTTCAATTTGGACAATGTGGAATATGTAACCTTGTCAATTGGGCAGAGTGATGATATATTCCAGAGTGCCAGAATGTTTGCATCGGCAGGGGTGCTTAATGTCAGAACAGCAAAACCTGTATTTGACAAATCTGATGTAAATGTTGGGGCTGCAATGAAATTCTCTTCTTTCAATACATACAACCCTTCATTTTATTACCAGCACAAATTGTCGGGAAGATGGGCAATGGCAATGAATGCAGACTGGCTCTCTTCTGAAGGTGATTATCCGTTTACATTGGTAAATGGCAATGTGGTTACAAGGGAGAGAAGGTTGAATTCTGATGTGAACACAATCAGGGGGGAGGCGAATCTGTACGGTGATTTGGGCAAAGGGGGAACACTTTCATTTAAAGGTAACTGGTTGAGTTCCCAAAGAGGGCTGCCCGGCTCGGTTGTGTTGTATAAGACAGATGCGAGGGAGAGATTGTGGGATGAGGCGGCTTTTGTTCAGGCTCATTACAGAAATGTTTTGGGGGAGAAATGGGAACTTCAGGGGCAGCTGAAATACAATTATGCCTGGAACAAATATAAGGATGAGAAAGAGTATTATCCCGATGGCGTAAAGATTGATTATTATACCCAAAGGGAGCTGTATGGTTCGGTATCGGGAAAATATGAACCTGTGGGAGGGCTTTCTGTGGTATTGTCTCAGGACTTTTTCAGGAATACCCTTGATGCATCATATCCAAATTTTGTATATCCCGAGAGATTCACATCCCTTACAGTCCTGGCTGGAAAGTATACGGGGAAAAGGGTAACTGTGACAGCAAGTCTTCTCTCAACTTTCATTATGGAGGAGGTTAGGATGGGGAGTGCTGCAGACAACAGGTTCAGGCTCTCGCCGGCGGTGAGCATTTCGTATAAATTGTTTGCCGACAAGAATTTGAGGGTTAGGGCCTCATATCAGGATATGTTCAGGACTCCTACATTTAATGACTTGTATTATAATGAAATAGGCAACAAACAACTTAACCCTGAGATTGCCAGGCAGTTTAACGTGGGACTTACCTGGAGGAAAGGTTTTGCAGGGGTACTTGATGAAGTTTCTCTTCAGGCAGACGGCTATTTCAATAAAGTAAAAGACAAGATTGTGGCATTGCCTACACTGTTTGTGTGGAAGATGATGAATTTGGGTGAGGTGGATATTTGGGGCTCAGATATAAATGCCGGTGCCAGCTTCTCCTTTGGCAGAGATATGAGGTTGCAGCTGCAGGGGAACTGGTCTTTGCAATATGCGGTGGATGTAACCTCTCCAAAGGACAAGAATTACAAGCATCAGATACCCTATACCCCAAGACATTCCGGGAGTTTTTC
Source organism: Candidatus Egerieisoma sp. (assembly GCA_045645465.1). Classification (GTDB taxonomy): domain Bacteria; phylum Bacteroidota; class Bacteroidia; order Bacteroidales; family UBA932; genus Egerieousia. Next base: position 100,693 of record JAZRIV010000010.1, read on the forward strand.
TGCATCGCTGCTTAACAGATGGGTAAATTTGGGGTATATGATTACTGCTGTGGGGGAGAGGTATGCACTTCCGCAGAATACAGATGCAAACCGTATAGATGGGTATGTGGAGCATTCGGTTTCATTGGGAAGGGGATTTGAAATGTGGAAATGCAATTTGCAGCTGCAGTTGGAGTGCCAGAATTTTACAGATGTACAATATGATGTAATACAATATTATCCAATGCCCGGCCGGACACTGAGATTTACATTAAAGTTTAATTATTAATCTTTTAAACACTTTAAAATGAAGAAGTTCACTTGTTTTTTAGCTTCATTGGCTCTTTTGGCCTTTGTCTCTTGTTCAAAAGATGGAACTGATTCGGATAAGCCTGTAAATGGAACTCCTGATTCCGATGAACCTGCTGTTGCAGGGCTGTATATCCTTAACAGTGGCAAGATGGGTAACAACGATGCAACCCTTGCCTACTATGATGCAAAAACAAACGTGTTGTCAGCTGATATCTTTAAGCAGTCAAACGGAAAGAAACTGGGTGATACAGGCAATGATATGCTCATATACGGAAGCAAAATTTATATTGCAATGACTGGGTCTGCAGTAGTTTTTGTAACAGATTTGCAGGGGTATTTGTTAAAGGAGATAACTGTACAGGGTGATGTGGCAAATCTGTCTCCCAGGCATCTTGCAACTGTTGATGGGGAAGTGTATGTATCCTATATGGAGGGGTATGTTGGCGCTATTGACACTGCCAGCTTTAATGTAAAGACTGTAAAGGTTGGTCCTATGCCTGAAGGTATGGCATACGCAAACAAAAAGGTATATGTGGCAAATTCAGACGGATATAACTGGCCATACGGCAAAACAATCTCGGTTATTGATCCAACTTCATTTACAGTAACCAAAACCCTTGAGTGTGCAAATAACCCACAGACTTTCCATGTAGCATCAGACAATAAAATTTATCTTATCACCTGGGGAGATTATGGTGAGGTTCCTGCCCAGTTGCATAAAATAAATACAGCTACAGATGCAATTGCCACAATTGATGAGATTGTCCCTACCAATATGGCTATAGGTAAAGACGGGGTTGCATATATCCTCAGTACCGTATATGATGAGAACTGGAACGCAACAACAAGCTACGATACATTTGATACGACAAAAGACAAACTTGTTGGGGAGTTTGTATCGGCGGCAGATGTGCCAAACGGGTACTGCCTTTTTGCAGACAAATTTACAGGTGATGTTTATATTGGTTCATCAGACTATATAAGCAACGGAGATGTATATGTCATATCATCAGATGGACAGGTAGTCCGTAAGTTTGATACCGGAGCTTTAAATCCTATAACAATATGTTCAGTAAGCAAATAAAATCCATATTTTTATTTTTCTGCATTGCTGCCCTTGCCTCTTGCAGTGGAGGCCGGGGTGGCGCTGCTTTTACAGAAGAGGGAAACAGCGAGAAGAACCTATATGCACAGGGGTTTGAGATAACCCATTACAGCAACTGCTCTGTAATATCAATAGCAGACCCTTGGGATACCTCCAAGGTGTTGCAGAGTTATGTGCTGGTAGATAGGGAAAAGCCTCTTCCCGATAACTTGCCGCAAGGGACAATTATAAAAGTTCCGGTAAAGAATATAATAATGTACACAACCATCCACACATCAATATGGGAAGAGTTTAACTCTCTGGATGCAGTGGTGGGAATATGTGAGCCGGAATACCTTACTTCTATAAAGGTAAAGGAACTGCTTGTCCAGGGCAAGATAGTAGATTGTGGGAAAGCATCTTCTCCAAGTGTTGAGGTCATAATGGATATAGATGGAGAGATTATTATAGCATCTCCTTTTGAGAACGGTGGCTATGGTCAGGCAGAAAAATTGGGAATCCCAATTTTTGAATCAGCAGACTATATGGAAACCCATCCCCTTGGAAGAGTTGAGTGGATGAAGGTATTTGGAATGTTGCAGGGGAAAAGGAATGTGGCAGATTCTTTGTTCAAAAGTACAGAAGAGAACTACAACAGGCTTAAAGCTCTTGCTGCCACTGTTACGCAGAAGCCTAAAATTATGAGTGAGCGCAAGTATGGCTCTTCCTGGTTTATAGTTGGTGGAGACAGTTACATTGCACAGATGTACAAAGATGCAGGTGCAGACTATATCTTCAGTGACAACAAAGAGACAGGAAGTGTTCCAGTTGCATTTGAAAGGGTATATGAGAAGGGAGCAGATTCAGATATCTGGGTATTCAAATATGCAATGTCCCGCCCTATGACATACGCAGATCTGAAGGCAGAGTACAAACCATATGAGAATTTTGCACCATTCAAGAACAGACAGATTTTTGTATGCAATACAGTTGGTACCCCATACTATGAGTATATTGCCATACATCCCGACTATATTCTGGCAGATTATGTGAAGATGTTTCATCCGGATTTGCTTCCAGATTATAAATTCATATGTTATGAACCTATGCCCCATTAGTGGCATTCTGTAGCATTTCGCATAATTGGGCAACGGAGGTGACCTTTTTTATTGTATTGTCGGGAAGACACAACTCTATTTCTCTGCAATTTTTGCAAAGGATATTTATACCTTCACTCTGTTGTCCTGATGGGGTGTATCCGTTCCTTACAAGGGCATTTCCAACCCAGTAGGCGGTGTTGAAGTCTCCACTTACCCCAATTGGACGCATCTCTTTTACAGATGCACTCAGTTTGCCTGTTGCCTGGTCAAATACAATATTCTCCTTGCTGAAAAACTCCCCAATTGTACCATCCATAATAAGATCTTCCGGAGCGCCAAATCTTACCGGTTTCCCCTTGGAGAGAAGCCACAGGTTATCTGCCATCTGTATTGCAGAATCAATGTCGTGTGTGGAGAGTACAATTGCCTTGTTCTGTTCTTTTGCAAGTTTGCGCAACAATACCATTGTCTCAATTCTGGCAGTAACATCAAGAAATGCCGTAGGCTCATCAAGAACAATTATTGGGCACTCCTGGGCAAGAACCTTTGCAATCATAACTTTCTGCCTTTCACCGTCTGAGAGTTCAGAAACATAGCTGTTGGCTTTATGGGAAATTCCTGTAGCCTGCAGTGAATCTTCAACCACTTTATGGTCTTTATCTTTAAGGGTGCCAAAGAATCCTGTGTAAGGGTGTCTGCCAAGTGATACAAGATCATATACGGTAATTCCACCTGCATTGGTTTTTTCTGTAAGTACAACTCCAACTTCTCTGGCAAACTCGCTTTGAGTATAAGATGAGAGTTTCCTTCCCTGCAACATCACTTCACCTTCCAATGGGGGCTGAAAACCGCATAATGTCCTTATGAGGGTAGATTTACCTGCGCCGTTAAGACCAAGAAGGCAAGTTACTTCGCCACTGTAAAGTGCAAGGTTCACATTCTTTTGGACAACCTTGTACTTCTTGCCCTCGTGGTAACCTATTGTAAGCCTGATGGCCTCTACTGCTATGTTTTTTCCATTCATGCTTTCCCTCCTTTAGTTGAAATATTGCAGGTTTTTCCTGTTTATGATAACGTATATTATTATAGGAGCACCAATTATTGGTGTGACAGCATTCAATGGAAGCAGAGCATTGCTTCCTGGAATAACAGTGAGCATATTACACAACATTGCAATACAAGATCCGCTTAAAATTGTAACCGGAACAAGATGGTTGTGGTTTGATGTTCCAAGCAGCATCCTGGCAATATGTGGTACAGCCAGTCCTATAAAGGATACAGGACCACAGAAAGCTGTTATTGTGGCAGTAAGTATTCCTGTGCAAATGAGAATGGATATTCTGGCAGACTTTATCTTTACACCAAGATTTGCAGCATACATTTCACCAAGCAGAAGCGCATTCAATGGCTTTATGAGCAGTAGCGAGTATATGAGTCCCAATATGGTAAAGAAAGCAAAATATGGCAACTTGTCTACAGAAACACCGGTAAAATCACCCATCCCCCACATTACAAACTGGTGCACTTTGTCGGCAGCAGCGTGATAGTTGAGTATAGATATTACAGATGATGCCAGATATCCGATCATTATACCAATGATAAGGAGCATTACATTGCTTCTGACTTTTCTTGAAAAATATATGATAAGTGCAAGTACTGCAAGCGAACCGGCTAAAGCTGCAGCTATCATTGGGAAGTATGCCCCACCGGTTATCCCTCCAACCATTCCCCCGGAATACAGCATTATTACAGCAACACCAAGATTGGCACCATCACTTATACCCAAAATGGAAGGGCCCGCCAATGGATTCTTGAATAAGGTCTGAAGCAACAGACCACTTATGGCAAGTCCTGCTCCTGCAAGCAGTGCTGTGATACATTGCGGCAGTCTGGAAAAGAGAACTATCATATTCCACGACTCTTTTGGGGAACTCTCTCCTAACAAGATGCCAAGCACATCTACAACTGGAATGTTTACTGCACCATATACAAGATTGCCAAAGAAAAGCACAGTGAATGCTGGTGCCAGAATATAATATGCCCGGGTATACTTCTTCATTGCCGCAAAGGTACTAAAAAAAGTGGAGAGGGTGATTTATTTGTCCCCCTTTGACTGTTTCCCCTTTATGTTTTTGTTTAAAACAGCATTGCTGAATTCCTTCAGCTCTTCACCTTTGCCAATGACTGTAGACCAATCATCAGATGTCCCTTCATACTTCTTCAGATTGCTGTCTATACCCATTATTATGGCAGGGGTATTATCTCCATTTGAAACTATATTGCAAATGAGACAGATGTGTGAATTGCGGAATATCAGGAAATTACCCACTTTGATTCCTCTCATATACTATTGCATATAACTGTAAAGCCTGCAGATACAATTACCCGGGCAGGCAGATTATTTGTCTGCAAAAATAAAGTAATGGTGGTATAGCCAATAACAAGAAAAAGTTGTTATCAGCCTTTTTGCCCTGTTGTTTTGTTGTCTTGTACAAGAATTACCAGATATACGGCAATGAATACCAAAACCATTCCTATACCCTGGTTGAGATTGAGCCTTTCTCCAAAAACAGCAATTCCTACAAGTACAGCTGTAAGAGGTTCCATACATCCCAGAATGGCTGTTGTGGTTGAACCTATAATCTGAATTGCATATACCAATGTGAGGTCTGAAATGAGGGTAGGGACAAATGCCAGAGCCAGAATGTTCCACCATTGGTGAAAAGTTGTAAGAGGTGCAAATTCCCCACCTTTTAATACAAGGTTGCACATAAATAGCAGGCAGGAGAATGCCAGTACGTAAAATGTGAGTTTCATCCCGTTCATTCCTGCTATTGCTTTTATATTGTTGACACCAATTATATACGATCCATAAGTGAATATTGTAATCAGTACAAACAGCAGTCCAAGTGGATTAAGTGAAAAACCACTCTCAAAGGATGCGCCGCTAAGGAAGAAAACCCCGCCAAAAGCCAACACTACAGCCAAAGCCTTGAAAACAGTGAGTTTCTCACCAAAGAACATTATCATTATGGCTGTAACGAACACAGGATACAAGAAGTGCATTGTAGTGGCAATACCGCTGGGAATCTCACCAATTGTATATGATGCAGTAAGAAAAATGCTTGTAGATGCATAGAATACAGATATGAGAAGCAAAAGGAAGAACTGTTTTACAGACAGGCCAAAGGCCTCTTTAAGCACATTTTTGACATCCAGTGCTCCGGCCTGTTTTTTTGCAAAACATATGAAAACAATCACACCCATCAAAAGGGCAGAGAACAGGAATCTGTAGAAGCAGACATTGTCAAGATCCAGTTCCAGAGATTTGTTTTCATTAACCATCAAAGGAATTGAAAACAATGGAATGAGTCCAAAAGTGGCAGACGAGAGTATGGCCATTATAAGCCCTTTGATGCTTTTCATATACATTCTGTAAATTAGGGTGCAAATATAGTAAAAAAACCGCCCCAATCAGGGCGGTTCCAAAAGACTTCAACTTTTTAGAAATTCCATTTTTTAGGCTCAAAATATGCCTGTGGGTGCAAACAAGCCGGGCATGTGCCTGGAGCTTTTTTACCGGTGTATACATAACCACAGTTTCTGCACTGCCACTCAATCTCCTCATCTCTCTCAAACACTTTACCCTCCTCAACTCTTGCAAGAAGTGTGCGGTATCTCTGCTCGTGCATAGCCTCAACTTTTGCTATTTCTCTGAAAGCTACAGCAACCTGAGGGAATCCCTCCTGCATAGCAACCTCTGCCATATGAGGATAAGCCTCGCTCCACTCCTCGTTCTCACCCATAGCTGCTGCCAACAAGTTCTCTGCAGTTGTGCCAATTTTACCGGCAGGGTAAGTGGCGGTAATCTGAAGATCTCCACCCTCCAAGAATTTGAAGAATCTTTTGGCGTGCTCTTTCTCCTGGTCTGCAGTCTCTGCAAATACAGCAGCAATCTGCTCAAATCCCTCTTTTTTAGCTACGCTTGCAAAAAATGTATATCTTGTTCTAGCCTGTGACTCACCAGCAAAAGCGGTCAATAGGTTTTTCTCAGTCTGTGTACCTTTAATAGTAGCCATAATTGTATCTCCTTAAATTAATATTGTTTGTTATTGGTTTTTAATTAGTTATTCTTTTGCCTACAAGCTGTATGTCTACAGATTTAAGATCAAAATTCTCAATTTTCTTTGAAGAGATGTATTCCATAACAATTCTTACAAGTTCCGGATCATTATAATCCTCATAAGAGTTCTCCTCTGTATTGTAAAAATGTGCGTGTTCATACACATTCACATCAAAATACATTTTGTTGTTTGAACTGAATCTTCTAACAAGAAGCCCTGCATTTACAAAAGACTCAAGAACATTGTATATTGTTGCAATTGTAAGAGTGGGGAATGAAGTTTTCAACTCCACTGCAACCATATCAACACAGGCATGCCCTAATTTTCTCATAGCCTCGTAAATTGCAATTCTCTGAGGCGTAGCCTTAAGTCCAGCCTCTTTAATCTTGTTTTTCAGTATCAACATATCACCTTGTTTTGTGTTTACTCTGCAAAGTAAATTAAAATAATTATTATACGCAAATAATTTTTATAGAAAATTTACTTTTTCTTCCCGATGATTACTTAAAAAATACAGACAATACAACAAAAATACATCTTTATTGTTATTCATATTGCCAGTTAAAATGGTATAACAAATTAAAAAATAAAAGCTTATGAAAGAAGAGAAAAATTTAGTGGTTCCGATTTTTGCGTCCGACAGAGTATTGCAACCAGCGCCTTCAGATGTAATTCCACAACACTCTACAGATCCTGCTGTAGCGTATGAGATAGTTAAGGAAGAGACATATCCTCAAACTAACCCTATGTTGAACCTTGCAACGTTTGTAACTACCTATATGGATGAATATGCTACAAAACTGATGAATGAAGCTATAAATATCAACTATATAGATGAAACAGAGTATCCGAGGGTGGCAGTAATTAACGGCAAGTGTATAAATATACTGGCAAATTTGTGGAATTCTCCAGAACAGCGGAAATGGAAAACAGGGGCGGTAGGCATCGGTTCCAGCGAGGCTTGTATGTTGGGAGGTATAGCTGCGTGGCTCAGATGGAAAAAGAGACGTGCTGCAGCCGGCAAACCTTACGACAAACCAAACTTTGTAATCAGTACAGGGATGCAGGTAGTATGGGAAAAGTTTGCCCAGTTGTGGCAGGTGGAGATGAGGCAGGTCCCACTTTCAGCAGAGCACATTACACTTGATCCACAGCTTGCATTGCAGTATTGCGACGAAAACACAATTTGTATTGTACCTATACAAGGTGTCACTTGGACAGGTTTGAATGATGATGTGGAGGCTTTGGATGCGGCTCTTGATGCATATAATGCAAGAACAGGGTATGATATCCCAATTCACGTTGATGCGGCATCGGGAGGATTTATATTGCCATTCCTTAATCCCCAGAGGAAATGGGATTTCAGGTTGAAATGGGTGCTTTCTATAAGTACTTCCGGCCATAAATATGGTCTTGTATACCCTGGTTTGGGATGGGTTATCTGGAAAGACAAGAAATATCTCCCAGATGAGATGAACTTCTCTGTAAATTATCTTGGGGCAGAAATTTCTCAGGTCGGGCTTAATTTCTCACGCCCAGGTGCACAGATTCTTGGCCAGTACTACAATTATATAAGGTTGGGATTTGAGGGGTACAAGGCAATCCAGCACAACAGTATGGAAATTGCAAAATATATATGGAGTGAGATAGGCAAGTTCCCACAGTTTCACAATTATTCTAAAGAGGTTGTAAATCCTCTGTTTATCTGGCATCTTGATGAGGAATATGACAAAACATCCAAATGGACTTTGTATGATTTGCAGGACAAATTGAAACAGAGTGGTTGGATGGTGCCTGCCTACACTTTGCCAAAATCGTTGGAAGATGTTGTTGTAATGAGAGTGGTGGTAAAACAGGGTTTTACCAGAGATATGGCTGATATGATGCTCAATGATATGAAGGAGGCCGTTTTACAGCTGGAGCAGTTGCAGTATCCTACCCCTTCAAGGATTGCTTATGAGAAGCAGGAGAAGCAAAAAGGAAAAGTATTTACTCATTAAATGATTTTTTATGGCTGGAAATACAAAACAGATTGCCAAGTTGAGTGTGTTCACTCTGGCAATAATGAATGTTACTGCCGTTGTAAGCCTCAGAGGCTTGCCGGCAGAGGCCGAGTATGGACTGAGTTCGGCTTTTTATTATCTGTTTGCAGCAATTGTATTTCTTATTCCAACCTCACTGGTGGCTGCAGAGCTGGCAGCAATGTTTAAAGACAAGCAAGGAGGAGTTTTCCGTTGGGTAGGTGAGGCATTTGGAAAGAAATGGGGATTTCTTGCAATTTGGATACAATGGATACAAAATACAATATGGTATCCTACAGTGCTTACTTTTGGTGCTGTTGCCATAGCATTTACAGGTATGAGCCAGTCTTATGACATGACACTGGCATCCAATAGGATCTATTCGCTGGCAGTTGTACTTGTGATTTATTGGCTGGCAACATTCATCTCCCTTAAGGGAATGGGCTGGGTAGGAAAAATTGCTAAAATTGGAGGTTTGGTAGGAACTATAATCCCTGCGGCTCTTCTGGTTGTTTTGGGTATTGTTTATCTGGCTACCGGAGGTGTGTCACAGATGGATTTCCACGGAAGCTTCTTCCCAGATCTTACAAATTTCAACAACCTTGTTCTGGCATCGGGAATATTCTTGTTTTATGCCGGTATGGAGATGGGTGGTATTTATGTTACCGATATGGACAATCCTGGTAAGAATTATCCTAAAGCGGTGTTTATGGGGGCAATAATTACAGTTGTAATTTTTGTTCTTGGAACTTTTGCACTTGGAATAATCATACCTCAGAAAGATATAAACCTTACCCAGAGTCTGCTCATTGGATTTGACAAATACTTTGCCTATCTGAAAGCCAGCTGGCTATCTCCGGTAATAGCAGTGGCGTTGGCCTTTGGTGTTCTTGCTAGTGTAATTACTTGGGTTTCCGGTCCGTCAAAAGGTATTTTTGCCGTGGGAAAAGCGGGGTATCTCCCTCCATTTTTCCAAAAAGCCAACGAGAACGGTGTTCAGAAGAATATTCTGCTTGTGCAGGGGGGTATTGTTACATTGTTGAGCCTGTTGTTTGTTGTGATGCCTTCTGTACAGAGTTTCTATCAGATTCTCAGCCAGCTTACTGTAGTGCTGTATCTTATAATGTATCTGATTATGTTTGCATCTGCAATCAAATTGAGGTACAATATGAAGGATGCAGAGCGCCCGTACAGAATTGGCAGAAAAGGGAATGTCCTTATATGGCTTATTAGCGGGGTAGGCTTCTGCGGTTCATTGCTTGCATTTGTGTTGAGCTTCATACCACCATCACAGATTGCAACCGGAAGCAATACAGTATGGTATTCGGTTCTGATTATAGGGTGTATTGTAATGGTTGGAATACCTTTTATAATATATGCCAACAGAAAGAAAGAGTGGCTTTCAGAAAATGCCGCATTTGAACCTTTCCATTGGGAGGAGCAAAAATAAAAAAAGAGACCTGCAGGTCTCTTTTTCATTTAAGATATCATTGGTTAGAATGATGATTGCGCATTATTTTCTGGTGTTACAATCTTGAACATTTTCTCATCTCCTGAAAGTGAGTTCAAATTGATGTACGAAATTTTATAGCCACTACAGCCAAGATTGTCCAAATCGTATTCCGAGCCAATGTAGAAGCAGGCCATTGTATTAATAGTTGTACTATTGCCACTGTCACTTTTAGGGTAACATCTTACACCAAGAGTTAAAGGATACAGGCCTTCTTCTATATTTGCCGGGCCATCCAAAACCATATCCTGTAATGATATGGCAACATTTGATGTCATATAAGGGTCAATATCCAGTTTCAGCTCCACATTCAAAAATCCTCCTCCAATCCAAACATTGGTAATCTCAAGGCCATTGTCAAGGGTGTCGGCTGCAACATCTCTAACCTGTGTTATATATTTGGTTGTAATCTCTGCAATATTGAACACATCTGCATTATATGTAAATCCTTCTCGTGGCTCATCCAGCTCAGAGAAGTATACAATTGCACGCTGCAAATCATTTGAAGGAGTGTAGTTCACTCTCATTACACCAGGATACAATCTTTCTCCATTATCCAAAATACCGTAGAATCCGGCTGGAGTCAACGATTTCTGAACAGTGATAAGTGCTGCCTTGTCCGCTTGCTCGTATGTGGTGCTGCAAGAGTACAGAAATGGTACAGCCATTAAGGCAACCAATAGAATTTTTGTAAATTTTCTCATTTAAAATTTCTTGTTAATTTGTTATCCCTGAATAGTAAGGTTTTGTTTCCAATCCTCTACTACATAAAACGTGCAAATTTAAAAAATACTGCTTAAATGGATGCAGTATTTTTTAAATTTGTCCGTTTTAGAGGTAGAATTTAAATAAAATGGAGGAAAAGGAGCTCTCGCTACAATGTGCCAAAGGTGATGCAGTTGCCCGGAAAATTCTTTATGAAAGATATTCTGAGCATCTGTACGGGATCTGTTTGCGTTATAGTGCAGACAGACAGGGTGCTCAGGATCTTTTGCACGATTCCTTCATTAAAATATATTCAAACATTGGTAAATTTACATATAGGGGAAAGGGGTCGCTTAAAGGGTGGATATCCAAATTGACAGTGAATCTCGCACTTGAATATATCAGGCAGGAAATTAAAATCAAGAAAACAGAATTGCCTCAAAATATTGTAGAAGAGATTCCTCCGGAGTCTTTTTCAGACGGGATTCCTGTAAAAAAACTTATAGAGTTTATAGAAGGGCTTCCTCCCGGGTACAGAGCAGTGTTCAATCTTTATGTGTTTGAAGAACTCCCTCATAAAGAGATAGCCAGGAGACTTGGAATTAATGAAAGGTCCTCCTCGTCACAATTACTGAGAGCCAAAACGGCAATAGCAAAGAAAATTGACAATTATTTGAAAGAATCAGAAAATGGGAAGCTTGAAAGATGACAAATGGCTGGAGCAGCTGAAGAATTCTGTTCAGAATTATTCTGAGCATCTTCCCGACAATTTCTGGGAAGAGTTGCAGAAAGATATGCCACAGGTGGTACCTGAGGTGCCCAAACGTAAGTTTGACCTGATAATGCTGGCAGCACCGTTTGCAGCAGCTTTACTGCTGGTGATGTTCATTGTGTGGCCCCATTCAACTCCTGTCGGACAGAGTGGTGTGATTGCAGTTTTAGAGGAATACGAACCACAGGGGGAGATTGAAGTGTCAGCTTCTGTAGAGCAGAGTGTAGAGATAGGGCGGAAGATTTCTGTGCAGCATATACCGGTTGATGAAGAGGATGCCGGAGCGGCTTATGATGCGGATGATTGTGTGAGTGAAAGAGAGAACGGAGATACGTCAGGGGATGTTAAAAAGAACGATGATATTGTTGAGGTCAAGAAAGTGGAAGAGAGTGTTGGGGAAAGTGAGATGGGGAAAAAAAAGGATGAGGAGAGAAAGCAATATATGAAGGAATTGGAGTATCTTAAAGGTGATACATACAGGAGAAGAGGGAAAAGCACTATAGCTTTTGCCGGAGGAAGAGGTAGAGTGGGCATACCCGATTTTGGAGGAATGGATAAGTTTGTAGTTATGGATAATCCTGTTTCTTCAGACAATTGGGGGATGGTCAATTTTCTTGAGTTACAGAATTATACTACAGTACAGTGGCTTGGAACAATGCCTGCTTTGTCTAATGGAGTGCAATATGTACCCCTCTCATATAATCATAAGATGCCATTGAAAATAGGTGTCTCATTTGCAAAGGAGATAAAAGAGAGATTGTATGTAGAGAGTGGAGTGTTATATCAGTATCTGAAATCAAATGCATCATATGATATTGTTCAAAAACTCCACTTTGTTGGTATCCCTGTTGAACTGTCATATAATTTTGCAGAAGGGAGAGCTCTTTCTGCATACGTATCGGCAGGTGCCCTATTTGAAAAATGTATTATTGGAGTATTGGAAGAAGGCAGATACAATGAGGTCAGACGATTGGACCTTGACAAAATATACACTTCTGTTTTGTTTCAGTTGGGTGGACAATTGGAGCTTGGTGGGGGAGCTGCCCTGTATCTGGAACCCGGAGTGTACTACTATTTTGGAATGAATCATAATGGGGAACTTGTAAGAGATTATGGATACATAATAAAGAGTATTTATTCAGAAAATCCGTTGGGATTCTCGCTACAGGGAGGCGTAAAGTTCTCCTTCTAAGAGCTTTTTGCATAAAATTGCTGCGTAATTGAAATTAAGGTGTAAATTTGCGGCAAATTGATTTGTTTATGTCTGAAAAATCTAAGGCTTCTCTTTCAGAAGAGACTAATTTTCAAAAGATAACGAGATGTGTAAAGAGCGTATTGCCAAGTACAACCAAAACTTGTATCTGGCTCATAAAAATTACTGTAGGAGTTTCTTTTGCAATAATGTTTCTAAAATATTTCAATATCCTTCCCTGGTTCTCAAATCTTTTGAGCCCCGTTTTCAACGGGCTTGGATTACCTGGAGAGGCAGCCCTTCCATTTGTCACCGGGTATTTTGTCAATGTATATGCCGCAATATCTGTGGCGGTATCCTTTGATTTTGATGTGAGGGCCCTTACCATTCTCAGTACAATGGTGTTGTGTGCCCATAATATGATTACAGAAACAGCTGTTCAGAAAAAGACAGGTACATCTGCTGTAAGGATTGTAATTATAAGAACCATCTCTGCATTCACTTTGGCATTTTTCTTGAACAAACTGTTGCCGGGAGAGGTGATGAAAAGTTTAGGGGCTGCGCAGCAGCAGGATATGGATTTTATAGTGCTTTTCAAAGATTGGTTACGCTCCACATTGGGGGTGGTGATTAAGATGACAACACTTATCTATACCCTTGCAATAGTGCAGAAATTATTGGCAGAGTATGGTATAATAAGATGGATATCAGGATTCCTGAAATATTTCCTTGCATTTTTTGGTTTGCCTGCAAGAACTTCTTTTTTGTGGATTGTGGCAAATACTCTTGGATTGGCGTATGGTGCGGCTGTTATGATGGAAGAGGTTGGGACCGGAAATGTTACTAAAAGAGACATAGATCTGCTTAATACCCATATATGCATATCCCACAGTAACCTTGAAGATCTCCTACTGCTTACTGCTATGGGGGCAACTTGGTATGTCCTCCTTTTCTCAAGATGGTTTGCTTCATTCTTGCTGGTATGGGAGTTGAGAGGGGAATATTATATAAAAGATAAGCTATTCAAAAAAAAATACTAACTTTGCAAGATAATATGTCTTAATGAGATGGAAAGAGTAAAATGTCTGATTATAGGTAGCGGCCCTGCTGGGTATACAGCTGCCATTTATGCTTCAAGAGCAAACCTTAATCCTGTAGTGTACGAGGGTAACCAACCTGGCGGTCAGCTTACAACAACTACAGAAATTGATAACTTCCCAGGATATCCGGAGGGTGTTACCGGCAATGAGTTGATGGAAGACCTTAAGAAACAGGCAATGAGATTTGGTGCAGAGGTGAGATTCGGTATTGTCAGCAAGGTTGATTTCTCCAAGAGACCGTTTGCTTTGGAGATTGACGGAAGCACTCAGATTGAGGCAGATACAGTAATCATTGCTACAGGTGCAACAGCAAAATATTTGGGATTGCCTTCAGAGGACAAGTTTAGGGGACAAGGAGTTTCTGCTTGTGCAACTTGCGACGGTTTCTTTTACCGTAAGAAAGATGTTGCAGTAGTTGGTGGCGGTGATACTGCGTGTGAGGAGGCCACATATCTTGCAGGTCTTTGCAACAAAGTTTACATGATTGTCAGGAGAGATGTGTTGAGAGCGTCTAAAGCAATGCAGGAGAGAGTTTTGAATACTCCTAATATTGAGGTGTTGTGGAACACAAATACAAAAGAAATTCTTGGTGATGATTTTGGTGTGACAGGAGCAGCTCTTGTGAACAACAAGACTGGTGAGGAGCGTGAAATAAAGATTCACGGTTTCTTCCTTGCAATAGGACATCACCCTAATTCTGAGGTATTTAAGGAGTTTGTAGAGACAAATCAGGAAGGATATATAATAACAGAGGGTAAGACTCAAAAAACAAATGTGCCTGGTGTTTTTGCAGCAGGTGATGTTCAGGATCCTATTTACAGGCAGGCAATTGCCGCAGCCGGCAGCGGATGCAGGGCAGCTATGGATGCCGAGAAGTTCTTACAGGAAAACTAATGAAAGAGATGATGCGTAAAATAAACATTATAGCATTGCTGGCTGTTGCGTTATTGCAGTTCTCTTGTGCCAGTTATTATGATACCGTAATGAAGAGTAACGACGTGGACTTCAAATATAAGGCTGCGCGTGAGTATTTTGAGAGCGGTAAATATAAGAAAGCAGCTGATATTTTTGACAATCTTAATCTTCTGGTTCAGGGATTGCCTCAAGAAGATTCTGTAAGCTATTTCCACGGCTTGAGCAATTATAGATACGGAGATTTTGAAACAGCAGAAACAAGTCTTGCAAAATTTGCTGAAGTGTATCCAAGAAGTTCGTTTATTGAGGAGGCAAAGTTCCTTAGGATTGACTGTCTCTATAGGGGTACACACAGATATGAACTTGACCAGACTCCAACCAGAAAGGCAATGGCTGTGATAAGTGAGTTTATGTATGAGAATCCTACAAGCAAATATTATCCGGTTTGTCAGGAGATGATGAAGGATCTTATGGAGAGGTTGGAAAGAAAGAGCTTTGAGTCTGCAAAGTTGTATTACACAATGGAAGACTATAAGGCAGCAAGATATGCTCTTAAGAATGTGCTGAAAGAGAATTCAGATAATCAGTTCAGGGAAGATATCCTTTATTATATAGCAATGGCGTCATACAAGTTTGCATATAACAGTATTGAGACCAAACAGAAAGAGAGATACCTCGACTTTATAGACGATTACTATAATTTTATAAGTGAGTATCCGGAGTCCAAATATAAAAAGGAATTGGAAGGTCTTTATGCAAAAGTAGACCGCTATGCCGTTAAAACAGTAGATAATACAGAAGAAAAAAAATAAAATGGAGAAAAAAGAGTACAAAGTTTATGGTAATACAGTTACCAGAAATTTGAGTGAACTTGCTGAGCCTACAGGCAACATTTATGAGTCTACCATGATTATTGCAAAAAGGGCCAATCAGATTGCAGCAGAGGTAAAACAGGAACTAAGTGCAAAATTGGAGGAGTTCACAGATTACGCTGATACTTTGGAGGAGACTTTTGAGAATAGGGACCAGATTGAAATTTCACGTCACTTTGAGAAAATGCCTAAACCAACATTGGTGGCAATCAAAGAGTTCCAGTCTGGAGAGATATATTCAAGAAAGATTGAGGCTTAATACCTCCTTATTATGCTTAAGGGAAAACATATCTTGTTGGGTGTTACAGGGAGCATTGCAGCATACAAGTCTGCAGTGCTTGTAAGAAACCTTGTAAAACAGGGGGCAGAGGTGAAAGTTGTTATGACAGAGATGGCAAAACAATTTATCACCCCTCTCACTATGGCCACATTATCTAAAAATCCTATTCTGGTGGATTTCTATAATCCCGAGAATGGCGACTGGAACAGTCACGTGTCATTGGGAATGTGGGCTGACTTGTATCTTATAGCACCTTGCTCTGCAAATACTATTGGAAAGATGGTTTCTGGAGTTGCTGACAATCTGCTCCTTACCAGTTATCTTTCTGCAAAATGCAAAGTGGCTGTTGCTCCGGCTATGGATCTTGATATGTACAGGCACCCTTCAACCCAAAGGAATCTTGAGATTTTGAAGGGTTGGGGAGTTGGGATTATAGAACCCCAGAGCGGAGAGCTTGCAAGTGGCCTTGAGGGCAAAGGGCGAATGGCTGAACCTGAGGATATAGTTTGTCAGGTTGAGGCAATTTTTGCAGCTGAAGGTTCTATGAAAGGAAGGAAGGTGGTCATTACTGCCGGTCCTACCAGGGAACCTATAGATCCTGTAAGATATATAACCAACCACTCATCGGGAAAAATGGCATATTCCCTTGCCAGGGAGGCTGCCTTAAGAGGGGCGGATGTTACTGTGGTGAGCGGGCCTGTGAGCATAAAAATGAAGACACCTGGGGTAACTGTTGTGGATGTTACAACTGCCGGCGAGATGTTTGAGGCAACAAAGGAGCATACCCCTGGAGCAGATGTGGTGATTCTTTGTGCTGCTGTTGCAGACTTTACAGTGGCTTATTTTACAGACCAGAAGATAAAGAGGGAAAAAAGCAATTATAACCTTGAACTCACACCTACCAATGATATTGCTGCTTGGGTAGGTGAGAACAGGGATAAGAAAACCGTTGCAGTTGGGTTTGCTCTTGAAACAAATGATGAGGAGCAGAATGCTTCTGCAAAACTTGCCAGAAAGAAATTGGATATGATTGTCCTTAACTCTATGAGAGACACTGGTGCCGGTTTTGGACACGATACCAATAAGGTGACATTGTTCTTTAAAGGTGGTGAATCTGTTGCGTTGCCTTTAAAAAGCAAGAGTGAGGTTGCGGCAGATATTATGGACAACATAGAAAAGCTTATGTAATGCTTAAGAGACTCACCATACAGAATTATGCCCTCATTGATTCTTTGGATATTGAGTTTCCCGATGGACTTGTTATAGTTACAGGAGAGACAGGAGCCGGAAAATCAATTATGCTGGGGGCATTGTCTTTGTTGTTGGGTGCCAAAGCGGATGTTTCTTCTCTGAAAGACAACAGCAGGAATTGTGTGGTAGAAGGGGAATTTGAAGCAGATGGAGAGGAGATAATATTGAGAAGGGTAATATCTCCAGCAGGACGTGCCAGAAATTTCATAAATGATGAACCTGCAACCCTTGGAGCATTGACTGAGGTTTCTTCCAGAATAATTGATATACACGCACAGCATCAGCATTTGCTGCTTACCGATTCAGGTTACCAGATGCAGGTGCTGGATTATTTTGCGGGGACACAAGCATTGCTGGATTCATATGGAAATGTCCACATTGAACTTCAGAAGGCTCATGCACAATTGGAGAAACTGGAGAGGGAGATTGTCAGGAGTGAAGGAGAGAGGGAGTATAAGCAGTACCAGTACGACAAACTGGAGGAGGCAAAGCTTAAAGAGGGGGAGCTTGAAGAATTGGAGTTGGAGCAGAAGCAACTTGCAAATTCGGAACAGATTAGGGACGGATTGTATGGTGCAGTTGCACTTATGCAGCCTATGGGTATATCTGTTGTCCAAAATTTGAAGGAAGCAGTGCATTTATTGCAAAAGAGTTCTAACTTTGTGCCCGAATTGGAAGAGCTGTGTAACAGGTTGGATAGTTGTAGGATAGAGTGTAAGGATATAGAGGAGGAGCTGGAAATGCTTGCAGGGAAAGTGGTGGTTTCTCCCCAGAGACTGCAGCAGGTTGAGGAGAGGATTTCAGATTTGTATTCTTTAATGAGAAAGCACTCTGTGGGTAGTGTAGTGGAGTTGTTGCAGATTAAGGACGGGCTTGAGAAGGATTTGTTGGGGGCAGAAAGGAGCGCAGAAGAAAAAGAGGAACTGGAGAGGCATATTATGGCTCTTACCCAGGAGAGGGAGAATTTGGCACACCGGCTCACTCTGGAAAGAAAAGGAAAGGTAAAGGAACTGGGGGAGAGATTACAGGGAAATATAAGGGATTTGCAGATGCCTCATGCTGTTTTTGAGGTTTCATTGACAGATTCAGGGAAATATACAATGCAGGGAAAGGATAGTGTGGAATTCCTTTTCTGTGCAAATGGGAATGGAAAACTCAATCTGTTGCAGAAGGCGGCATCGGGAGGAGAACTTTCCAGGATTATGTTGTGCATAAAATCATTGATGGCTCAGTTCACTGGTATGCCTACAATGATTTTTGATGAGATTGATACGGGAGTTTCGGGAAGTATTGCCGACAAGATGGGTGAACTTATAGGAAAAATGGGGGAGAGGATGCAGATTTTTGCAATTACCCATTTGCCTCAGATAGCTTCCAAGAGGGGTACACACTTGCTGGTGTATAAGGAGTTTGATAAAGACAACAATGCTGCAACCAGGATACGTATGATTGAAGGGGTTGAGAGAGAGAAAGAGGTTGCAAGAATGCTCAGCGGAGCCCAACTTACCAATGCGGCATTGGAGAATGCGAGGGAATTGTTAAAAGAAAATGATAATAAATAATAGAACTTAATTATGAGATTAATTATTCAAGAGTCTTACTCACAGATTTCACATTGGGCAGCAGCTTACATTGTGAAAAAAATCAATGATTTTGCTCCTACAGCAGAGCGTCCGTTTGTTTTGGGTTTGCCTACAGGTTCTACTCCTCTTGGAACTTACAGAGAGCTTATCAAATTCTACAAAGACGGTAAAGTTTCTTTCAAGAACGTAGTTACTTTCAATATGGATGAGTATGTTGGTCTTCCAGAGGATCACCCTGAGAGCTACCACTCATTTATGTGGAACAACTTCTTCCAGCACGTTGATATCCAGCCTGAGAATGTAAACCTTCTTAACGGTAATGCTGAGAATCCTGAGGCTGAGTGCATCAGATATGAGGAGAAGATCAAATCTTACGGTGGTATTGATTTGTTTATGGGTGGAATTGGTCCTGATGGCCATATTGCTTTCAATGAGCCAGGTTCTTCACTTACTTCAAGAACCAGAATGAAAACTCTTACAACTGATACTATCATTGCAAACTCAAGATTCTTTGACAACGATATCAACCTTGTTCCTAAAACCGCCCTTACAGTAGGTGTAGGTACAATTATGGATGCTAAAGAGGTTCTTATCCTTGCAAACGGTCACGCTAAAGCAAGAGCTTTGTATCACGCAGTAGAGGGTTGTGTAAACCATATGTGGACTATCAGCGTTCTTCAGATGCATCCAAAAGGAATCATCGTATGTGACGATGCTGCAACTGACGAGTTGAAGGTTGGTACAGTAAAATACTTCAAGGATATTGAGAAAGATAACCTTAATGCAGATTCACTTTTGTAATTCAGACAAAAGTTGACTAATTTTAACACCTCGGCTGTAATGCCGGGGTGTTTTGTTTTACAATAAATAGAAAGATATGTACAGATTGGATGCCCTTAAGGCACTTAGAGCAAAAATGGAGCAGATGGGAGTATCTGCAATGATAATTCCTACCAATGATCCCCATTTTGGAGAGTATACCCAGAACAGATATAAAGTGAGGGAGTGGTTGAGCGGATTCAACGGATCTGCCGGAACATTGGTGATAACTTTGCAGAGTGCCGCATTATGGACAGACTCCCGATATTTTGTGCAGGCTGCAGCACAGTTGCAGGGGAGCCAGATAAAGCTGATGCGCCTTAAAATGGAGGGGACTCCAACCATCGCAGAGTGGATTCTGGGACAATATCCCCAGGGAGAAGCTGTGGCTATAGACAAGTCGCTCTTCTCATACAGTGAGTATGAATCCTTGGCAGCAGAGTTGTCACCTTGCAGTGTGTATCTTGCAGATGATATATTTGATGAGTTATGGGAGGGAAGGCCATCTTTGAAGTTCAATCCTGTAATGTATCTCAACACCCAATATAGCGGAGAAACCCCAAAATCAAAACACCAGAGAGTAGTGGAGGCACTTGGGGTAAAAGATGAGCGTTTTGCATACATTGTAACTATGTGTGACGAGGTAGCCTGGCTTTGCAATATCAGGGGAACAGATATAGAGTACAATCCTCTGGTACAATCGTATGCCATAGTAACCAATACTGCCACACACCTTTTTGCAAATTTGGATTCAATAGATGATCAGGTAAGGGACACTCTTGTGTCAGAAGGGGTAGAACTGCATCCGTACAATAATTTTACAAAAATTTTATCAGAGCTTCCCGACAGCATTTTGAGAATATGTTCAAAAGGGAAAATAACAGTAAGAGATTACAAGGCACTGGATATTCCGGGGGCCAGATTTATGGATGATCCAACTTTGGGCGGTACTGTAAATTACTTTAAGGCTATAAAGAACAATTGGGAGAAGGCCGGTTTTGAGAAAGCATTCCTTACCGATGGCGTTGCCTGGTGCAAGGTGCTCAAATTCATAGATGATGCTTTGGTATCTGGGAAAGAACTCACCGAGTACACTGTCGGGAAGAAATTTGAGGAATTCAGAGGTGAGGACGAGAATTACAGGGGAGAGAGTTTTGAACCTATTGTTGCCTTTGGACCTGCAGGCGCATTGCCCCATTACAGTGCTGCAGAGGAGAGCTCACAGGTTGTGGGGATGAACAATTTCTTGCTTATGGATACCGGTGGACAGTACATTTTTGGAACAACAGATACTACCAGAACAATTCCAATAGGAGAACTGACACAGCAGCAGAGGAGACATTATACACTGGTACTCAAAGGTATGGTGCGTCTTTCTATGGCCTGTTTCCCTAAGAATACCAGAGGATGCCAGTTGGATATCCTGGCCCGAGGTCCGTTGTTCAAAGATGCAGCAATGTATTTCCACGGAACAGGACACGGTATAGGGCATTACCTGTGTGTGCACGAGGGACCTCAGAGCATAAGGATGGAGGAGAACCCTGTAACCCTTGCTCCAGGAATGGTAATGTCAAATGAGCCGGCAGTGTATGTAGAGGGACAGTATGGTATAAGAACAGAGAATGTGGTGCTTGTAGAGCAGTGGCAGTTCAACAAAATGAATGAGTTCTACAGGTTCAAGACATTTACTTTAGTCCCGATAGATACTTCTTGTGTTGAGTGGGAACTTTTGGATGCGGCAGAAACCCAATGGGTGAAAGATTATAACAGGAATGTGTATGAAAAACTTGCGCCGCTCCTTGATGCAGAAACGGCGCAGTGGTTGTCAGACAAATATCTGTAGGAACTACTTTATTACAGTGATGGTATAATCAGGATTATAAGCAATATTGGCTGTGCCGGTATTGCTTATGCCGTTATTTTCTGAGGTGCGTCCAATTGCAAACGGAATCTGAAGTGTACCTTCAACATTTCCCTTGCCATTCAAGGAAAATGCACTAAGAGTCACATCATACCCCTGAAAGGCAAATGGTGTAGGTTCGTTGTTGAACAGAGCGCGGTATTTCATAAGAAAATCCTTAACCTCCTCTCTGTTGTAATCAACAAAATAAGGGAGGGACAAATGAAGGTTCATCCTGTGGAAATAATCAACTTCTATCCCCTCAAAGTTTCTCCATTTTGGCAGACCGAACAAAGTGATGTTACGTCTGTTCTCTTCAAGCGGATTTGTATGTATAAGATTGAGGTTTCTGACTACATCACTTACAAAGGCCTCGCTGTTTGATGGTACAAATACAAGGTTATTGCGCTCCATATTCATTTTGGCAAGCATTTTCTCCAGAATTTCCCTTCCCTCAAGAAGCCCGTATGTGAATGTGGTGCATTCAATTCCTCTGGCCTCAAGAGTATCTATAGCCATCCTTATGAGAGTGGTGTCGCTTGTCCCTTTCTCGTAAATTATTACAGGATTTGTATTGGCGGCACATTTGCTTGCAAACAGTCCAATAATATTCTCCTGTTGGGCTTTGTTTGTTGGAGGGACCTGAAAAAGTGCAGAATGCCCCTTTACAAGACTCTCAGCACTCTGGTCCATTGGGGAAATGATAGTGTGGAAACTGCCTGAATCAAGTTCAAGGAGCTTTTCCATATCAGAGTATTTTACCGGCCCTACAATTATGCTCGAGTTTGAAAGTTTGCCAGAAGCATAGATGTCATTGATAGAGTTATACTGCAGCTGGTCTATCAAATCTATTTTTACATTTGTGCCGTTCTCTTTAAGATGGTTTGCAGCCAAAAGAGCACCGGCATAAAAATCCATATAATTGTTTACGGGGCCAATGGTGTCTTTAAGTGCCAATGGGAGAATATAAGTAATTCCATTGGTCGGATAAAGGAAATGATCAGAATGATCACCTGTTTCCTCCTTCTCCATTATCTGCTCCTCTATTTGCTCCGGATTCTCTGTAATTGTTTTTTCCTCCTGCTCCACTTTGTCCAGTTGGGAGATATAAGAGATAAAATCTGCATTTGGAATGTACAGGACCTGTTTTTTTGTTACCTGGTAACTTTTAAGATTGTTAAAAGCTACAATATCTTCCTGTGAAACTTTATATTTTGCAGCAATATCTTCCAATGTTTCATACCATTTTACGGTATGTTTTTTCCTGGAGTATTTTTTTATGTTCTCTTTGCTGAGTACCCAGTTCAAGTTACTCTGTTCTGGCTTTTCTGCTGCAGCTAGAGGTGTTGGAGCGACAGCAGCACCTGAAGAGGGAATGTGTATTATACTTCCCTCTTTAAGGCCTGCTTTAAGTGCTTCGTTTTTGCGTACTATAGCGTCAACTGAAACATTGTATGCCTTGGCAATGGAGTATAAGGTCTCCTTTGCCTTAACTTTATGAACATACATTACCTCTCCGTTTACATTCACTTTTTCAGTTGAGACTGTAACTTGTGGAGGTGTCTGGCCGTAGGCAATACCTGCAACCAATATTGCAACTATAAGAAATAAAGTACGCATAACACATTAAAATTATAGACGGGCCAACAGGTTCTTTACATTAGCCTCAATTCTCTCGTAAGTATCGTCTCCGTAAGGAGCTTTCTCAAATTTTGAGCCGGTGATATTCTCGTAAAGCTCAATGTATCTCTCAGAGATGCTGGTAACAATCTCGTCGGTCATTTCAGGAACACTCTGTCCCTCCTGGCCGCTGAAGTTGTTCTCCATAAGCCACTCACGCACAAACTCTTTAGAAAGCTGTTTCTGCTGCTCACCTTTGTCAAACCTCTCCTGATAACCCTCAAGGTAGAAGTAGCGGCTGCTGTCTGGGGTATGTATCTCATCAATAAGGTAAATCTCGCCATCTCTCAAACCAAACTCATATTTGGTGTCTACAAGAATAAGACCTCTCTCCGCAGCAATCTCACAGCCTCTCTCATACAAGGCAAGGGTGATTTTCTCAAGCTGGGTATAAATTTCCTCACTTACAAGCCCCTGTGCAATAATCTCCTCTCTCGAAATATCCTGGTCGTGTCCCCCTATTTCCGCTTTTGTGGTTGGGGTGATGATAGGTTTCTCAAATTTCTGGTGCTCTCTCATACCGTCGGGAATAGCAACACCGCAAATTTCTCTTGCACCTGCTTTGTATGCTCTCCAGGAGCTGCCTGTAAGGTAACCCCTTACAATCATCTCCACTGGAAGTGACTCACATTTGTAGCCAACTGTAACCATAGGGTCCGGTGATGCAATTTTCCAGTTTTTTACAATGTCTGAAGTGCTGTCAAGGAATTTGGCTGCTATCTGGTTAAGAACCTGACCTTTGAAAGGAATGCCTTTAGGCAATACAACATCAAATGCAGAAATTCTGTCTGTAGCAACCATTACCATATATTTGTCTTCAATGGTGTACACGTCCCTTACCTTGCCATTATAAACGGCAGTCTGTTTTGGGAAATCAAATAGGGTTCTTGTAATTGAGTTCATAGTATCTGTTTTTATTCTATTGTTACAATGTGTTGTGGAAATCCTCAAGTTTGCGGGCAAATGTGCTCCAGCTCAATCTTTGTTTCTCCAGTTTTATATTTTGAATCATCTCTTCTCTTCTTCCGGCATTGGATTCGGAGAAATAATCCTCAATTGCTGCTGCAATTGTAGAAGGGTTGCCGTTGTCAATAATCACACCTGTACCTCTGTCTCCAATGGTCTCTTTAAGGCCTCCTACATTTGTTGTAATCATAGGTACCTCAAAATGATAAGAAACAGAACTGATACCGCTTTGTGTGGCACTCCTGTAAGGGAGAACACAAACATCTGCACTGGAGAAGTACCTGTTAACCTGATTGTCCTCTATGTAGTTTGTATTAAGTGTAATATTCTCTTTGTTTGGGCAGGCATCAATAAGTTTCCTGTATTTTTCAAAGCTGCCGTAGGGTTCGCCGGCAACAATAAGCCTGTAGCTCTTGTCAAGTTTGCCAAATGCCTCAATCAGCAGGTCCAACCCTTTGTATTCCCTTATCAGCCCAAAGAAAAGGATATTTTTTGTCTGCCTTGAGGAGTCTTTTATACCTATGCTCTGCAAAGCCTCCTGTCTCTGAAGCTTTTCTCCAAAATGTGAGTAAAGAGGATGAGGGGTGCATATATGTCTGGCATCAGGAATGAAGCTTAAAAGATCATCCTTTACAGCATTGCATAGAACCACATATCCGTCTTGCGGTTTGAGGAACCAGCTGGTAAACGGTCTGTCAAAAAAGTGTGGTTCGTGAGGAATTACGTTGTCGAGAATGGATATGACTTTACAGCCAGGTTTCATATGTCTGGCTACATACCCGAGAGATGGGGCAAACCAGCTCATCCAGTATCGCATTATAAGCAGGTCGGGATTCCAGTCTCTTATAGCTTTGGCTGTGGTGATGTATGAAAACGGATTTGCCGTATCCAGCAGAGCCTGGGACTCTACCGGTACGGCATTATCATCTTTTGTAACATATTGTGTCTTTCCCGGAAACAGAATATTGGGGTATTGCCGTTTGAAATTGAATGCCTTTACTGTGTGGTTTTTCTCCAGCTCCTGTAAAAGACAAGCATTAAACTGCGAAATCCCCCCTCTGTAGGGGTAAAAACACGATAATATTGCAATTCTCAATTTACTGTTTTTTAGATTTGATGTACTCGTCGTTCAAACCTGCAAGTACATCTTTAGTAATATCCAATGCAGGGTTGCCTACAATTACAGTGTTGGTTGCAGCTGAAGTGGTGATAATCATTGCATAACCTTTCTCCTGATTGTATTTGTCAAGATATGTCTGAACAGCATCCATAACTTTTCTGCTCATTACAGCCTCTTCCTCCGCCATCTCATACTGTTTCTGCTGGCTCAAGTTCTGAAGGTTCTGCTGTCTCTCAGCAAGTCTCTGCTGCTGCTCCTCTGCCTGTGATCTGGTAAGAAGACCTTTCTCAATTTTTGTCTGGAAATCTTTAGCTGCACTCTCAAATGATCTTCCTTTTTTGGTAAGGTCATCCTGAATTGCCTGAGCTTTGCTCTCAAGTTCAGATCTCAAGTCATTGAACATATCATACTGATTGATAAGAGAATCAAGCTGAATGTAAACGATGCTGCCCTGTGGTGCTGCCCCTGTTTGAGGAGCGTTGGCTGCTGGTGTGTTGTTTGTGTTGCCTGTAGCGCTGCAAGAGCAGATAATTGCCGCAACGGCAACAATTAGAATTACCTTTAGTTGTTTCATTTTATAAATGTTTATTTATTTAATTTTCAAGGGTGCAAATATAGTCAAAATTTGCATTACAGCAATTGGCTTCTGTACGCTTGGATTGTATTTTCCAATCCCATATAAAGTGCATCACTGATAAGGGCGTGGCCTATTGACACCTCAAGCAGCCCCGGAATATTCTGGTTGAAGTATTTCAGGTTATCAAGGTTAAGGTCGTGTCCGGCATTAAGCCCCAAACCGCATTTTACGGCTGTTTCTGCGGCCTTTACGTATGGCTCAATGGCCATCTCTCTGTTCTTCAAATAGTTGGCGGCATAAGCCTCTGTGTAGAGTTCAACGCGGTCGCATCCTGTATCAACGGCATTTTTTATCATCTCCTCTACAGGGTCAATAAAAATGGAAACCCTTATTCCATTTGCGTGGAATACTTTTGTAATGTCAGTAAGGAACTGTTTGTGTTTGATTGTGTCCCATCCGGCATTGGATGTGATGGCATCGGGAGCATCAGGAACAAGTGTGACCTGTGCAGGATTTACCTCAAGAACCAGCTTTGTAAAAGAGTCAATGGGGTTTCCCTCAATGTTGAACTCTGTTGTAAGAAGAGGTTTCAAATCTCTGGCATCCTGATATCTTATATGTCTCTCATCAGGCCTTGGATGTACTGTTATCCCTTGAGCTCCAAACTTTTCGCAGTTTACTGCAGCCTCCAGGACATTGGGCATATTGCCTCCCCTTGAATTCCTTATAGTGGCAATTTTGTTTATGTTTACACTTAGAACTGTCATAATGCTGTTTTTATGGTTTGTATTACAAAAATATGGATTTTGTTCCTCTTTAAACAATCATTAGACCAAAAATTTTTATCTTGCATAAAAATTTTTGTATGAAGGCGGTACTTTTTGGAAAAAGGATAGACAAGACCAATATCGGGAAGCTGATATTGTTTATAGACAAGCTGAAAGAATACAGTGGAATAGAATTTTGTTACCACAGTTCATTTTATGGCCTTATCACAGGGTTCTCTCAAGAACTTCCTAAGGGTGAGGTGTTTGACAATTATGATGAACTTCCGCCAGATACACATATTTTCCTTTCATTGGGGGGAGATGGAACATTCCTTGATTCCCTTACGGTTGTAAGGGATTGCAATGTTCCAATAGCAGGAATAAATTTTGGCCGCCTGGGTTTTCTTACCACAGCCTGTGTGGGGGAGAACAATCTCTGGATAGAGAAACTTATTGCTGGGGATTATGCCGTGGAGGAGAGGACACTTCTTCATTTGGAGAAGGAGGGGATACCGGAAGGATTCTATCCTTATGCAATGAATGAAATTACAATACAGAGAATGGCCCCTTCAATGCTTGAGATAAACATAGCGGTAGATGGACAGAAACTCCCCAAATATTGGTCTGACGGAATTCTTGTGGCAACAGCTACCGGTTCCACCGCATATTCTCTGAGTATTGGCGGACCAATTGTAACCCCAGATTCAAAAGTGCTTATAATAGCACCAATTTCACCACATAACCTCAATGTGAGGCCTCTTATTGTTCCCGACAGTTCTATAGTGGAAATCTCTTTTCAAGGAAGAAACCCTCAAGCACTTTTAACTGTGGACAACCGTTCATTGAATTTGGAGGCTGGAGAAAAAGTTACAATAACTAAAGGTGGATTTCCTATCAAGAGCATTTCTATAAACAATAATTTTATTGCAGCACTGAATCAGAAACTATTGTGGGGAGAAGACAAGAGAAATATGCAATAATTTTCTTATATTTGCGCCCAATTTGTTAAAAAGTTTTTATGGCATCTGAAAAGTTAAATATTCCTGAGCATGTCACCATTATAATGGATGGTAACGGCAGATGGGCAAAGCAGCGTGGAAAGGAGAGGCTTTATGGTCATAAAGAAGGAGTTGAGAGTGTGAGGGCTTGTACTGAATTTGCGGTAGAGAAGGGGATAAAATACCTTAGTATATTTGCTTTTTCTGAGGAGAACTGGGACAGACCGGTTGAGGAGGTTGAGGGACTTATGCAGTTGATGCTTAAAGCAATAACTATGGAGACTCCAACATTCCAGAAGAATGGGGTGAGGTTTCGTGTGATTGGAGATTTCAGCAGATTGTCAGAGAAACTCCGCAAGGAGATGGATGATTGTATGAAACTCACACAGGATAATACCAACCTTCAGTTGATTGTCTTTTTGAGTTACAGTGGCAAGTGGGATATAGTGCAGGCAGCCAACAAATTTTTTGGCAATACAGTATGTGGCAGTGGGCAGATGCCGCTGATGACTGCGGCAGATTTGGCTGCAAATCTCTCAACATCAGATATTCCAGACCCTGATCTGCTTATCCGTACAAGTGGTGAGCAGAGGATAAGCAATTATATGTTATGGCAGACTGCCTACACAGAATATTATTTTACTGATGTGCTTTGGCCCGATTTTCGCAAAACGGAGTTCCAACAGGCTTTGGACTCTTACTGCAACAGGGAGAGAAGATTTGGTAAAGTTTAATTTTAACGTAGATGAGACTATTTGGAAAAATATTGTTGGCATTGGCATTTGTAATGCCGTTTACACTTGTGGCGCAGAATAATACAATTGTAGATTATTCTTCACCCAAGACATACATATTGAAAGGAATTAAGGTAGAGGGAACAAACTATCTCAATGGAGACCGTATAATTGCCCTTACCGGTTTGCAGGCAGGAGACAAGATTGAGATTCCGAGTGACCAGCTTTCAGACATCATAAAAAGAATATGGCTGCAGAGAAAATTCTCTGATGTGGGATTTTATGTAGATTCGCTTTCTCCCAAAGGAGACAGTTGTCTTCTCGTGTTGAAACTTCAGGAGCGTCCAAGGGTCTCAAGATGGTTGTTTGAGGGTGCCAAAAATTCAGAAAAGACAGATCTTACAGAGAGACTCAAGCTTAGGAAAGGTGGAGAACTTTCAGACTATGTTGAAAAATCTTCTATCAATATCATAAAGAACTACTACAAGGAAAAAGGTTACTATCTGGTAGATGTGTATATGACACAGCAGCCTGATACTGTAATTAAAAATGCTGTAATTGCCACTTTCCATATCAATAAAGGTGACAAGATTAAGATAGAGAAAATTAATTTTCATGGTGTAGAGGAGGGGGTAAGTGAAAAGAAACTTGCCAAGTCTATGAAAAAGACCAAGGACAGAAGTCTGATGAACTTCTTCAGATCCAAAAAGTTTAATGAAAAAGAGTACAAGAATGACAAGAACTCACTCATAGAGGTGTTCAATGAGGCAGGTTTCAGGGATGCATTGGTCGTTTCAGATTCAATCAGTTATACTCCCGACAAACGGATGGTGCTTGACATTTTCTTTGATCAGGGAAAAAGGTACTATTTCAGAGATATAACCTGGACAGGAAATTCTGTATATTCCACTGAGCAGTTGAACAGTATCCTTATGATAAACAAAGGGGACATTTATGATGTTGTTACAATGGACAAGAGATTGAAGGGAGATCCAAAACAGCAGCATATGGATGTGAGTAAAATGTATACAGACAACGGATACCTTTTCTTTAATGTGACCCCTGTAGAACTTGCCATAGATGGAGATTCAGTAGATGTGGAATTGCGTATAATGGAGGGTAAACCTGCCACTTTCAACAATATTGTAATTAATGGAAACTCCATTACAAGTGAAAAAGTTGCCAGAAGAGCTGTGTATACGCGTCCTGGTTACCTTTACAGCCAGAGTGACTTTGAGAGGTCTATAAGGGAGTTGGGTTCAATCGGCCATTTCGATCCCGAGAGATTCCAGTCTTCTGCCGGTTATAGTGTGTTGCCTAACATAAACAACAATACTGTAGACATTGCATACAATGTGGAGGAGAAGCCTAACAGCCAGTTGGAGCTGTCGGGAGGATGGGGTGGAAACACCTTTGTAGGAACCTTGGGTGTAAGTTTCAATAACTTCTCAATCAGAAGAGTCTTTGACAAGAAGGCGTGGAGGCCTGTACCTCTTGGAGACGGTCAGACATTGTCTATAAGATTCCAGACAAACGGTACATACTATACTGCACTTTCTGCAAGTTTTATGGAGCCTTGGCTGACTGGTAAGAAACCTACCTCTTTGAGTACATCTGTGTATTATACCCGCCAGACCAACTCATACTACTACTATTTGAATGATGATGAGTATATGGAGGTGTTGGGTGTGGCAGCTTCGTTGGGTTCCCGCCTCAAATGGCCTGATGATTACTTTGTTCTTTACCACGAACTTGGGTGGCAGCAGTACAGACTTAAGGATTGGCAGTATAATTTCTTGTTTGCAAACGGAAAGTCAAACAATTTCAGCTATAAGATTACCCTTAACAGAAATTCAACAGACCAGCCAATATACCCAAGAAGCGGTTCTGACTTTGTGTTGAGTGCACAGCTTACTCCACCGTACTCATTGATGAAAAAAGTGGAGCCTGATTACGAGAATATGACAGATCAGGAGAAATACAAGTGGGTAGAGTATCATAAATGGACATTCAAGAGTACTCTGTATACCAAGTTGATTGGCGATTTTGTATTGAGGACATCAGCTGATTTTGGATATTTGGGCACTTATAACAGAAAATTGGGATTCTCTCCATTTGAAGGATTCCAGGTTGGTGGTGATGGTATGAGCGGTTACAACACTTATGGTGCGGACATTATAGGTTTACGAGGCTATCCTAACTACTCTCTTACTCCAATAGAGGGTAATGCTTATGCCGGAAGGGTATACGACAAATTTACTGTAGAGTTGAGATATCCTGTAGTGTTGCAGCCTTCATCTACAATTTATGCATTGGCATTCCTTGAGGGGGGTAACTGCTGGGCTGACATTAAAGACTTTAATCCATTTCAAATAAAGAGATCTGCTGGTGTGGGTCTTAGAGTAATGCTTCCTATTGTAGGTATGTTGGGAATAGATTGGGGTTACGGATTTGATCCGGTTCCAAATGAGGGATTGGATAAGGGTGGCAGCCAGTTCCACTTTATGATAGGACAGCAGTTCTAATCATTTAAATTTTTGAGATTATGAAAAAGGGTCTGATTATTGTAATTGTAATGCTGTTTGGAGCATTGCAGTTGAATGCGCAAAAAGTGGGTTATATTAACACAGAGAAGATACTCTCTGTTATTCCGGAATACAAGAGTGCCCAAAACCAGCTGGAGGGCCTTGCCAAGCAGTACCAGCAAAAGATTGAGAATGAGTATTCAAAAATAGAGACAATGTATCAGAGCTATCAGCAACAGAAGGTAAATCTTTCTGCTGCCGCAAAGCAACAGCGTGAGAATGAGATAATTAGTAGAGAGCAAACCGTTAAGGAGCTTCAGAAGACATATTTTGGGCAGGATGGTATTATGCAACAGAAATCCAAGGAGCTTTTGGATCCTATAATGGAGAGAGTGGATGCTGCAGTTAAGAAAATTGCTGAAAACGGGAATTTTATGATTATCTTTGACACCGCTCTTTTGCAGGGGGTTGCTTATGCGAGAGAGAGTGATGACTTGAGTCCTGTTGTAATAAAGGCTTTGGGATATTAAGATACTTTAAGAAAATAATATAAACTGATAATTAAATATGAAGAACGTAACTAAATTTTTGGCACTTGTAATGGTGCTTTTTGCTACACAATCATTTGCACAGACTAAGCTTGGCCACATAAATATGCAGGAGCTTATCAACTTGATGCCTGAGAGGGATTCGGCTGTAATCAAGTTGGAAAACTATGCAAAAGAACTTGATGAGACTATGCAGGGTATGCAGCAGGAGTTCAATACAAAATATCAGACCTACCAGCAGAAGAGTGCAACTTGGACAGCAGCTATTCTTGAGGCTAAAACAAAAGAGCTTCAAGAGATGCAGGACAGATTGCAGATGTTCCAGCAGAATGCCCAGCAGGAGATGGGTCAGTTGCAACAGACTCTTTATGCCCCAGTATTTGACAAAGCTAACAAGGCAATTGAGAAGATAGGTACTGATGGCGGATTCACTTATATTATAGACCTTTCAGCCGGTGCTGTAATTTTCAAGGGTGCTTCAAGCATTGATTTGTTACCAATGGCTAAAGAGGAGTTGGGTATTCCGGCAAGCAAAGTGGCACCTACACAGCTTGCTCCTCAGCAACCGTCAGCAACAGAGTAATTGTATTACAGACACTTTTTATAATTATCGGGAGGAAGATTCAAAGTTTTCCTCCTTTTTTATTGTATTGGAGTGATTGAAAAATATTTTGTAAAAAGTGGAAATCGTAAAGAATTATCATTACATTTGTATAATATTTTAAAATACGCTAAAAATAAACTTATACGTAGCTTTACGTAACTTGAGGAATTATTCTTTATGGAACACAAAATTATTGACACAAAGGAGGTCGTAATCCGTTTTACCGGAGACTCGGGAGATGGAATGCAGCTAACCGGTACTTTGTTCGCAGATGCCTCTGCGTTGTATGGAAATGAGATTTCAACATTTCCGGATTATCCAGCTGAGATCAGGGCACCGCAAGGTACAGTAGCGGGAGTATCGGGATTCCAAGTACACATTGGACAAACAGAGGTAAAGACACCAGGAGATTTTTGTGACGTGCTTGTTGCAATGAACCCTGCAGCGCTTAAAGCTAATGCAAAATGGGCAAAACCTGGCGCAAGCATTATTCTTGATGAGGATTCATTTGATGAGAAAGGCCTTGAGAAAGCAGGTTTCAAGACAAATGACCCTATTGAGGAGATGAACCTTAAAGATTATCACATCATTTGGGCTCCTATTACTACCCTTACAAAGGAGTCTTTGAAAGACAGTGGCTTGGACAATAAGGCAATTGTAAGAAGTAAGAACATGTTCACTTTGGGAATGTGTTACTTTATGTTCAACCGCCCTCTTCATTTCACTGAGGAGTATCTTGAGAAAAAATTTGCAAAGAAACCGGCTCTTATTGAAACTAACAAGAAAGTTTTGAATGACGGTTACAATTATGCACACAATATTCACGCAATTCCAAACACTTACAGAATTGAGCCTGCAACTCAGGAACCTGGTATCTACAGAAGCATAAACGGTAACCAGGCTACAGCTTGGGGCCTTTTGGCAGCTTCTGAGAAATCTGGTCTTCCATTGTTCTGCGGTTCGTACCCTATCACCCCAGCAACAGTAATTCTTGAGGAGTTGGCAATCCATAAAGCATTTGGTGCCAAAACTGTTCAGTGTGAGGATGAGATTGCAGGTATCTGTACTTCAGTTGGTGCAGCGTATGCAGGTAATCTTGCTGTAACTACAACTTCTGGCCCTGGCCTTTCACTCAAATCAGAGGCT
This sequence comes from Candidatus Egerieisoma sp., assembly GCA_045645465.1. Lineage (GTDB taxonomy): Bacteria > Bacteroidota > Bacteroidia > Bacteroidales > UBA932 > Egerieousia. The sequence goes on from JAZRIV010000010.1 coordinate 133,877, forward strand.
ATGGGTCTTGCTATGATTACAGAGCTTCCGCTTGTAATTGTTGATGTTCAGAGAAGTGGTCCTTCTACCGGTATCCCTACCAAAACAGAGCAGACAGACTTGGCTCAGGCACTATACGGAAGAAACGGTGAGTGTCCTATTATGGTTATGGCAGCTCGTACTCCATCCCATTGCTTTGAGTCTGCATTCTACGCAGCAAAATATGCTTTGGAGCATATGATGCCTGTTATTCTTCTTACAGAGGGATTCATCGGCAACGGATCAGAGCCTTGGAGAATTCCAGATATGAGCACATATCCAACCATCAATCCTCCTATCATAAACAAATGCGAGGGTAAATTCAAACCTTACGAGAGAGATCTTGAGCGTTGGGCAAGACGCTGGGCGCATCCTGGTACACCAGGTTTGGAGCACAGAGTGGGCGGTTTGGAGAAAGCGGAGAACGGTTCAGTTTCTTCAGATCCTCTTAATCACGAGCTTATGGTTGCAAACAGAGCTGAGAAAGTTGCAAGAGTTGCAAACTATATTCCGGATCTTGAGGTTATGGGCAACCAGGAGGGCGATGTTCTTATCGTTGGTTGGGGCGGTACTTACGGCCACCTTTACACAGCAACAAAAGAGTTGCTTGCTGCAGGTAAGAATGTAGGTTTCGCACACTTTGATTATATCAACCCACTACCTAAGAACACTGCAGAGGTATTCAAGAAATTCAAGAAGATCATTGTATGTGAGCTTAACAGCGGCCAGTTCGTAAACTATTTGAGAGGTCTTCACCCACAGTTTGCGTTTGAGCAGTTGAACAAGGTTCAGGGACAGCCATTTATTGTTAAAGAGATTGTTGATGCAGTAAATGCTCTATAATTATTAATTTCAAAAGAAACATTGTTATGAAATATACATCACAAGACTTTAAAAGTGATCAGGAAGTAAAATGGTGTCCGGGTTGTGGTGACCACGCAATTTTGGCATCAGTGCTTAAAGCAATGCCTGAGGTATGTGAGGAGCTTAACATCAACAA
>JAZRIV010000011.1:0-17053 GCA_045645465.1 Candidatus Egerieisoma sp.
CCGTGATGAACGGCCTAGGGCAAAACTGGTAACTGGGGCTAAGTCGTAACAAGGTAGCCGTACCGGAAGGTGTGGCTGGAACACCTCCTTTTTGGAGCGAATGTAATTCTTGCTGCGCTCTGCTTGTTTTTCTTTATAATAAATAGTCTCGTAGCTCAGTTGGTTAGAGCACCACACTGATAATGTGGGGGTCCGCGGTTCAAATCCGCGCGGGACTACAATTTTTTTTGGGGGGCTAGCTCAGTTGGCTAGAGCACTAGCTTTGCAAGCTAGGGGTCAAGGGTTCGACTCCCTTGCTCTCCACTACATTTTTTAATTGGATATAAGCCTTAAGGTATTAACCTTAAGGCTTTTTTTTTGTCTGTACAATTTTTTATTTTTAAATTTGCATATTGACTATATAACAACTATTTAATATATTACACAAGATGGCAACAAAAATTAACTGTTTTATTCCTGTTCAGGAGAAAAACCAGGTTATTGAGACTGTTAATGGTCTTAAAGCAAATGAGTTGGTGGCTAAAATCTATCTTTTGGCTGCTGAGGGTTTCAATGAGGAGATTGAGGGTTGTGAGGTTGTAAAGATTGATTCTTTGCAGAGCAGCGCAACTGTTAAGAAAATTGCTGAACTTTCTGATGCAGCATACTCTCTAATCTATACAAAATACACTACTTTGGAGTTGGGTTACTTTGCTTTGGAGAGATTTGTAAATCTTGCAGAGGATTCTGGCGCTTCAATGCTTTATGCAGACCACTATCAGATTACTGACGGCGTTAAAAAAGCAAGTCCAGTTATCGATTATCAGTTTGGTAGCTTGAGAGATGATTTCAACTTTGGTTCAGTTCTTCTATATAATGCTGCTGCTTTGAAATGTGGTGCAAGCAGAATGAAACAGGACTACCAGTTTGCTGGTCTTTATGACTTGAGACTTAAAGTTGCCCAGAAAGGAGAGCTTTGCCATATTAACGAGTATCTATACACAGAGATTGAGCACGATAACCGTAAGAGCGGTGCTAAAATCTTTGATTATGTAGACCCTAAAAACCGTGGTGTTCAGATTGAGATGGAGCAGGCTTGTACTGAGCACTTGAAAGAGATTGGCGGTTACCTTGAACCAAAATTTGAGCACATTGAGTTCAGTGAGAACAACTTTGAGTATGAGGCTTCAGTTATTATCCCTGTATTCAACAGAGTGAAAACTGTAAGAGATGCCATCAAATCTGTTCTAAGCCAGGAGGCTAACTTCAAATATAATCTTATCATTATTGATAACCACTCTACTGACGGTACAACTGAGGCTATCAAGGAGTTTGCAGGGGATGACAGACTTATCCACCTTATTCCTGAGCGTAAAGATTTAGGTATTGGCGGTTGCTGGAATGCAGGTGTTCACCATCCAAAATGCGGTAAATTTGCTGTTCAGTTGGATTCCGACGATGTGTACTCAGGTCCTGACACACTTCAGAAAATTGTAAATGCTTTCTACGAGCAGAATTGTGCAATGGTAGTTGGTACTTATATGATGACCAACTTCAATATGGAGATGATTGCTCCAGGTATCATTGACCACAAAGAGTGGACTCCAGAGAACGGTAGAAACAATGCTCTAAGAATTAATGGCCTTGGCGCTCCAAGAGCATTCTATACTCCAGTTCTAAGAGCTATTAAAGTTCCTAACACCAGCTACGGTGAGGATTATGCTCTTGGCTTGAAATTCTCAAGAAAATATCAGATTGGCCGTATCTATGATGTAGTTTACAACTGCCGCAGATGGGAGGACAACTCAGATGCTTCTTTGGATATCGTAAAAATGAACAACCACAACTTGTACAAGGACAGAATCAGAACTTGGGAGTTGCAGGCTCGCGTTGCTCTAAAGAAATAATCAGATGAATAACAATAATACAATAACAAACCAAGCTGTCTATGATTTAATCAATAGGCAGCTTGCCGTTTGGCAACAGGCCTCAGATAATTTTGCGGCTCTTGCCAATGTAGGCGTTAAGGAGATCACTGTAGGTGGTTTCCCTGTGAAAGTTCAGTTCAACCCTGCAAGAATAGTTTCATCTGCAGCAAAGGTTGATCCTAAGACCATTAAAGAGAGAAAATGTTTCCTTTGCGGTGCAAACAGACCAGAGATTCAGGAGGGTTTGCCATTTGCAGGGAAAAAGGCAGAATACACTGTACTTATCAATCCATTCCCAATTTTCCCTAAACACCTTACTGTTCCCGATGTAAATCACGTGAACCAGACTATTGAGGGTGAGTGGGAGAGATTTGAGGATATGCTTTCTCTTGCAGAGACTTTGGATGATTTCCTATTCTTCTATAACGGCCCTAAATGTGGCGCTTCTGCACCAGATCATATGCATTTCCAGGGCGGTAACAAAGGATTCCTTCCTGTAGAGTACAACTATAATGCTTTGGAGAAGACTCTTCTTGTAGACAAAGATGGTGTGAAGGTTTATTCTGTAGAGAACTACATGAGAGGAATTATGGCCATTGAGGCAACCGACAAACTTGCTGCTGTGGCCCAGTTCAGAAAAATTTACAACACTCTTGAGGTAAAGGAGGGTGAATGGGAACCTATGCTCAACTTGCTTGCCTGGACAGTTAAAGAGGGTGATGCTGTAAAATATGTTGCTCTTGTTTACTTGAGAGAGAAACATCGTCCTTCGCATTACTTTGCAGAGGGTGATGCAAATATCCTTTTGAGCCCTGCTTCAGTAGATATGGGTGGCGTGTTCATTACTCCTCTTGAGAAAGATTTCAACAAGATTTCAGAGAAAGAACTTACAGAGATTACAGATGAGTTGCAGATAAGCAACGAGACATTTGGTATGATTAAGAATGCTTTGAGAGAGCAGCCAACTGTAAGTGTAGGAATTATGAGCGAGAAAGAGATTGCTTTTGAACTTAATAATGTTTACACATTCTCAACTCCAGATTGCGATTGCACAAGTGAGGTTAAAGGCCCACAGACTGCTGTTGAGAGCAACGGAAAAGTTCTTTGGAACGGTAAAGAGTATACCGAGTTGATGTTTACCCCTAAAGGTGTTGGTACATTCTGGCTTAGAGGTGTTACCATTGGTGTAAACTTCCACTGGGAGCGTAAAGAGGATCAGAAGTTTGGTTCTGCTTTGAGAATCATTGTAGAGAACGGCAAACTTACTGCAGTAAACATCATTGGTGTAGAGGATTACCTTACAAGTGTAATTTCAAGCGAGATGAGTGCAACTGCAAGTGAGGAGCTTTTGAAGGCTCACGCTGTTATCTCAAGAAGCTGGCTTTTGGCTCAGATTGAGAAGAACAAGGAGATTGTTGCAGCAAATGCTGAGTACTGCGCTACAACACAGACAGAGGATGAGCTTATCAAATGGTATGATAGAGAGGATCACATTAACTTTGATGTTTGTGCTGATGACCACTGCCAGCGTTACCAGGGTCTTACAAGAGCTTCTACCGCTATTGTAAGAAAAGCTATTGATGCTACTTGGGGCGAACTTCTTATGGACGGCAGCAAAATTTGTGATGCCCGTTTCTCAAAATGCTGTGGTGGCGTATTTGAGGAGTTCCAGAATTGCTGGGAGCCTGTAAAATACTCTTACCTTGTTAAAGTAAGGGATGGCAAGAATACTCAGGATATCCCAGACCTTACAATTGAAGAGAATGCCCGCGAGTGGATTATGACAAGCCCTGAGGCTTTCTGTAATACAACAGACCAGAAAATCCTTAGCCAGGTACTTAACAACTACGATCAGGAGACTGTAAACTTCTATCGTTGGAAAGAGGAGTACACTCAGAAAGAGCTTTCTGAACTTATCCTAAAACGCAGTGGTGTTGATTATGGTGATATCATTGATCTTGTTCCAGTAGAGAGAGGTACCAGTGCCCGTTTGATCAAACTTAAGATTGTAGGTACCAAGAAAACAATGACAATTGGTAAGGAGCTTGAGATAAGACGTACACTTTCTCCATCGCACCTTTACAGCTCGGCATTCGTCGTTGAGAAGGTTGGAGAAGAGAATGGTGTTCCTGCAAAATTCATCCTTCACGGTGCAGGTTGGGGCCATGGCGTAGGCCTTTGCCAGATTGGCGCTGCTGTAATGGGTGAGCAGGGTTACAAATATGATGAGATTTTGCTTCATTACTTTGTAGGTGCTTCAATTGAACGCAAATTTTAATGAATAACTGAAAAACTTTAGATAAAATGAATTCAAAAACTAGATCACCTTGGGCGTGGATTCCTTCTTTATACTTTGCACAGGGTATCCCTTATTTTATTGTGAACACTGTTTCTGTAATGATGTTCACCAAAATGGGTGTTCCTAATGGCGAGATGGCATTCTTTACCAGTTTGCTTTATCTTCCTTGGATGATCAAACCATTCTGGAGCCCATTTGTAGATATTTTCAAAACAAAAAGATGGTGGACAGTAACAATGCAGTTGCTTATGGCTGCGGCGTTCATTTTGCTTACCATAACTTTGCCTGTCCCTAAGGCTGAGACAATAGCTGCAGGAACTACCCCTATGAGTATGTTCTACATTACTCTTATACTGTTCATAATTACTGCGTTTGCATCTGCAACTCACGATATTGCAGCAGATGGTTTCTATATGCTTGCACTTTCTACAGGAGATCAGGCACAGTTTGTAGGTATCCGTTCTACATTCTACCGTTTGTCTTCTATATTTGGACAAGGTGTGCTTGTCGCCATTGCAGGTATGATTGAGCTTAAGTCTGGTAACATTCCATTCTCTTGGAGAATTACTATGCTGGTAACTGCAGCTGTATTTACATTGGTTGCTCTTTATCATACATTCATCATTCCAAGACCTGCTTCAGACAAATCTACCCTTGAGGGAAAAGAGGCTACTGCAGGTGCAATTTTTGCGGAGTTCGGACGTACTTTCAAAACATATTTTATGAAGAAAGGTGTATGGCTGGCAATCATCTTTATGTTGCTTTACCGTTTGCCTGAGGCTTTCCTAATCAAACTTTGTATGCCATTCCTTGTTGCAAAACAAGAGTTGGGCGGTTTGGGTATGTCTACTGCAAGTGTAGGTATTGCGTATGGTACAATTGGAGTGCTATTCCTTACTATAGGTGGTATTCTTGGAGGTCTTTATGCTTCAAGAGTAGGTTTGAAGAAATCTTTGTGGGTTATGGCAGCTTGTATGACATTGCCTTGTATCACTTTCGTTTATTTGGCAATCTGTCAGCCAGAAAACCTTGTACTTATCTCTACAGCAATTGCTATTGAGCAGTTCGGTTATGGATTTGGTTTTACAGCATATATGCTTTATATGATGTATTTCTCAGATGGAGAGTTCAAAACTTCGCACTATGCAATCTGTACAGCGTTTATGGCTGCAAGTATGTTGTTGCCAGGTATGGTTGCAGGTTACATTCAGGAGGCAATAGGTTATGTAAACTTCTTCTGGATGGTAATGGCTTGTTGTATTGCAACATTGATTGTAACCTTCTTTGTAGATAAAAAAGTTGATCCGCTTTACGGTAAAAAATAGAGAGAAATGAGAAGAATTCTTAATATAGTTGTTGCGCTTGTTGCTTTTGCAGTACTGTTGCCATCTTGTACTGCAGGAGCACAGCAGGACAACGCTGCAAAAAAAGAGGTTGTAAAGACCGGTATTGACGTTCTTGAGTCTAACGGTTTCAAACAGCTTCAGGGTAAGAAAGTAGGTCTTGTAACCAACCCGAGTGGTGTTAATAACCAGCTTGTATCAACAGTAGATATCCTTGCAAACGCACCTGGCGTTGAGCTTGTAGCTCTATATGGCCCTGAGCACGGAGTCAGGGGTGATATTCACGCCGGTGACAAGGTTAGCGATGATGTAGACCCTAAAACAGGTGTTCCTGTATACTCTTTGTATGGTAAAACCCGCAAGCCAACCCCAGAGATGTTGAAGGATGTGGATGCGATTGTTTATGATATTCAGGACAATGGTTGCCGTTCATTCACTTTTATCAGTACTTTGGGCTTGCTTATGGAGGCTGCTGCAGAGAATGGTAAAGAGGTAATTGTACTTGACCGTCCTAATCCGCTTGGTGGAAACAAAGTGGAGGGTAGTTTGGTTGAGCCTGGTTACTTCTCTTTTGTAAGCCAGTTTGAGATTCCTTACCTATACGGTTTGACTGTAGGAGAGTTGGCAAAAATGCTTAACGAGGAGGGAATGCTTAAAGGTGAGAAAGGTACAAATGATACAATTGTAAAATGTAACCTTACAGTAGTTCCTATGGAGGGTTGGAGCAGGGATATGGTGTATACAGATACCAAACTTCCTTGGGTTCTTCCTTCTCCTCATATGCCTCAGGCTGAGACTTCTTATTACTATCCTGCAACAGGTATCTTGGGTGAGTTGGGTTATATGTCAATTGGCGTAGGTTATACCCTTCCTTTCCAGATGGTGGCGGCACAGTGGATAAATGCTGCAGAGCTTGCTGATGCTTTGGATGCATTGAAACTTGAGGGTGTGAAGTTCAGACCAATAAATGTAAAACCTTTCTACTCTGTTGGTAAAGGTGAGAATATGGGTGGTGTGCAGATTTATATCACAGATTATGAGAAAGCACATCTTACTTCAATCCAGTTCTATATTATGCAGGAGATTGCAAAACTTTATCCTGAGCACGAGGTTATGGCTAATGCAGACCAGGGACGTTTCAGAATGTTTGATTTGGTATCGGGAAGCAATTTCATTAGAGAGAAATTCTCTGAAACCAAACAATACAAGGATATTGAAGCTCACTGGAACAAGGATGTTGAGAACTTTAAGGAGTTGTCAAAGAAATATTATATGTATAAATAGTTGTAAATTTGTATAGTAACAACTGAGGGTAGCCTTAGGCTACCCTCTTTTTTGTTAATGTGTACTCTTGTGAATCTGTTTGATCTTTTCAAGAAGGTTTACTCTGGAACTGTCTATGAATCTTGAGTATACAGGCAGATTGGTATTCTTATATTTTGCTTTGCCAATTTTAAACTTAAAATCATCCATATTACCGGTTATGTTGATTCCCATTCTTAAAGGGACAGGGGATTTGAGTACAGATATGTGGTAATCAAGATTCATATCCAAATCCTGCTTGCCACTTATGGCTGTTGTATACCTATCCATTGTCATTATGAAAGGAAACACCTCCAGTTGATTATCCTTTATGGTAACCTCTACTGCAATGCTGTCTACAAGGTTGCGTTCCCTGTTTTTGAATTTAAGCATTTTTGCAATCTCAGCAAAGGTTTCACCATCAAGCAAAACCAGACTGTCTCCCTTTATTCTTGCCACACCTTCAATGGTAGTCAATATGAAGTTCATATTTGTATCTATTTGGGATGTGGCAGCCATCTGGCAATTTATTATCCCTTCAAAAGATTTGAGCATAGGGAGCAGTGTATCCATTCCCGGATAAAGCCTGATGAATTCTCCTATATTCATATCCTTGAACTGCAGGTCAAATCCTACACTCAAATCATCTTTACTGATTGTTCTGTAGAAGGCATTCAGGTCCATTGCACCGGCAGAGGTTGTGGCGTTGAAATCGGTTATCTGAATACATCTATTCTTGGATATTACTTTTCCTTTTGCACTATGCAGGATTATTGAGGAGTATATTCCGTATTTCACACTCATATCAAGAGTAGCTTCTATATTGCGCGGAATAATTATGAGTGCCATTTTGCTTAAAGTGTCTGTGCCTTTAAGAGCAATGGCATTTTCAAGGACCTCTTCATTTTCTGCTTTCATAAGAGAGTCTTTATATGAGTTGGCCTTATTCATAAATTCTTCGCCGGCTGAGATAGCCTGGGCAAGTTCGTTGAAATTTAGTGTGTCTGCATCAACTTTAAGATGTGTCCGTATTCTGCTTCCTCTGGCAAGAGCCCCTTTTATCCCTTTAATCTCTCCCGAAACGGCAAACGAGGAGTGCCCGCTCTGGATTTTTGCTTTTTCTATAGATACGGTGTTGAGATTGAATTTTATCTCGGGGTTATCTATCTTGTTTCTCAATGGGAATAGGGGGGTGGCTACCCTTATCCGTCCGGCATCAAGTTTCCCGGTTGCATCCCATCTGTTCAACAGGTAAAGGATGCCTTTGTCTGTAAGGCGGAAATTGAAGTCTTCTTCTGTAAAACTGTCGGGAGTGGAGTTCCTGTTGCTTCTGTTTGAGCGTTGCTGCATCCAATGTGAGAGAAGTGAATCTCTGGTAATCTGCGGATATAGCAATTGTAGGGAATCTGTAAGTCGGGACATTCTGCTCTCCCTCATCTTTACCTCCAGATCGTTCCTGTGGGCTTCCATTTCAAATATGCCATTTGTGATTGATGTAAAGTTTACATCTTGTCTTAGCATAACTCTGTTGATGCTGGAGGTGAGTTTTATGGATGGGACGCTCTCATCTCCTTTATATGGCGAGAGTGTGAAACCTGCTTTTGCTCCGCTAACCCTCAAATGGGTAGAGTCTGCACCATAAAGGGAGAATGAATTTGCAGCAATTGTACCACTGAATGGTTTCTCGTTCTTGGCTGCAAGTTCTATTTTTCTTCCTTTTACAAGCAGAGAGTCTGCATATTTAATGTATGTGGAATCAACCTTAAAAGATAGCCCTTTGGTATTTGCCTTAATGTCCCCTCCAAATATGTTGCAGAAGATTTTTTGTGAAGGAAGCCCCAATTGTACATCTTTGGCAGAGAGGGTTCCTTTCATATTTGCCTTTCCAATATTGTACAAGGTAAGGTTTTCTGCTCTTGAGTCAATCAGCAAATTTGCATCAATGTTTCCGCTTCCATAAATATCGGTTTCTGGAGGGAGCATCCTTATAACGGAATCGAGATTCACCTTGGAGTTCATTTTCATTTTTATATGCGGATTATCTGCAAGAGCTGAGATACATCCGCTTCCCTCTATGACAATACCGTCTCCGTCAATCCCCAGATTATGGATGTTTACCAAATTGGAGTCGGGGTTGTCAGCCCTATAATGGTATGATGCATCAACATAGAGATCCTTAATCTTCTCCTTTTGTCCCTTTACGCAAATGTAACTATGTGGTATCTTGAATGAAATGTCTGCAGAAGGCATTTCTCCTGTTGAGGGATTGTAATTGCCGTAAATCTTGGCGTCAAGTGATATTCGTGTGTCGGTATCAATTTTTTTTATATCTGGAACAATTGCTGACGGGATATATTCCAAAAGTTCACACAGAGGGAACTCTTCTACTTGTGCTGTAAAATTCTCTGTATTCAGAGTGTTGCCGTTATAAGATATTGTGCCGTTTGCAAGAATTGGAATTTTTGCCAGATTGATCCGGCATTCTACAATTTCCAAACGTTGCCTCTCTTTTCTGTTCCTGTGTATCTCTCCCTGTATGTCCAACGGAAGATTGCGGGCAATTGAACTCCGGGCAATCCTCAGATTGGTGCGTGTTCTGGCCTCAAAACATATTTTTCCTTTTTGTAAAGTGCTAATATCCAAAGTGTCAACGGAAAATCTCATACTTGCCCTGTTAGCCTTTGTATCAGCAACTTTAGAGAGGTATTTGTTTACCCCAGATTGGGCAACAGCAATATTGACTTTTGAGAAGTTTCCTCTGCCAATATGTATTTTGGACAGGTCATTTGTAAATCTTCCCGACAATTCCAGAGAATTCAGAGAGAGTGATGCCAGAAATCTGTCTATGCGGCTGTCGAATGTAAAAAGCCCTTTATTCTTTATGGCAATCTCTTTTACATTTATGTTGAGGTTGAACTCTTTTTCTAAAGAATCACTTTTGACAGTGGACTCCTCTGCAAGTTTAAAGATGTCCCAATTGGACTTCCCTTCTTTGGAAACATAGGCATAAATCCTGGGAGACTCAAGCATTATCCCCCTTATATCAACATTCTTGAAAAGAAGTTTTACAGGTTTGAACAGGAATGTGAACTTGTCAAAAGCAAGCAGTGTGTCTGCTCTGGATGGGATTGGATCAGTTTTTGATACAATATGACCATCCTCCAGTTCAATGCCTATATATGGGAAATGGGAGAAAGTGGCAAGATTGATTTTCTCAACCTTAACCTCTGCATCAATCCAATTCTTGGAGAATTTGGTAACAAGTTTGGCTATATAGCTGTCAGATACCAGAAATTCAAATCCAAGAATCATAATTATAAATGCCGCAAACAGTGAAGCGGCAGTTATACCTCCCCATTTGAGCAGTTTCCTTAAATTCATATATCCAATTTTTAAAAAATAAATACAATTACACAATCTTTCCCAAAGATACTTGAAATAAAATTTAAAAGCTCCCTTATCTTTAATGTAAATTTATTTACAATTATATTTGCGGGATGAAAATATTAATTCTCATACTTTTGTTTCTATCCTTGTCAGTAGGGGCAATCTCTGCTCAGGAGCCGTTATATGCTGCGGCTCCCACAAAGGATTTCCTGTTGGGGAAAACCCGTTTTATGGAGGATACAAATTTTGTGCTTATATCTGAAGAGCACACAACACTACTTGCCCCCAACAACTATATACAGAAGCAGACATATAGGGCATTCCTTAAGATGAAGGAGGCGGCACTTGCAGATGGAATACACCTTACAGTTACATCTGCATCCAGAAACTTTTGGATACAGCGTATAATATGGGAGGAAAAATGGCAGAAAAGCAGTGTGACACCCGGGATAGAGAGGGCTAAAAGCATTTTGCAGTACAATTCAATGTGTGGCACATCGCGCCACCATTGGGGGACAGAACTTGATTTCAACACTCCAAAACTGAAATTCTGGAATTCTCCACAAGGTGAGAAGACCTACAAATGGCTATGCGAGAATGCCCACAAATATGGCTTTTACCAGCCATATACTGCCAAAAGCAACAAACCTGGTGGGCGTACAACCGGTTATAATGAGGAAAAATGGCATTGGAGTTATTTCCCGTTGGCCAAAATCTATATGCAGCAATACAGGTGGAAGATAAAAGAAAAAGACCTGAAACAATTCTTGGGAGATGAATATGTCTCAGATCTTAAAATTATAGACCATTATGTGTTTGGAGTTGCTACCCCTCCAGAAGTTTGAAACGCATTCTCCATCTGCCCGGTTCGCCTGTCTGCTCAGATGGGGTGAAATCTGCACTTAAAATCTTGAACGGAGCAATCTCTGAGGTGTTCTGTACGTGGTCACCAGCACAAGCGCACGCATCATAATCCCCAACTCTTACAATCCTTAGGGTATCTGTAGCATCTGCAGGGAGTTTGCTCAAATCTACAATATCAGCCGCCTGAGCCTGAGTCATATACTCTACGGTAACAGGGAGATTCTTCCCGATAACCTCATTCACTGCAGTCTCAATTGCAGGAATCTGCTCTGCAGACGGCTCCTGCATAAGCAGATAGTCACATTTGCTCTTTTTCTTTTCTATATGTGCATTTCTTGAACGTGGACATCCGAACATCTTTACCATAGTGGCATTAAGAATATGCTCGGCAGTGTGCATAGGTGGGTATTCCTTCTTATTATGTTCGTTTATTTGTGGTTGTTCCATATAGTTCCGCTTTTTTAGTTAAATTTGTAATTACGAAATTACTAAAAATTTAAAATATGGAAAATACTGAAATTAAAACGACCGGTTTGCCGGAGAATGCGGCAAGGGAACTGAAACCGGGTGAGAAGTACGAGCCTATACTCTCTCCCAACAAGGTTTACCCCGAGGTTAATGCCTGGAGTGTCTCTCTTGGTTTGGTTATGACAATTATCTTTTCTGCTGCTGCAGCTTATCTTGGCCTTAAGGTTGGTCAGGTGTTTGAGGCGGCAATTCCAATTGCAATTATTGCTGTTGGATTGTCGGGAGCATTGAAGAGGAAGAATTCTTTGGGAGAGAATGTGATTATCCAATCTATAGGTGCCTGTTCAGGTGCCATTGTTGCCGGTGCAATCTTTACCCTTCCTGCCCTTTACATTTTGCAGGCAAAATATCCTGAGCTTACAGTGGATTTCTTTAAAGTGTTTATGAGCTCACTTTTGGGAGGTGTTTTGGGTATCCTGTTCCTTATTCCGTTCAGAAAATATTTTGTGAGCGATATGCACGGAAAATATCCGTTCCCAGAGGCTACAGCAACCACTCAGGTGCTTGTGAGCGGTGAAACTGGCGGTAACGGTGCAAAGCTGTTGCTTGTGAGCGGTCTTATTGGTGGTATTTATGATTTTATAGTTTCCACTTTCGGATGGTGGGCAGAAACCTTTACCAGCAGGGTACTTCCATTTGGTGAGGCTATAGCAGACAAGGCAAAGGTTGTACTTAAGCTTAATGTTGGTGCAGCGGTGCTTGGATTGGGATATATCATTGGTCTCAAATATGCTTTCATAATTTGTTGCGGTTCATTCCTTGTATGGTTCTTCATTGTTCCTGTGCTTAATCTTTGTTTTGGAGCAGAGGGAGTTACAATTCTGGGTACTGAGTTTGCAAATATGGGTGCAATGAGTGCTGAGACTATCTTCTCCAACTATGCAAGACATATTGGTATCGGTGGTATTGCTGCTGCAGGTGTGATTGGTATTATAAAGTCGTCGGGAATAATAAAATCTGCTTTTGGATTGGCAGTGCAGGAGTTTGGCGGCAAGAAGGGTGGTGAAAAACCTGCCAGAACACAGAGGGACATCTCTATGAAGATTATTGTGTTTGGTATTCTTCTTACCCTTGCAATTACATTCCTGTTCTTCCAGTTTGGTGTGGTGAGCAATCTTAAACACGCAATTATTGCACTTGTTACTGTGGGCGTGATTGCATTCCTGTTTACAACCGTTGCCGCAAATGCAATTGCAATTGTGGGTACTAACCCTGTAAGTGGTATGACTCTTATGACCCTTATTCTTGGTTCTGTAATTCTTGTGGCAAGCGGCCTTACAGGTACTGCAGGTATGACTGCTGCATTGGTTATTGGTGGTGTTGTTTGTACAGCTCTTTCGGTTTCAGGAGCATTCATTACAGACCTTAAGATTGGTTACTGGATTGGTACAACCCCTGCAAAACAGGAGAGCTGGAAATTCTTGGGTACTCTTGTGGCTGCTGCTACTGTTGGCGGTGTTATGATGGTACTTAACGATACATACGGATTTACAGGCCCTGATGCCCTTGTAGCACCTCAGGCAAATGCAATGGCTGCCGTTATTGAGCCGTTGATGAGTGGTGGAAATGCCCCTTGGTTCCTGTATGGAGTGGGTGCGCTTCTTGCAATTGTGCTCACATTCTTTAAAGTGCCTGCATTGGCATTTGCCCTTGGTATGTTTATTCCACTTGAACTTAACTTGCCTTTGCTTGTTGGTGGCGGTATAGCGTGGTATGTTGGCAGCAGAAGCAAAGATGAGAATGTGAACAAGGCTCGTACAGAGAAAGGTACATTGCTTGCCAGCGGATTTATTGCAGGTGGTGCCCTTATGGGTGTTGTAAGTGCAATTATGAGATTCTGCGGAGTTAATCTCCTTGCAAGCGGATGGCAGGAGTCTGCAGCTGCACAGTATGTTGCAATTGTAGCTTACGTTCTTATTATTGCTTACCTGATTTACGCATCACTTAAAGAGGATAAGAAATAATAGAAGTGTTTGAAGGAAATTTCATATTGGCATTTTTGCTCACCCTTTGCGCCGGTATGGCTACCGGTGTAGGGGGAGCAATCATTATGTTTGTAAAGAAATTCAGCCCTAAAGTTCTGTGTGCCACTCTTGGATTTTCTGCCGGCGTAATGATTCTTATCTCATTGGTGGAGCTTTTTCAGGAGGCAAGGCTCTCCCTTTCTCTAGAATTTGGAGAGAAGATGGGACTTTTCTACACTTTGCTGGCATTTTTTGGAGGAATGGCTATCATTGCCCTTATAGATAATCTTGTACCTAAGGAAAATAACCCCCACGAGGTTAATTCTATGACAATACAGGTACACGAGGAGGCGGTAGGGGAACACAAGGCTGTTCTCTCTTTTGCTCCCGATGAAGATGTCCCTCTTTCGGGAGGAGGGAAGCAGGAGGTGAAGGAGGGTAAAAAGGGGGGCAAACTGCTCCGTCTTGGAATATTCTCTTCACTGGTAATAGCGGTGCATAACTTCCCAGAGGGGTTGGCAACCTTTATAAGTGCAATGGAAAACCCTGAATTAGGTATCAGTATTGCTTTTGCTATAGCCCTGCATAACTTGCCGGAGGGTATTGCTGTTGCAATCCCAATCTACTATGCAACTCAGAAGAGGGGAAAGGCGGTTGGATATGCAACTCTGTCGGGAATAGCAGAACCTTTAGGAGGCCTGTTGGGTTATGTTTTGCTCCGTTCTATCCTTACCCCATCACTATTGGCCAGTGTGTTGGCAGTTGTTGCGGGAATTATGGTGTATATCTCCCTTGATGAGCTGCTTCCTACAGCAGAGAGTTACGGGCAGCACCACATTGCCATTATTGGTGTGATATCGGGAATGGTATTTATGAGTTTTGGACTATTATTATTTTAGATTATGGAAAAGATATTGGATAAATTTTTGAGATATGTGGCAGTGGAGACCACTTCAAATGATTCAAGTGATACCCAGCCAAGCAGCAAATGCCAGTTGGATTTGTTGCAGATGCTTGCAGATGAACTTAATGCTATGGGTGTTAAGGCAACTTTGGATGAATGGGGTTATGTTATGGCAACTATCCCGTCAAATATAGACAAGGATGTTCCTGCGGTGGGATTTATTGCCCACGTAGATACTGCACCCGATGCCAGTGGTAAGGATATAAAACCTCAGATAATTGAGAATTATAATGGTGAGGATATCCTTTTGAATGCCCAGACAGGTGTTAAGATTCCGGTTGCAGATTTCCCTGAAATAAAACAGTACAAAGGGCAGACAATCATTACAACAGATGGAACAACCCTTTTGGGAGCAGATGACAAGGCCGGCGTTGCTGAGATAATGAGTGCAGTTGAGTATATTATGGAGCATCCGGAGTTCAAGCACGGAGAGATTAAGATTGGTTTTACTCCCGACGAGGAGATAGGCCGGGGAGTGGACAAATTTGATGTGGAGAAATTTGGGGCGCAGTATGCATATACAATGGATGGCGGACAAATTGGGGAGTTGGAGTATGAGAACTTTAATGCGGCCTCTGCAAAGATTCATATTCTGGGAAGGAATGTTCACCCCGGATATGCAAAAGACAAGATGATAAATGCAATTATTATTGCGATGGAGCTTAATGGAATGTTGCCTGTACAGCAAAGGCCTGAGTTTACCAGCGGTTATGAGGGTTTCTTCCATATTGTGGGAATCACAGGAGCTGTAGAGGAGGCTTCTGTATCCTATATAATAAGAGATCACTCAATGGCTAAATTTGAGCAGAAGAAGGCCCTTATGAAAGATGTTGTGGCATTCATAAATGCAAAATATGGAGAGGGGACAGCAGTGTTGGAGATGAAAGACCAGTATTATAATATGCGTGAGCAGGTGGAGCCTCATTACCATATTATAGAGAAAGCCATCAAGGCAATGGAGATGGCAGACATCAAACCAATGGTACAGCCAATCCGTGGCGGTACAGATGGAGCTCGTCTGTCATTTATGGGATTGCCTTGTCCTAATATCTTTGCAGGAGGACACAATTTCCACGGAAAACTGGAGTATCTGCCATTGCAGAGTATGGAGAAAGCTTCGCAAGTGGTACTGAATATTATAAGTCTATATGCCGAGTAAAGATTTTTTCTACAAATAGAAATTGCAAATACATTAAAGTTGCCTGCATACTTCAACGGTTGTGAGTTATTGCGTTTGAGCAATGACGAGGCTGAGGAGACTTGAGCAGGTGACTTTAATATATTTGCAATTCTTCTTTATCTGTAGGGAAGGCTATTTTTCATTTGTCAGCTTCAATGCTGTCTCAGGTTTGTCTGTGGTAATGAAATCCACCCCAAGGTCAATCATCTTGCGCATCATATCTTCCTTGTTCACGGTCCACACATTTACAATCATACCCAAATCGTGAGCCTCCTTAACCCATTCAGGGTGCTGTACAAAATTGCTGTAATTGTAATCAAGACCCATAATTCCCATCTCTTTAAGCTCTTTTGGAGGGATTTTTCCGTTAAGATACTGTACCATACACTCCGGCATAAGTTGTGCCAGCTGTTTGCAGGCCTCCAGGCTGAAAGATATGAACTCAATCTTATCCTGCAGTTTCATTTTGCGTACCATTTCTACAGATTTCTTTATTGCCGCGTTCTCAATCTCTCCTGCTGGGTGAACCTTCAGCTCAAAAATCAGTTTAATGTTCCCTTTCTTTCCTTGTTTAAGATATTGCTTGAGGGTAGGAACTTTCTCGCCATTTTTTAATCTCACCTTTTTTACCTCTTTATAAGTGGCCTTCTGAACATCTGGAATACTCTCCAATTTTGGACCGTGGCTCACCACCATAACCCCATCTGCTGTCATATTTACATCAAACTCGCTTCCATATACAGGAATGTTTTGGGCAGTTTTTAAAGCAGTAATGGAGTTTTGTGCATTGTTTGGGGTATCCCAGTACCCTCTATGGGCAACAACTTTTGTGTTTTGTGCTGCAAGATTTACAGCACACATAAGCAGCAAGGCAGAAAATAGTCTCTTCATATCATAAAGTTTTGTTGGTATCAAATATACAATTCTTCCCGATAATTTCCCTCTTTAACCCCTTTTTTAGGGGGATTTATCCTTTTTTTTGAGAAAAAGATGAAATTTTTTGAAAAAAATTGCAGAAAAATTTGGAAGTTCAAAAAAAGTCCTTACCTTTGCAACCCGTTTGAGAAACAACGGTAGTTCATTGAAGTATTGAGAGAGAAAAGATAGAGGTAAAAAATCAGAAAATAGATAGTCTGTAAAATCGAAAGAAATTAGGGACTACTTTTTCATAGAGCAAAAAGAAAATACATATCTGCGCAAGCAATTGCGAAGGTATGATTCACAACAAGAGAAGTTACAAAGGGCGAACGGAGGATGCCTTGGCTTCTGGCGGCGACGAAGGACGCGGTAAGCTGCGAAAATGTGCGGGGATCTG
>JAZRIV010000012.1:0-84019 GCA_045645465.1 Candidatus Egerieisoma sp.
CTGCAGCCTGGAGGTAGATCTGGCGGGTAAAAGTAGCATCCTCCGGCAAGGCAGTAAGGAACTGCTGCTGTCGGGATGATGATACTTGTACCATTGAGTTTTCTTCCACCTGAGGCAAGGTGCTGAAGATTTTACCGGTGTGCACCATTAGGGTGCTGCAAATGGTAAGTGCAGTGGTAAAGTCCTCGTCTGTGCAGGTAAGTTTAGTTGGAATCTCTCCTGTTTCCAGGATACGGAGAGCAGACAGAATAAGGATGATTCTGAATGCAGAGAGTCCTAAACGGCGTACCGATGCAATAATGTATTCTCCGTGGGCATTCATCTGTGAGGTCTGAACACTGGAGAAGTAGTTATTGAACTTGGTTTGCTGGGACGGAGTCATTTCTACTCGCACAGCTTTCATTGGCTGCAAGAGCTGGTACAAGGAATAGAACTCTTCACCCAAGGCACGGAAATGATCATCCAATGCAATATTACCAGTAGAGCTGAATACATTATGCCACTCAGTTTTTGCATTGAGGTAGTAGAAGAGGAAACGGCTGAAGAGACCGTTTTCTGCATCCTTAATGAGTGTACGCACCTGTTGCGGTGTACCGGTAAGGAGTGTTGAGAGACACGGATTGGCAATGCTTACATATTCCTTGTCTTTACGGCGGATGTAAGAAATTGCTTCGTGGTGGAAGGCTTTACGGAATCCATCTGAGTAGTTACCATAATCTGAATTAAAAGTATTGGCAAGGGTATCACCTTCGGTTTCAAAAATGAGACCGATGCCGTTGTTTTCATTCAGTGTTTGATAAACGGCTGTGGCGCTGGAGTTGGCAGGGATAAGGAGCATACGTAGTGGTGGTTCTTCCGGTTTCTGGAGTGATTTTTTGTTCTTGGCAGCGTTATACTCGTTCATCTTGTTTTTGTATTCCTCTCTTTCAGCAATGTTGAGATTACGGAGCTGGTTATGGACAGGATCTATGAGGTTACGGCATAGTGTTAGGCGTCCTTTACCGGATGAGGCACGGGCGGTGATAAAGGTAAAGAGATTGGGGTACACGATGCGTTTGTCATAGATGCCTTCAATTTTAGTAAGGCAGGATGAGAAAGCTGTGAGGGCGCCAAGAATAAGGATATCTGCATCCTTCTCATTGTCTGCAACCTCTACGATTTTCTGCAGTATCTGGGGCAGCTGTGGGGCTACTTTATTGGAGAATGTAGGAAGATTCTCTTCTGTATGCGTTGTTATCATCTTATCAGTGTTATCAATATTATCAGGTGATGATTTTGATAATTGTGATGATTTGATTGTTTGTGCAGTCTGTTTTGTGCTAATAGAGACGTTTGAGTCTTTTGCCATCTGGTAAAATGTCTTGATTGTAATACCCGTACCGTGTGAACGCAGGCATCTGTCATACTGGTCATCTGTCTCTTGTTGGCTATAGTTTGGGTAAAAAGAGGACAAACGATGGTAATAGGTTCGACCGCTTTCTCCCAGTTCACTGCTGAGTGCAAATCCGAGATCTCTCCACTGAGCATATGTGGGAGCAATGTCTACCTGTTTGTGTTCTATGCGCTGAGTAATGGTTTCAATATCATCTGAGTTCACTGTTTGGGATGGTTGTGGCTTGGATGGTGATGTAAGCCATTGTTTGGGGTTGAATATCTTGGTGTTCATAGCGTCTATTGGTATTTGGGGTTAAGGTATGCGTACGGATCATATGGCAGGAAACAGGCACGGCTGAGATTTTTGCAACTGACATCTCCTTGTACTCCGTATGTTTGGTGGATATAGTTTACAACTGCTGTGTAGTACTCCTCATGCTGGTAGAGCTCCGTATCTATTGATATTACCCACTTGAGGCCATCGCCGGATGGGCTTGTAAAGAGCAGCTGGG
Organism: Candidatus Egerieisoma sp.; assembly: GCA_045645465.1. GTDB lineage: Bacteria > Bacteroidota > Bacteroidia > Bacteroidales > UBA932 > Egerieousia. The sequence continues at coordinate 1,887 of JAZRIV010000012.1, forward strand.
TTTCTATTTGCTGGTCTTCAAGCAACTTCTGCTTTAACTGTTGTAGGTTACTGACGTGGTCAAAGTCCAGGCACAAAAGGCCGGAGTGTTCTATAAGATCCTTATCTGCGCAGTAGCTGAATGTTCCGGAAAAAGTAACATAGTGAAATTTGGTTTGTTTGTGCATCCTGGCCTGTTGTGGCGGCAATTGGCGAAGCTGCAATGTATGCTTCTGTGCTTCATTTGATGTGGTTATATAATGATAGATCTCTTTTAGTGTTGTGTTTCTATATGGGCGTTTGTTGGTTATTGGAGCCTTAAAGAGAGTTACCATTGGATTCTCTTTGAGGTTTAGATGGAGCACCTGGTTAAGGTGTTGGAGCAGGGCTTTGCCTTGCAGCTTATAGTGGTGTTGGGCAAAGAGGAGGCTGTTGCCGTCGGGAATATTTCTGCTGATGTCTTTGTGCATTGCCATTTCTGGGGAGAGCTGGTTTGCGGGGTCTTGTTTGTGGATGTAGATATGCAGTGTTCTGCTTCCCGATGAGAAAGGGTTGCGGCAGAGGCCGCAGTCCCTTCCTTGGAGATGGATTACTACAGGGTCTGTAGGGAATGCCTCTTGTAGGATATGGGCATAGATTTGCAGGCCGTAGTGGGTATTGCTGATGATGTTCTCTTTATTTAGTGTGTTGGTTGCCATAGCGCTCGTGGATTTTGTACATTGTGTAGTTGTCTCTAAGGAGATTTTCAATGTCTTGTTTGTGGTAGTAGATCTTGTTCCCAATTCTGGTGAATGGTAGAGTTCTGTTGCTCCTGAGTGTTTGGAGAGTTCTGGGACTGATATGCAGCAGCTGCATTATGTCCTGACTGTCCAACAGGTTGTCTACAAAGTTCTGGGGTGGCAAACTGGTGTTCATAGCGTACCTCCCTTCTTTTTGTTTTGACCAAAGAGCTGCATTGCAAGTTCTACATCCACTACTATCTTACGCCCATTCTGGGTGACTGCATCAGCCAGAATAGTGTCTTTGTAGTGTTGCGCTGTAGCGTGTGAGCATCCAAAAAGTTCTTCTATGCCTTTGATGCCATAGACATAGCGTTTGGGTGCAGCTGTGGCATTGCTGCGGTTAGAGGTGTTACCAAGATTGTCTTGAAGGATTTCTACCAAAAGGGCTTTAAGTTCACCAATGTTCATTGCGCCAATGGGCATGTTGTCATTTACTCCAATCATTGCTTTGTGTTTTTGCAGTGGGTGCCCAGAATGTGTGGTGGTAAGCACACAGGCTGAGCAAGTCAACTACAGTACAAGTGATACCACTTCGCTTGTAGAGGTTGGTGACACAAAGATATTTTGAGTATAATTCAGCTCATACCATTGGTACCACTAGTGGTATTTGAGTGGTGGAGTGAGTTATATATATGTTTTATGAGTATTTTTTGATGTGCTTGCCCTGATATCTGATATGATCTTCAATAAGACCGTCTTTCCTGAGTTGTTGTGCGACCTTAGACAGGTCGCCACAATGGATAGTGGTCTTCCTCTGACTTGTGAGGAGACGGTCTATTCTCCGGAAGTCCTTTTTATTGAGCGGTAAGAACATCCTGTGCTCATAGAAGTACATTACAAGTTGTCTGTCTGAGCATTGTACATTGCCGTCAGAGTCTATGACACCGTCCTCCATTGCTTTTTTGAGTTCTGGAATGGTACTCAATGGTACAATTTTCTTGTCTTCCTCTGATGAGATGTTCATATAATCTTTGGCCATTTCTAGAGTCCAATCCATAGATTGGGCCAAAGATTCGGGCGTTATTTCAGATGTTAGGGCTATTCCACAAGCTTTTTGGTATTCAAAGAGCGAGGTTTTGATACCATGTTCGTAGAGGCATCCTTGGATGATGTTTGCGAGGGTCTCTAAGGCGATTCCGATTTGGGCAATGGCTTGGAATATGGGTTTGTTCCATTTGGAATCAAACTCGCCAGAGGTGATGCCGATGCTATGTCCAATAGCGTGAAGAGTTCTTTGGGCCTCGTGAAATGTATTAATGATACATCTGAAGTATCCGTTTATGCTTACCTGGTTTGTATTTTCATTATTGATGTGAAAGAAGTATGGTGCAACTTTTCTGAAGTGCATAAGGATTTTGCAAACCTCACGTTTGATTTTATGAGGGTTTTCTTTGCATTCATCCAATAATTGGTAGATTTCTTCTGCTAGCAAAGTCCATTGTGGACTGGAGAATAGGGATAAGTCTCCTTGCCAAGTGGCAATGTAGCGTTTTGCTTCTGATTGTGAGAGAGTTGTGTCATGCAAGGATTGATTGCCATTGGCAACAGCAAGGCTTTGACACAAGGTAATAGCCTCGTGTCCGCCAAAAGCGGTTTTGAAGTGTTGCAATGACATATCGGTCAATTCTTGAATTTTGATTTATCGTGTTTTCTTCTTTCATTTTTGATTTTATCTTCTCACTATATCCATCTCTACAAATATAATGAATTTTAAGCCTGTTTCCGAGAGGATTTTTGTGTTTGTTGAAAGCTTTTTGGTGAACCTTGATTGTAATGCTGTCTGTGAGGGATTCTACAGGATTTTTTTTATCAACAATGGGATGTAAACTCCCAAAAATAGAGTGTTGAAACGGTTAAAAAGTGTTTTATTGAGTTGTTATTAACTCATTTTTAAGCTAATAACTATTATTAACCTAAAATTAAGTTTATGTTCATTCACAGAGGTTGCCCAGTTTTTTAGGATGAAAAACATGCACCCGTTTTTGGCATTTCGGGTACATATAAAAAAAATGTGTACCCGTTCTCTTGATTTTGGGTACACATTAAATTACAATGTAAATATCTTTATATGTAAAAAAAGCACCCTTTGGGGTGCTTAATGTTATGATACCTTTGCAACGTAGTCTTTAATTCTTTCAGCCTGACTTTTGGAAATATTAGCAAATCTGATTTTCTTAAGAGCCAGTTTGCCTTTATCTGTAATCAATTTACCAATGGATGTATTCAAAAACATTGAAGGCAAGGCATCCACATCCATAAGATCCAATATAATAGAATCCTCTGCATCATATCTGGCAATAATCATATCATACAACTTTGCACCAGCAGTAGGATAATCTACATCCTTAAGTATATAAGCAATATTTATTGTACACATACTCACCTCCTATAATTATAAATAATCAAAATCTAATATATCTAATGTTTCAGGCACCTCATAATGGTTCAAGTTTATCTTGTAATACACCAGAGTACCTCTAAATTCAAAATCCAATTTCTTTGTTCTTACAGAATCTCCTTTTGTCATCAGAAAGGCTCTGTTACTTAATATGAGCATATTCTGATCTTCAGTACTGCTTCCCCTAATTGAATCCAACCCCATACCACTGTTATGCATTCTTGATTTAACAGTAAATTTTGGCTCAATTGCTTTTCTCAAGGCTTCCTCATCAGAAGCATCAGGAAGAACTGTCCTTACTGAATTACCAATTCCTATGCCAAAATCACAAACAGCTATCTGTAATATTTGTTTATCAGGATCAAACTGAATAAATGAGAATGCATTTTTGTTAGCATAAGCGTGGTCACATACATTATAGAACGCCTCTGTTATAGAAACCTTTACGGATGACAGGTCTTTATCAGACTGGAACTTATTCTTCAAGTAATTTGTAACCTCCTTACCATATATTTCCATTTGCTCCTCTTTAAGTCTCCAGAGATTCAATATGTTCTCATCCTCAACATGTGAGTGATCCTGACCACCTGCCCAGTATTCACTAAATTTTAGGGTCTTATATATATAATCACCTACGGCAGTCTTATTATCAACCCTTATACTAATATTAGACCTACTGATGTACTCAATAAGGCATGCGAGTGAAACAATATGAACCGGGCTCAAATCCTTAACATCAATATTGGGGAAAGTTAGCACCACACCCTCGCAATCCACCTTATGGACACATTTCTTGTATTCCATGATTTTGGATAGCCAAAAATCTTTATTAGTGCTATTGAAAATTAATGAAGTCATTGGATTTGTTTAGTAAATTTTTCGCAAAAATGAGAAAAAAAATGCAATAAATATAAAAAAACACACAACAATGCTTATAATCATTGTTTATAAACATTGCTAATAATGGAAATATGGCTATAACTTGAAACACAGAATATAAAAGCCTACATTCCCCAAGCATTCTCAATTAACTTCATTGCATCTGCTTTGGTTTTCTCTGCAATCTCAATGTACGGACGCATTGCTTTGTAATCAGAGTGCCCGGTCCATTTCATTACTACTTGTGGAGGCACACCACTGGAGAGTGCAAAACAGATAAAGGTTCTACGACCGGCATGTGTTCCTACAAGTTCATATTTAGGGAATGTTTCTTCCACTCTTGCTCCAGCTCGATAACATACTTTTGTAATTGGAGTATTGAATCCGCATAGCTCACAAAGATCCTTTATATATTTGTTCATCTTCTGGTTTGATATTACAGGTAGTGATAAACCTGTTTTGGCCCCAAGTGATTTGTATTTTTCCAGAATATCCTTTGCAAACTTATTCAGATCTATCGGGAGTCTGTCATTAGTTTTTTGAGTTGTTATGTACAAGGTTTCCCCGTCAATGTCTGAAGGTTTTACTTTTGCCATATCCGAATAACGGAGAGAAGTAAAGGCACAGAAACAAAACAAATCCCTTGTCTTCTCCAAGGCACCTGCTTCTTGAACAGTCTTCTCATACTCCAGCCCATTCATATCTATAAGTTTCACTTTTGTTCCATTGGCTGGAATCTGGAAACTATAGAGCTTTAACAGTTCTTCCTTAGTGAGGAAGATGACCGGTTTTTCCAGAACTTTGAATTTAGGTCTGTATTTATTGATGTACTCCTCTTTACAGTAGCCCTTACGGATAGACCAATTAAGAAACCATTTGAGATTATTGAACTGCTTTTGTACAGTTTTCTCTTCCAGTTCCCTTTCCACTCTTAGATGTCTTACAAATTTATTGATACCTGTTTCGTTGAAGTCTGCATATTCAATTTTCTTCCCGAAAGATTCAAGATGATGGGTAAAAGTGGTCCAGCACTGCACAGTAGCATAAGCCCATTGACATGCTACACTTTGTTCACTCACAAATTCCTTTAGATCATCAAAAATTGTCTTTGGTTTTGCAGCTACTTTCTGCTCTTCCTTTTTTGCGTTACCCAAAGCTTTTTGAAGTTCATGCTTGATATCTTCAGTTGAAGGCTTACCATCAAGATCCAGCTCATATTGGGCAAAATGATTTTCTATTTTACTGATAGTGGAATTTATTTCAAGGCCAGTAATTCCTTTACTGTTGGTGTACTTTTTACTCCTAACCTTACCATTATTCCAAACCTCCTCAGAAACACTGATACCAATAGACGTTGCCAGCTTCTGACTCTTTATACTGAAAGAAGCTCTAATTGGGTACTCATTGTGTTTGTTTGCTCTTGCGTCTAAGTAAAACTTTACTGCCATATCATATCCTCCACATTATTAAATTTACGCAGAAAGTTACGCAGAAATTTTGAGTTTTGCAAATAGACTGGGCAATACTCTATTATACTTATAATGCTGATATTCTATTAGTTATAATACTCTATCAGTTTACGCGAAATGCTGTGGATAGTCCGCCCATCTCCACAATATAGGCTGTAAATCAGCTAATTACATGAATTAAACACAATTCTAAACACAGATGTTTAGAGTTGTGTTTATTTTTTTCTATTATACTGCAGTAAACTGAAATCAGCAATTTATCCTCTGAACAGGTATACTTTATCTTCAACTCCCCACTACTCCAAGACATCATAATATAACCCGTCTTTAACCAATTTTCCACTCCCTGCAAAACATCGTCCACACACACCTGCCCCAGAAGTATCTCAAACACTGTTCAGTATGGCAGGTGCGGCAATTTTGATGCACCTGCCATGTCCACCCCTCTCAGAAGCACTTCCTACAAGGGTTGCCGTGGAAGGTGAATTGCAACAAAGAGAAAGTCTTATGACGGCCCATAGGCTGAAGTCTTGATCGGGCATTTATAAAACTCTCACCACTGGTGAGATAATTTCAACCTACTCATTTTGCTACGAAACTCTGTAGGCAAGTGTGTTGTTTTGTGGGAGTGGTGCGAGTGATAAGGGAGAGAAAGTGGTCATCTGGGGCTAATGTGATGGCACATTTCCAGACTATCATTTATGTCACTACCGACACATAAGATGTCGGAGACATGTCGGTGAGTCAGCATACTACAGAACAAGGTATTGCCATTATGAAAAAAATGAGATTTTTATATCATAATATAGATGCTAATAATGGTGTGTGAGCTAACAGTAATTTCCCCAGCGTCTTAACATTGGTCTGGTTGGAATATATTGAAGTACCCAGATTAGTGCGCAAATATGAATCCGAAGTATATGCGTGGTCCCATTGGCTTGTTCAAGCCGTCTGAGTTTATAGCAAGGAGCCAGTCGGCCTTAAGAGTAAGCCTGAGGGCTTTGCCTACAGCATATTCTATTCCTACATAAGGATCTATGGCAAAAAATGGCTGCTTGTGCAATACCGATTTTTGCTCAAGTTCCCAGTCGTGTTTATCTCCTTCAAACATATAAAAGGATGTTTCCATTCCACCACCAATCGTGGTCCCGATATATGGAACAAGTTTCCCTTTCTGCCAATAACAATCTGCCAAAATACCTGTCCAGAACAGTTTGTTGTGACTTCCGCTTTGTACATCTTTTCTGATTGGAGCTGTAGAAAAATATCCTTCAAATCCTGTCCTGAAATGCTTGGAAAGGTGAATTTTTGCACAACCGCCAATGCCAAAAGTAGGACTGCTGATATCTAAATTGTATGGATTGTCACCTCCGAACTGGTATCCCGAATGTATCATCATTCCACCAGAGAAACCTTTAATGCCCTTCTTCTCTTCGGCATTGGATATTGTCACAAATGATATGGATATAATTATGCCAAGTAGCAGTCTTTGAAAATTCATAGTCAAATTTCTATTTGTATATGTAAAATTACAGGATTTCGGCTGGAATTGCAAGATGTGCAGAGAGCTTGAGGGTCTTATTGCAGTCCTCATATTCTCTACCCCTGCTGTGGCAATCGATGGTGGCATTCCTGAATAGCAGCAAATATGGCCACCTCAGCCACAAATGCTATGGGAATGAATACCACACTTGCCGGATGAAATAAAAGAAGGCAGATAGCCCCAAGAATTCTGAGCGCAGAAATTATGTTTGGAACACGCTTCACTAATCAATGACCTCAATATAAAAACTGAACGGACGGAAACCGTCATTGCAACTGATCATGGCACTCATCGGGTTCTTCATCCACCCATCGTAAAAATTACCCTCCCCTCTGGCCAATGACTCCACAAACTCCCGCATGGAAGACCATGCAGAAGGACACATTCCGATGGGACATTCACCATTAACAGAAATCCACTGCTGTCCAACCTTTACCTCACAGGCATGCTCAATGGGATTCTCATATTGGGCCATCAAATCTGGATAAACCGTCTGCCGTATTGCTGTAATCCGTATTTTATTCATACAAAATGCTATTAAAAGCATAAAATTAGAGGTTTTCGGCAGGAATTGCAAGATGTGTTGCTGGTACGACTGGGTGAGGAACAAAACATTAATGACCGTTTGTATGTTACTATGTAAACCATAGGGACGATGAAAAGGATTATTCGGGCATTTGTGTTGTTGCTGATTATTTTATCGGGAAAAATATTTTCTCAAACAGCTTTTTCTCAGAGTAAATTTAATGTTTCGGGCAGGGTAATATCATCATTAAGCAGGGAACCTGTTGGATATGCTACGGTCTTTATTGTAGGTAATGAGAAGCTTTATGCAATTACGGACACTACCGGTTCATTTGTAATTACCGGTGTGCCTGCTGGTATATACAGGATAAGTGCCTCTTCTCTGGGGTATGTTACAACAGTTACCCCTGAGTATATAATTTCAGCTGTTACTCCATTTGTAAATATTCAGATGGATGAGGATGTTGCAGTGTTGAGCGGTGTTGTGGTGAGGAGTTCCATTTTGGAGAGGGTTAAGGATGCTGGAGTTGGGAAACAGGTTATAGGGGTTGCTGATATTGAGAAGTTGCCTGGGGCCAATAAGGATATTTCAAGGGTAATACGTTCATATCCTGGAGTGGCCTACTCTCCTATCGGTTATAGAAATGATCTGATTGTAAGGGGTGGTTCGCCTGCTGAGAATGCATATTATGTTGATGGAATAGAGATTCCAAATATCAATCATTTTTCCACTCAAGGGGCTTCTGGAGGCCCTGTGGGGATTATAAATGCAGATCTTATTGAACAGGTGCAGTTTTATACAGGTGCTCTTCCTGTTAATATGGGTGGTGTCCTGTCGTCTGTAATGGATATTAGAATGATGAGTGGTGATCCTTTAAAAAACTCATTTAAAGCCAAAATAGGTGCATCTGAAGTTGGGGTGAGCGGTATTGGACATTTTGGAGAGAATACAACTTTCATATTTTCTTCCCGACAGTCTTATCTGCAATTTCTCTTTAAATTGCTGGGACTCCCCTTCTTACCCAATTATATAGATGGGCAGTTTGGGATAAAGCATAGGATAACTCCTAAAGATGAGATTTCATTTTTATTTTTGGGAGGTATAGACAGAATGAAACTCAATACAGAGGAGAAAGGGGAAAATGTGGAGTATCTGCTAAGCTATTTGCCAGTTGTAAAGCAGAATACCTTTACATTGGGTTCTTCTTATTCTCATTATGGCAATAACAGCAAGTTTAATTTGAGTTTGAATTATAACTACTTTAACAACAGCAATATAAAGTATAAAGGAAACGACAGTTCCACTGAAGAGAATCTTATCTTGAACATAAAATCCAGCGAGCAAAAAATAGGGATAAGGGGTGAACAGAGATTGTATTTTGGGAGGTGGCAATTATTGGCTGGCTTACAAACGGCATTCAACATATATGAATGCAATTCCTACAAGAAAGAGTATGAAAATGAATACTATACTAATCTGAATTACTTTTCCTATGCCCCCTTTGTGTCAGTAAACTATGAGTCATATGATAAGAAATTCAATGCAAAATTTGGCATAAGGGCAGATGGAGCCTCTTTTTCCAAGGAACTCAACAAGTTCTGGAAACATTTGTCGCCAAGACTCCAGTTATCATATTCAATTCTGCCACAACTAATAATAAATGGGAACAGTGGCATATATCATCAGCTACCGCCTAATACTGCTTTAGGTTACAAATTTGACAATAAATATGTTAACAACAACCTTGGCTTTATGAGGGTAATTGAGAACAGTCTTGGTTTAAGATGGAATGTTGCAACTCCTTTGGTAATATCTTTGGAGGGGTTTTACAAGTTGTACAGAAATATGCCGCTCAGTATTGCGGACAATATTCCACTGGCTTGCAAGGGCAATGATTATGGGATTGTAGGCAATGAGGCTCTCACATCCCAAGCACAGGGTTATGCTTATGGAGTGGAATTGTCGGGAAGATGGCAGATTGCAGGTAAAATTAATCTGATTGGTTCTGCCACCATTTATTCTTGTATGTACAGATCTGGGCCGGATGAGGAGTATTACCCTTCATCTTGGGATAATCGTTTTATTGCAAATTGTGCCGCCACTTATGATTTTAAAAATAATTGGAGTGCAGGAGCTAAAATCAGTTGCATTGGTGGTGCCCCGTATACCCCTAATGATATTGAGAAATCATCTTTGAAAGAGGCTTGGGATCTTCAGGGGAAGCCTTATCAGAACTTCAGCAAATTTAATTCAATGCGCCTTTCTCCTTTTACCCAGATAGATATAAGGGTAGACAAAACATTCTATTTCAACAAATGGCAATTAGGCTTATATGCAGATATTCAAAATATTACTTCTGCCAAACTGAAACAGCAAGATGCTTTTACAAGTACTGGAGAAGTAGAGAATCCACAGGCTCCCCTTGGTGAGCAACGCTACGTAATGAAGTATATTTCACAGGAAGCAGGGAGCGTTGTACCCACCTTAGGTGTTACTGTTGAGTTTTAGATTTATTATACTCCCGACATTCCGCTTCCGCACCAGAACAAGCGGAGGAGAGTTTATCAACCAAACAATTTTGCTACGGAGTCCTATCGCCTATTATAAAAGGCTCTTATAATACATATAGTGAAATTTTTGATTATACGTTATTTATGTTAAGAAATAAGCACTATATTTGTAAACAGTTTTGTTAACACAACAAAATAAGATGAATTGCAAAGTTGGAGTATATATAAGTGATTTGGCTACCCATGCAGGGTTATCTCAAGCTGATCTGGCTCGTGAGATTAATATTTCACGCCAACTGCTCAGCTATGTTATTTCCGGCAAACGAGAAATGTCGTTGCAGGTTGCAATGAAACTGGAATCTTTCTTCTCCTTACCAGATGGTGAGCTTATGAAAATGCAGGCCATTCTGGCTGTTCAGAAGCGCAAGCAGTCAATAAGAAACCTACTCTGTGAAAAATTAATTGCAAAAAATGCATTCTGGTCTTATGAAGTTAAGTCTTATGATTCTATTCCCGATGAAGAAATCATTGAAAAATGTTTCACAATTCTTGATATGGATGATATAGACCTGATGTTTGAAATTTTTCCGCGCAAACGAATTTTTCAGGTCTGGAGAGAAAAGATGGCTATTCAAGGAGAATACATGCAAATGCTCAATATTATGATTGCTATGTACTATTTTGGCATTAAAGAACCGGAAAAGTATTTGGCAAGAATAGAAAAACAACATATCAATAACCTATTAAAAAAATCTTTGTATGCGTCGGGGATTAACAGCTAAAATAGATGCTATTATTGAACAGGTAGCTCAGATGGAGTGTATAAAGCCATATATTTTGTGTGGAGGTACAGCTTTGGCTATGCAAATAGGACATAGAAAAAGTGAGGATTTGGATTTTATGATGTGGCGCAAATCAAAGACCGAAAAACCGGAAATAAATTGGAACACCATTGAACAAGAACTTATAGAAAAGGTTGGTAAAATAGAGAACTTCAATATACTGGGTTTTGATCAAGTGGAATTTTTGGTTAAAGGTGTAAAATTCTCATTTTTTGTGAGTGATAATTATTCTCCAGTAACTTCTCCCGTAGATTACTTGGGCAATATCCGTTTAGCAGATATAGAATCTATTATGGCTATGAAAATGGAGGTGATGCTACGCAGAATGAAATTCCGCGATTATTATGATATATACTGCATCTTACAAGAAGGGTACTCTATTCATAACGGAATTGAAAAAGCCCTAAAATTATCACGCCACCGCCTTTCCTCAAAAAACATCATTGCCATGCTGCTTGGAGGTCAGTTTATTCCCGACAATAATTTCAACACACTTGAGCCAAAATATGATGTAAACAAAGAGAAAATCCGCGAATATATTTTACATAAGTTGAAATAAAAGGAGGCATATAGCCCCAAGGACTCTGCGGAGGCTGTGACAATTGTCAAAATTCTCTTCATGCAAAGCACATTATACAGGCAAGCAGCTGCAGAAGGTATGGCAACTCTTCTACATCCTCACCAATAAACTGGAACTTACTTTGTAACAATAGGCTTTCCGTCTGCATCAATCAGAGGCGTAAGGCCAGCTCCATACCCAGATCTTACGAAAAGATAGTTAACTCCTGTTTTCTTATCCACTATTACAGTAGCATCTGTCATCAATTTTGCTCTCTGTGGTTGTTGAAATTCAAATCTATTATCCATAGTTTCAATTATTTATAGTGACAGAGACATGTTCTGTTAAGGACTGAATGTACTGAGAATCACACGCTCTTTCATAATGGTGTAAATTTAAGTAATTTTGTAATACTTCTGTAGTTTTTTGAAGGGTTTGTTGTTTAATGTAGAAAACAAATCCACAGAACCTGATTTATGGACAACAACGAGAAAGAATTTGCGCGAATTGTGCGGGAGAACAAAAGGAGAATCTATACGGTCTGCTATATGTTTTCCAAAGATGCGGAGCAGGTGAATGATCTGTTTCAGGACATTCTCATAAATATATGGAAAGGTCTCAAGAGCTTTGAGGGAAAGAAACATCTTAGCACCTGGATATGGAAGGTGAGCCTGAATACCTGCATCAATTATTCCAAGAAAAAGAAGAAGGAGGTTCCTACCTTGCCTTTGGATGTGAACTTTAATCTGTATGAGGATACAGATGATGACTCTATGCAGATAAAGCAACTCTACAACAGAATCAACAAACTGGGATTCATAGACCGGAGTATCATTCTTATGTGGCTGGAAAATATGAGCTATGAAGAGATTGGTGCAATCTTGGGAATTACAGCAAATAACGTTTCCGTAAAGCTGGTTAGAATAAGGGAGAAGCTTAAACAAATGTAGAACTTCAAAAAACAGAGCAAGATGAACAATAAAGATAATTTTGAAATATCTCAGGAGCTGGAGCAGATGAGGGAGCAGTTCGGTATCCTTTCAAGGAAATTGGATGAGCAGAATATTGTTACAGATGGAATTCTCCGCTCTTGCGCCAAAGAGAAAATGGAGAAGTATGACCGCCGTGCCATCTGGATTCCAATGGCTGCATGGATAGTGTTGGGCGGATGGCTTATCTCCAAGCAGGCAACAGACTACGGCATGGCACAATGGTCAGTTATATTCTCAATTGTAGCGTGTGTGATTGAGGTTGGTCTGTATGCGTATAAAAAGTTTCAGCAGTCCAGGACTTTGGATTATAATGGTGATATTAAAGAGTTCCATAGTCAAGTAAAGAGACTTAAGGGCTCACTCCTTAAAACTACTCTCCTCTCAGTTATAGTAGGTTATGTATGGATTGGTGCCTTTTTGTGGGAATTCTTCAGTGTAAACCCAATAAACTCCGCTAAAGGCATTATCCTTCTGGTTGGCTATGTTGTAATTATGAGCATCATCCATCTGCGTGCAGAAAAGAAAACACTTGGTATTTTGGATGAAATAGCTGAAGATATTGAAAAATAAATTGAAAGATATGAAACGTATATTGGCAATTATAATTTGTGTACTGCTGGCAGCACAGTCAGCTGATGCCAAACTTTTATGGGAAATATTCAAAGAGCAGATGACCGGATACGAGTATGATTATTTTGTTTCTGCACGAAATCAGAACTGGGAAAAGCAGATGAGAGAGCTGATTCCTGTACAATCTTCTCTGTTTGTTGTTGGGGCTGGCCACCTTTCTGGTGAAAAGGGAGTGTTAAATCTCTTGAAAAAGGCTGGGTTTAAGGTTACCCCTATAAACCCAGTCTGATCAAAGATCTGTCTGCTTCTTTCTTCTGCGAAGATTTCTGTTTGAATGAGTTGAAGTTGTAAGATATACCTAACCAGAACATACGGCTTTTGTTGCGGCTGATGTTTGTCAAATCAAATATGTTGTTTTGTGACGAAACTTCCCATTTTGCCGTATTGAACACATCTGTCAGCAGTGCCGAAACAGTCATTGCTCCTTTCATCAACTTATGTTTCACTCCCAAATTCATCTGATGGGTAAGTGCTGTTGTAAGCTGAGGGAAATATTGTGGTGTGGTTACATAATATTGGCACTGGATATTGCCACCACGCCAAGGAAGGAAATCCAACATAATGTTACTGTTATTGGTAATACCACTGTTTGATATTTCTGCTCCTTTATACTCTCCTTCAGTGGATACATAATATGTGTTCGCAGAAAGAGAAACATTCAGCCACCCAGCCGGATCAAACCTCATTGACAAATCCAAACCTGATTTTAAATCTTTATCAGCATTCACATAAGTTGTTATCAATCTGCCGGCATCTATGGTGGTTATCTGTGATATATAATCTTTTGTATGACTTAAATAACCGTTCAGGAACAGGTTGAATCCTTTGGATTTCAGATTGTAGCTAAGATCCAGTTTGGCAGATTTCTCGGGAAGCAGATACATATTGCCCTGCTCGTATGTTATTGCATCCACCATACTCATATATGGATTGAGTTGGGGATATGTGGGACGGCCTATTCGGCGCGACAATGCAATGGATATATCCTGCTTCTTGGTAAGCTTATATGTACCTGAGATACTTGGAGCTATGAAAAATGAATTGTTTATCTGATTGACGGCGTCGTGTGAACTGTCTAAAGTTACTGTGCTTGATTCTGCGCGAATACCGGCCTTGTAAGTAAACTTCTTGCTCTGTGGGGATGCAAACATTACATATGCTGCCGGTACAGACTCGGTATGCAGCAGATCATTGCTCAAAATATCTGAATATTTCCATTCATCATCTTTCAACTCGTAGAACTGATGATATATATCATTGCTGCGGTAGGTATATTTGGCTCCGGCAGAAAGCACTCCCACCTTGAATTTATGTTTGTAATCAAGCTGAAGGGAAGATATGAACGGACTTCCTCCAGAGTTTGAGCGATTTGTCATCTCTCCTTCCACATAATAATATGATGGTCTGTGTCCCCATATTTTTGAGACTGACCCTATAACAGCAATGTCAGAAACTTCCGGTTTCAGAATATGGGTATAGGAAATGGAACCTTCTATGTTTTCACGGTTCCAGGTTACATCATTGTGTCTGAACTCCTCTGATTTAATGGAATTCTCAGTGACAGTATTGTAAAGGTCCTGCTTTACGTTTATACGAGGAATGATAAATTTGATGTCTACACCAAGTTTGTTTTTGGGGTTGATACGGAACTCTGCTCCAAGTGCGATATTGTTGTTGTATGTGTATCGTGTTGCCTCCATTTTCTGCAAAACATCATAACCGCTCTCTTTGATATGACGTTGGAGAGTGGTGTTGATGATATCATCCTCGTATTTGGTGTTGTAACTGAACCTGTATGATGCTTTGGGCTTTTTGTATGAGAATGCGGCATTTGCTGCAACAAAATGGTTGAATCCGTAGTTTGCCGACACAAGTCCGCTGAACCCTTCCAATGAGTTCTTCTTGGATACTATATTAATGATTCCGCCTGTACCTGAAGCATCGTAACTTGCATCGGGATTTGTAATTACTTCTATACTTTTTACGTTACCGGCAAGTATGGTAGAGAGGTCACTTGCTGTTGTTGGAACGCCATCCATCAGCACAAGTATGTTGGAATTTCCTCGTACAGATATTTCGCCGTTTGAAATTGTAACAGCAGATGCATTCCTTAGAATGTCAATTGCAGTTCCTTTGTCGGAGACCATATTTGCCGTAGCATTTATTGTGGTGTGTTCAACTGAAGACTTCTGGGTTACCTCCTTTGCTGTTACTGTAACTCCCTCCAATGAGAATGTGTCTTCTTTCAGACTGATTGTACCTATATCAATGTTGGATTTGTCGGGAGTAAGATTATATGAATATTTTACATAACCTATAAACTCCACCGCCAACTCATAACTGTTGGTGCTTTGGGGGATTTTCAACAAGAACTTTCCGTTGTTGTCGGTGATTGTTCCAGCAATGGGTTTTGCATTATCATATACGGCTACCGATGCATATCCTACAGGAACATTCTGCATATCAGTTATATGTCCTGATATTGTACATTTGGATTGCTGTGCAGAAGAATAAAAAGGTAAAACGAGAATTATAACAGTTGTTAAAACTGCTCTAAGAATATATTGCATAAACATCTCAAACTTACTAAATATGCAAAGCTAATCATTTATTCGCTTTCCACTCCTATTTAACCACGCTGTATTCAAATGCAATAATCATATCCACCACCTGCATATAATTGGCTGTGCCTGAGGATATTTTGTTCCCTTTGAGCATAGCATTGTAGAGGCGGCTCTGAAGTTCTCCAAAGGGTTTGCTGTAACGTGATCTCCAGAAATCCTGCTGGTGGACAAGCTGCCGCAGCACAGAAGGGTGTATGGTGCGCTGGAACTCCTGGTATTCGTCGGGAAGAAGGGCACGGGAGGCATTTGTTAAAACATATGGCAACAATGAGAAATATCCGCTGTACCTCACCTGTGGGATTTGGGAGTTGCGGCAAATCATATATGCCCAAAAGTTTGCCTCATCCTCATTGCTTACCCCCAGTTGATGGGAAAGTTCGTGGGCATAACAGAACGGCAACTGTCCCTGCTGCAACTCTTCATTCAGCTGGATTTCATTAAAGAACGGCCCCATATACCCCATTACGCCAACTGCAGAGTATATCCCGTTAAAAAGCAACCTCTTGGGTTCCATCCAGTTACGGGGCACAGCCAACCCCATCTCCTGCGGCACCTTGGCATAAAGAGCTTTTATTTCGCCAGAGAAATCGCTCACCGCCAGCACCGCTGCAGAATCTTCATACGCAGCATTCAACTCCAGGGCATAATCTTTCAGAAAATCCTTGAACACCTCTTCATTATATTTCTGCTTCCCGACAGATGCTCTCTCATATATGCTCTCCCTAAAATAATTCATTCCCCAACCAATATAGAACCATACAACAATCCACGCCACAAGCTGAATCTCAGCCAAGGCAACTTTGTACCATTTTTTACGCTTGACAATCCCAACCACAAGAATTGCCACAGCCAGAGCAGCTGCCCCAACTGCAAAAATCTCCTCCATTGAAAAAGGAATCCAACTTACCGCAAACGAAAGAACTGCAGAAATGATTGGATAAAGCGAAACTGCATACCACTCTCCTACAGCTGGGTTATACCTTGCCACAAGGATAAAGGCAACAAGTAGAAACAGTACAATGTATTTCAGATTTCTCATACCTTATTACAGCGGATTATAATCTCTTACACATCTCAAGCTGTTAACACCACCAGAGATTGTCACATATTTGTTCATAAATGTCCAGGTAATGGTATTGGCATCATAGTAAAGGTCTCCACCAAGACTACCGTGCGAATAATACGAACAAGATAATATTTCATTTGAGCCCCACCAGCTTGCAGGACAAAATAGAGACATAATGGCTGCCTCACGCACATTAGGGAGCCTGTAGCCATCCGGACAATAGCTGTTACCCGCTTCTGAAGCATTCTTCAAGTCCATATAATTGCCGGAATAACTTGTAAACTCCTTATAGGTCTCAAATCCGTAATATGTTCTGCTACCCTCTCCATTCTCCGAACTTGGGATAAGCTCGTGAGTGGTATAGTACCTCACAGATTTGCTGTTTACATTAGAAAGGTCAAACCTGTACTCTCCATTTCCAAGATCCTCCTCAACTATAATAGGGTCCGGGATATTTGCATTACGGTCTGCAATAGACTCTGCAGTAGGATTCTCCATACCAAGATTACGGATCATACGCACACTCTTAAAAGCAGGCTTTGACCACTCCTGGCCATATCCTGAAACCGAAACGCCCTCCTCTGTCCACAGCATATCCGGCCAGTATTTGTCTATATACTGCCCCGAATTGGTAATTGTTGTCTGATTGCTGCATACAATATGGTTTCTCCATTGCCACACACCATTAACCTGTTGGTTAGGTAATGAAGCCAACTGTTTTGGATAAAGCTGGGCCTCACTTGTAAGCCCAAGGTCTCCAACATAAAGGGTATAAAGTTGCTGGAGAGGTGCAATATACCACCTTACCTCCTCCGGATCTATATATCCGTTTCCGTTATTGTCCCTATTGCGGGAAAGGGCAGAATATCTTATACATAGTTTGTCACTACGGACAAAATGATTATATGAATCTTCAGCAGCATTCGGTACCTCATAATCCAAATATGTATCCCATTTTTCCTGTGCAGAGCCACTCTTGAATACTCCATTGCTGAAAAGATTCCATAAACAGGCAGTATTGAACAAGCCATTGTTGTTTGAATTATTGCCAAAATCAACACCTCTGAACGCAGCATCATTCTCATAGAACGTAAGATTCAAGCTACGGGTCTCATCAGTGGTCTCACATCCAAATGCAGTAATGACATCTGCCTTATCAATATTATAAGGTGTCTGGATAGATCTCTGCCTGAACGTAATTATACTTCCCGTAACAGAACTTTCTCCATCCTTACTGTACCTTGTATCACAAAGAATATGCATAAGCCTGTTTTCCTTATTTACAAAGTCTTTCCACGAAACCTCCACATTCTCTGTAGGATGGTTCTCGTAATAAAATTCATTTATAAAAGCAGTGATATTTATGATATATTTGCCTGCAGAGTTCTTCAAGAATGCACTCGGGTTATCTCCCACATAACCGCCGGCCCTATACTGCTCATATTTGAGTTTTTCAGTCTTTATGTAACTGAGAAGTTCCACCACATTCATAAGCCTCTCAGACTTCCCTTGTGAAATGAGCAGCTGGCTCTGGTCACCAGGATAAATCCTGTTGTTATAAGAATAACACCCAGTACCATTGTCCATCTCGTTTACAAGGAACGTAACCCATTTGTAATCAAGGTCACTTAAATTATATCCGCCTCCTACAAGTTCAGGAGTACCCTCCCTTCCAAAAGGGGTTTTTACGTAGAAAGTCATTGCATCCACATCCAACTCATCGGCATTCATTGTAAATACCCTCTGACCATAATGAGCATCAAATGTAAAATGCGACTCAATGGCAGAATATACGTGACCGGTGGCACCAGACTGGTTCTCAACACCGGTTTCTACCTCAACCCTAATATTGTCTACACCATTTATGGTAACATTATAGGTATAATGGGTATTGCGCAACACATCATAGTTATTGATATCAGATTTGAAATCTCCTAAATGGATATAGTACACAACATCACCAATAAGTTCCTGCATACCCGTTTCCTCTGTATCTATCTCCATATGAATTTCACCGTGAATCTCAATATATGTGGCATCCTCCGGAGCATTCAGCCAAAGCCCATTGGACAAATTGTAAGAGCCATCATCATTCTTATTCCTTGCATCTCTGTAGTGATAACTGCTCACTGTATGCTTCCTTTTGGTACTCTCCCGGTTTTCCAGCAAGTAGAATGAACTTACAGCACCATTAATATTGCCACTTTCCGATGTAAGTTCCTCATCAAACATAACCTCAGCATCAAAATATCCGGCCTCATCAAAATCTGCACCTGAAGCTGTATTGGCGAGTCTGCTTCCCAACGGAAGATTCCTGATTTTACAATATTTAGGGATAAATGCCTTAAGAGACTCATTATCTGCCAGTTTAACATTAAGGGTAACCTTTGAATCCAAACGCTCGAGACGGGCAGTTCCAGCCTCAATGGATGTAGTGTTTACCTTCACTCCTTCAAGTCTGGAGGTCATAGGGAAGTATCCGTTTCTGGATGTGGTAGATTGCAGCAGATTCACATTCAACGACTCCATCTCCTGAATGGATGAAACAGTATTCAGCAAATCAGATGAAATGTTCATCATATCCTCATCCAGATTGGCAATAATGTATAAAGTAGCATTTGAAACCTGTGGAGCCTTTATCCTTATCGTTCCCCCTGTGTAGCCAGAATCATTGGTATATGCATACCAACAGTTTGCATCTGCACCAGTCACCTCACCAACACTCTCTCTTTTGTTGTTCTTGTCAAAAAAATGCGAGTACACACGGTTACCGTCTTCTGTAAAAAGAAAGACATACATATTCAGAACCCTCGACTCCTGCACAATATCCAACGTAGATTTTGTAGTAATCTCCACATTGTCAAACTCCTTATGAGAAAACTCAATATTACATAACACATCTTCCCCAATGAAAACTGGCTCAATGTATTCTTCTCGGATACAAGATGACAGCAAGCAAACCGTCATAAGCAACACTATATCAAGTATATATCGTTTCATACACCCAATCAATTAAATTCAACATCACCTCCACAGGTATTCCAACTGCTTACCTCAAAACTGAAGTGGCCCTTATTCTTGCTGTAAGAGACTTTTACAACAGCATTAATAAAATCATTCCTGTTTATAAATTCTACATCCTCAGCCTGTCCTGTGGCAGTGTTGATAGTTTTTACCGGAACGTTTACAGTTGAAACACTTGGAGCATCTACAGAATACAGCAGAAATTGGGCATTATTACTGTTTCTGGAGTTATAACCTACAAGATTGTTATTCTTGTAGTATAGATACTTATACGAAGAGCTGCCACCACTGCAAGCAAAAGTAAGATAAGAACTTCTCTCCTCTACAGTAAAATAGACACTTCTATTGGCATCCAAACCCACAGAACTGGAGCTTGGTGTATTCATATAATATGAAGTCTGGTCAGATTCAAGCCCATTTGCTGTTCCAATATAATATTGGTTTGCATTCAGCCCGGTTTTATCTAAAGTCCATACATATTCCACCGGTATTGTCATTCCTGCAGCAAGAGTTCCCAGAGAATTGGCAGGTGCCTCAACTTTGTTGCTTCCAGCTCTCAAATAACGGGATCCACCCCTGCTGTAAATGATGTAGTGACCCGTTGAAATATTGGCCCTCTTATTGATTGCTGTAGTATTGTTGAGAGTATATGTATTCATATCATCATAACCAAGGCCAAAAGAATATATGTAGGTCTCAGTTTCAGAAACCCTTTGGCTTTCCAGAATATAGGCATCAAAAACTACGGAACTGCTTTTTGCAGATATTACCAACGGAGCATCAGTCGTGCCCAAGAATGGAGTAAGGGCATCAGAACTTGTTGCATCAACAGCTCTCCTTTCATTTATGAACCCCTGAGTATTAAAAATATATGCACTGGATTGGGTAAATATATTGCTGAAATCCATTGTAGATATACGCAACTCCTCATCACTATTGTTCTCTACAGTAATTCTGATGCGTGAATAAGTTCTCAGCAGCTCTCCAGAAATGGTATTTGTTCCAGGATGCAACTCTATCTCCTTAACTAAAGTAAGAGGTTGTGGGACACGCGGGCACACGCCTCCGGATGAGCTTATCTTATAGTTCAGGAAAGAATTCCCGTAAGTTTCTGTAAAATTTTCAATGGATTTGTATTGCAGAATCCCCTGCATAGTGTTAGAAAAGTCGCTCAAGCCAGCGTAACTCTTTGTTCCGTTGGTACCGTCCTCCGCCTCAAACGATGAATAGTTTGCAACAACCATAAGGGTATAAGAACCGTGGGTAAAATTCCCTTCAAAATCCAGTATAGCCTCTTTTGACTCGCCATTAAGGCTTATATCTTTATGGGCAACAAGCCTGCTTCCCTGCAGCAGAAGTGCTGTAGCCCTGTATATATATCTTCCATCCACAGCCCTCTCCCAAGATGTCCAGAGATTAGGGCTGTTGGGATCTGAACTGACACTTTTAAGTTCAACCCCATAATCGGGCGCACAAAGTCTTATCTGCAAAGTAGCATTACCAGTACCAGTAGATGGCAATTTCTCCTCACAGCCACACAAAGCTGCAAATACAGCACAAATAAGCAGATATAGATAATTATGTCTCTTCCCGATAGTCATATCATTCATTAAAATCTATTTCATATGAAGACTTCCGTTCATTCCAGTCTGCAATGGTAAGACTTACCCTGATGCCTGTTGACGACATTTTAATGTGGTAGTTGTATCTGTACCCCGGACGGAAATCGTAAGCCGGCAGACCAACACTGTAAACAACATTTCCACCGGTAGATGTCTTGAAACATAGTTTAAGTGTACCAGGCTCATCATTTGCCTGAGGAATTATCAGCAGCCAGCCGGAATTTTTGGTATACAAACTCCCTTTACCGGCTGATGCAGAAGTTGAGTAGGCATTAACAGGTGTGCTGCCGGTTATTTCCAAAGAAGTAGAAGGTTCCCAATAATACAATTGTGTTCCCAGCGGGTTTGGAGTACTTTGTGGCCAGACAATCTCCTCAGAGAAGTTAAGTGTACTGCTCGTAAAGAATCTCCCCTTATCTGTATTTTCCAGCCAACATGCAACAAGATTGTCGGTAACGCCTTCATTCACAAACTGGAAATCAAACTTCAATGCAGAGAGTGCATTTTTCATTATGAGTTTAACCGGATTCTCACTCCTTGATTTAAGTTTCTTGTGTGATACAAGGAAATCATATTGCGACACTTGGGTATCATATACAACCAGCAGTTGCTCTGCACCAGACCCAGGTTGGAGCGTTACCTTAGATTTTGGAAAATACCCCTTGAACGTATAGTCTGCCTCATCTATCCAATATACATTCTCGCCAGGATAGTTCCAGTTGCTGTAATCTCCCAAATGATCAAAGTAAGGGTTTCCATCCTCCTTTTCCCACCACCACAGGTCAACATTGTTGAACGCTGTTATAGTCTGACCATTTATGGTATAATCACCCAAGACACCTATTTTCTCAGCTTCATGGTCTTCTTTTGTAGTACAAGCATCTCTAAGATCTGTATAATTCTCTATCAGCGCACGTGAAATAGGATCAAGCAGACCTGTGTTCTCACCTGCAGATACACTCCACCCTATAAGATTGTCATAGCTCCCGCCCAGAGGGGTATCATCTCCAATGATACCCTCTGTGCAAGAACTTGATAACACCATCAAGCTAATGAGCAACAGATAAAGATGCTTCATAAAACTCTCTTACCCTTGCATTATAGAAGAACTTCAATAATTCCACCATTAGCCCACTCTCCAGTTGAAGGTGCGAAGTAAATGATATCCTGAATCTCAGACGCTTTGCTATAATACAATCTGTAAGTGTAGCGTGTACCTATTTCCCACTCCTTAATAGGGTCTGCTGCAGGGAAAGCATTGAGCTGTACTGTCCTCTTCTTCTCCTCTGAACCTACAGTATAAGTAATTTCAA
The DNA here is from genome assembly GCA_045645465.1 of Candidatus Egerieisoma sp. Classification (GTDB taxonomy): domain Bacteria; phylum Bacteroidota; class Bacteroidia; order Bacteroidales; family UBA932; genus Egerieousia. Next base: position 24,644 of record JAZRIV010000012.1, read on the forward strand.
CTATAGTAGCATCTGCCAATTCCTGTGGCATAACCAACAATGGGTGAGACTCATCACTATCTTCTGTACCATCAGAAGCTGCAAGCGAAGACACATACTGAGGACTTACAGGAAATTCTACTTCTCCTGAGAATGAAACATAATTGGCTTCTCCACTTACGTTTGTCCATTCAGGTGCACAGGCATATACTGTTTCATTTGTAATATTCTCGCTGAAAGAACCTGTATTCTTTGCTTTCTTCAACTCAATTTTCTTAAGAGTTACAGTCTCTATTACATCTGCATCCTTCTTAAGCGAGAAATGGATTGATGTAAGAGCATGCTGGAACTCAATAGAAATACCGCTATAGTAATCTGCGCCATCAAACATATTAGAAGCTCTCTGGTTTACTGCACGTTTGCTGTAAAGGAGGTCATACTGGTATGCAGGATCTGCATTAACTGCAAAATTATCAATTTTAAGACCAGTTGCAGCGTAAGTTGCTTCAACACCTGTCAGCTCAAGGTCTGCAGGAGAAACAGCAGCAAAAGACAACAGTTCATTATCTGGCCAATAATAAAATCCACCTCCAGTTTTAACAGGCACCCAGGCATCAAAACTTGAATTATATGAAATACTCGTTCCATTGAATTCGCAAGGGGTTGCATCTGTCCAAGATGTAAGGTTACCTTCGTGTTCCACCGCAAAAATCTTAAAGTTTTCTTCACGTGGATAAGAATAGACAGTTGTGGTACCATCATATGTATGAGACCCTATCTCACCATACTTATTGGCCTTGGTATCCACATTTGAATACAAAACAGGAGAAGCAAAACCTATCTTCACATCCTTTGCTTGAGGGATATTTACCTCATCCTTAACGCAACTTGCCAGTACCATACCAGCCAAAGCCACTAACATAAAAGATTTTTTCATAATTGATAGTATTAAGTTGATAGTATTAAGTTGATATTATTAAGTGATTATTTAGTTTTTACATTGGTACATCTGCGGTTATATCTTGCCACCCCTCCACCTCAGGAGTCATACCTCCCGAGCCTGTAGGGCGGGTAATGACAATCTCCTTATCAATTATCAGCCATTGGTTCTCAATAGCCATCGGTGTTTTGAACACATCTGTTATATCTATACTCTCCACCTGAGTGGATCCGTCACTCTTGGTAAATTCAAAATTCAAGGTAAGTACCGACAATTCATCGGGAATCTTTCCAAAAGTTGCAAAGGTGGTGTAAAGGGTGGCAATTGAACTCTCCTCTCCGGTACGGAGCCTCTTGTCGGCATACTGCATTGAGAAGAAGAGGTTTACAGAATCTGACACCACCATTCCATTTTCTTCGCACAACTTGCTGGAGCCGGCCATACCGCTAAGTACAGCGGCAGCTGCCTTCACCCACTCAACTCCTTTTATCTGTAACTGAAGGTAGTAACTCTTTGCAATTGAAGAAGCTGTAAAATAATCTCCATTCTCATTCTTTAATGTATCTGCACCAAGATAGTGTGACAAGTGCAAGTTTCTGCCTCTTGCCACCAAAATATGCTCAGGCTCATCCACAATACTCTCTCTGTCTGCCTTGCTGCTGATTTGGGAAAGATAGCCCAGTACCCTCTCGCTTACAGGATTGGTATATGCCACCATCTCATAATAGTCATTAGGGTACCCGATTTGGGTAACCGGCGATCCAAGCTGGTATACTAAAAGGTTATAATTTCCACTCTCTGCTCCTATATAGCCTTCTATATATTTTCCCCGCTCATCACTGCCTTGGTTTCTCAACAGCACTTCAGAAACTATCTCTCCCATCTCTTCAGATGCCAGGACTGCACGCATATTAAGTGGAGAATTAAAAGACGGATGCTCGTAGGCCTCATTATAGAATCCATATGTAACATTCTTTATCTCCTCATTAAGATATACTCTCAGGTAGTGTACGTTTGCCGGGTCTGACAATTCTCTATGATCACAAGATATGTAAACCATACAGCATATAACGGCAGTTGCAGACAAAAGGAGGTGTTTAATCTTTATCATAGAGCATTTCCTCCTCTGCTCTTTACTTTTATTGGAACCACTAATGAAATCTGAGCCTTGGTAGGGCCAAAATAATGTAGATTTCCTGTTCTGCTTTGGTCTCGCCAAAGTATTCCATAATCTTCACTTGGGTTATATCCTCTATATGGGACAGATGCATATCCTGCCGACAATGAAAACTCAAGATTCAGTGCTCGTCCTATTGGCATTGCAAATCCATAGCTCAAACCTGCACTATAAAACTCTCCCTGATAGCAGATACTTCTCTGACGCTCAAAATCGTATTTGCCAGATTCTGCATATACCCCCAGAAAATGGCCGTTCAACCTCTCTTTTGTCTTGAACCACCATCTTCCCTCTCCTCCAATGCTTAAGAAACGTACACAATATTCGTTATTGGACTCACCCCATCTCCACCACGGGAACTGGTGGTAGTACAATACAGAAAACTTGTCTTTGTAAATGGGAACCTCTATAGAAAAGTTAAGGAAGCTCAAAACATCATAAAGAAGATTGCTCTTTAAGGCCAATATAACCTTCTTCTCCTCAACCATTTCTGGAATAGGCTCATACTCAATAGTATCTGCAGGTGGCATCGGAAGAACAGTTATAAGATGAGGTGTTTCTGGTACTACTGGAATAGTATCTGCCTCCGGCAATACAGGTACCCACCTTGCAACCCAAGTGGCGTAACGCAAATTTGGAAGTATCTCATCTCTGATAAATCTCCAGGGACGCCTACCGTTCAATTTCTTGAGCATCTCTTTTTTTATAGGAAGAGTCACTTTTGTACTGGAAAGAAGCTCCAGTACCTCCTCTTTATCTGAGTATGGATAATGCTCCTGCACCATTTCATAAAGACCTTCCCAGTTCTCCGCAACAGGACTGAGGACAATAAGTGAATCGGGAAAGTTTATCTCTGCAGGAAGATGATCTATGATATATTTTCTGGCAAGTTTTCCCCTTTCTTCTGCAAGGTATTTATTGTAACTGGTAGGGCCGTCGGGAGAAGCATATGAATAAATTACAATGCTGTCTATACTTGGTGACTTGCTGAAATGCCTCTGTATAAGTTTGAGGGCAGAGGCGTTGCCATTATAATTCTCGTGCAGCTGAATCTCGTTTATTGGATAGTATATACGGAAACTCTGTACAACTACGGTATCTTTATCAGATTGGGAAAATGCGCCCAAAGGCAATACCATAACTGCACAGAACAATACAAAGAACTGTATATATTTAGTGATGATGTTCAATCTTGCTACTTTAAAGAGTATTCCGCTTCAAAGTTAACTCTTTTTTCCATTCTTTCAACTGGCAAGAATATATTTCCAATAAAAAAACTCCCCTATAGCCTTCTCAAAGTCCAAATCCTCATCCCCTACCCATTCAAGTTGCCTAAAAGAATCAGCTTCCAAAAAGTTCTCCAATCTCCTTATCTTCTCTGTTCCAAACTTGTTCATATCATAATGCTTTACATTACTGAACACCACAATAATGTAAAAGTTTATGATGCCCTCCTGTATTCTAATAATTGTACCTTTTTCTGAAAGCCACAAGCATTGCAACGGAAAGGGCCATAGCGGCTATCTCTGCCACTCCAATTGAGAACCAGATACCGTTTATCCCAAAAATCAGCGGCAGAAGCAGCACTGCACCACACTCAAATATTATTGTGCGGGAAAATGATATTCCAGCAGAGACAAGCCCATTATTAAGGGCTGTAAAGAACGCAGATGAATATATATTGAACCCTGCAAATAGGAATGAAAGGATATATAGTCTGAAAGCATGCACTGTAAGGTTACACAATTCTGAATCAAACCCTACAAAAATCTTGACCAGCGGAGCAGAAAGGAGTAGTGCAACAACAGTAAGGAGTATTCCGGAATAAGCAGTAATCCTGATGCTCTTACGGTGCACATTCTGCAACTCTTTGGCATTCTGTGCCCCAAAGTTGTAACTGATTATAGGGGCGCATCCAATGGCATATCCAATAAATACACAAACAAAAATATAGTTTATATACATTATAACTCCAAAAGCGGCCACCCCATTCTCTCCAATATACTTCATCAGCTGCAAGTTATAAAGTATAATAACCAGCGACATAGAAACATTTGTAACCAGCTCTGATGAACCGTTTGTAGCCGCCTTCAACAAGGCTTTTCCATTAAAATGGAACTTTGTAAGCCTTAGCAGGCTCTTGTTTGGAAGGGCAAAATAAACCAGCGGAACAATACCTCCCACCACCTGACACATTGCTGAGGCAAGAGCAGCTCCTTTAATTCCCCAACCAAACACTACAATAAACAGCCAGTCCAGAAAAATATTTGTAACACCCGCTCCAATAGTAATTGCCATCCCCATTTTAGGTCTCTCTGCAGTGACCAGCAATGCCTGAAACGCATTCTGCAACATATAAGCACCCACAACAGGGAGCAGAAACATTGCGTAAGTAACACAATACTCCACCATATCCCCCTCAGCACCAAGCCAAACTGCAATATCTTCTATAAATATAAACCCGACAACAGAAAGCACTGCTCCGCAGAGAATCAGAACATATATGAGCATAGAGAAAGTTCTGTGAGCCTCCTCCTTTTTTCCCTCACCCAAGGTTTTAGCAACCAATGCACTTCCTCCGGTGCCCAACATAATGCCCAAGCAACCGAACATCATCAGGAAAGGCATTATCAGATTCACAGAAGCAAATTGGGTCTTACCCACAAAATTTGCCACAAAAATTCCATCCACCACACAATAAAGTGAGGTTACAATCATCATAACAATGGAAGGCAAGGTAAACTTTACCAGTTTGCTTAATGTAAAATGATCTGAAAGCTGAATATCATTCATTATTTCTGTTCCTCCAATCTCACATATTTACGGATAAAACGGATAGCAGCATACGCCATTGGTGTACCGAACACTGCCTCTATAAGAAGTTTGCTGAAATACTGGAAAGCCAGCATCAGCAACAGTTCCTTTGTAGTGATGGTGCCCAAAAAGGCTATAAGGACAAAAGGCAAACTGTCAAAAACATACCCCACTGCAGAACTTCCTATGGTTCTCACCCAAAGGTGCTTTCCTTTTGTCTTCTCCCTAATCTTAACCATAAGCCAGGCATTTGAAAGCTCACCAAGCAGGAAACCTACAAGCGAGGCCACCACAATACGGGGTACATAACTGAATATATGGTTGTACGCTGCAGCTGTCTCTCCCAAGTGTTCAGGAGACGGGAGCCATACCCCTATCTGGGTACAGGTAACCATAAGGAGATTACAGAAGAATGTTGTCCAAATCACCCTTTTGGAGATACGGAAGCCCCACAACTCTGTAAGGACATCTCCCAGCATATAGGCAAAAGGGAAAGTGATTGTGCCGGCGTCAAAATAAAAGAGATTGAAAAGACCAATCACTTTTACCGCCATAGTATTTGAAATGAGATAAAGGCTCACAAAGAGCGCTGAAATAACCATCAGGGCAGACTGGTTGCTCACAGACTTGCCACCGGCACGCAAATGTGCCTTAATCCGGTTTTTGAAAGGGTTTTCCGATACCTTGTGCATAATATAACTTTTAATTGAGGGACAATTCCCGGCGCAAAAATACAATATTCCCAATAAAACCTTCAAAAAATTTACTCCTCCACCTCATAAGGCAAGAAGTGGAAATCTTTCTCAGCCTTTTCTCTCGGGAAACAGTAATATGTAGCCTCCGCTACTGAGCAAAGCACCCCTCCTGCTGTAAGAGAAATATCAATAATCACAAAATTCCTCTTCTGCTCCCTCATCTTGGCCCTTATTTCAATAATACCCTCTATAGGAACAGGCGCTTTATATTTTATATTCAGATTAGTAGTCATTGCAGAGGTCTGGAACTTGCGGGAAATAAGCCAACCGCCAGTCTCATCAATGAGCGTTGCCTGAATTCCACCGTGTAAAGTATTCAACCACCCCTGAAAATTACCATTAGGTTTCCAATAGGAAACAACCTCATCCCCATCCTCATAAAACTCCATCTTCAAACCGCACGGATTCTCCGGCGCACAAGCAAAACAATTGTACCCCAACCCCTCCGAGGTACCCGCATAAGGATTAATTATCTTTTTCATCTCTACCATATTTGCAGCAAAAATAAAAATTAAAATCTCAATTCTACTCCCGACAGAGGTAGAAACTGTTCCCGTGGCATGGGAAGAAAAAAGAGGCTGCCCAAAAAGTTCTGGGGCAGCCTCATAATGTTGATATTCCTCAGGGAATAACTAAATTCTCTCAAACTCTCCTACCGGATCATTTATATCAAATGTAAGTGACTGGGCACGGTTTCCTTTAACGGTAAAGGTAAGGTCAAATGTGCCTGAACCTGGCTGGTAGAATTTGAATACGTTGCCGTTTTTGTGCTCAAGGCGCGCATCCACATCTTTTAGTTTGAAGTACAATGCGCCCTCTTTCTCGTAAACTGTAGCTGTACCAAATACATCAAGTTTGTAGTTGCCGGTGTATACTTTGTTTGGCATTGCAGCAACAGGAGTCTCCTCCTCTTTTGCCTCCTCCTCATCTTTAGCAAACAAATCCTCAAGGTACTCTGCAAGATACTCGTCAAAATGGCCGCCGTTAGGGTTGCCTTTGTAAAGTTCAATAAGATCACGGCCAAGGGCTGACTGAGGGTCTGATGAACTTCCGTTGTTTGTAAGGAATACAAAACCCAGATTCATCTCCGGATGCAATCCTACAAGAGCAGTGTAACCGTAAGCCAAACCGGTGTGTCTGATATAGCGGCCCTGAAGTCCGTACTCTACTGTCCAGCCTTGTGCATAGTTGGTTAGGCGGGTTGAGTCGCTGCCGGTAATTGTCTGAGGATAGAACAGCATATCGTGGTTTTTGCGGGAGATAATCTCTTTTCCGTTGAATGTACCGTGATCCAAATGCATCTTAACCCAGTTTGCCATATCCTCTACTGTAGAGATTACAAAACCTGCAGGGGCAACTGCAGAAAGCCATGCAAATGCATTCTCCTTGTCTGTGCGTGGTACAACCTCTATTTCATCCTTGTCTTCAGCCTTTTTCATTCTGTAACCCTGTGCAAGGTTCTCTGCTGTATAGAATGAAAGGTTTCCGGTGGTACTGTTCTTCATTCCAAGCGGTGTGAAAATACGCTCAACAAGTGCCTCATCCCAGCTCTTTCCGGTATATTTCTCAATAATTTTAGCAGAGATGGTATACATACTGTTATTGTATGCATATTTTGTACGGAAGCTGTAGGTTGGTCTTACAGTTGCATAAATTCTGTAAAGGTCGTCGCGGTTGTATCCCCAGGTTGGAAGGTCATCAAGGGCATAGCTGTTGAATCCGCTGTGGTGCGACATTATCTCCCTTACCTGAAAATTCTCTGTTACCCAAGGGTCATAAAGTTTGAAATCGGGAAGATAGTTTTTAACTGGTGCATCCCATTTGATTTCTGGATACTCATCCATAACATTGGCAAGCAATCCAGAGGTAAAAGCCTTTGATGTTGATGCAATTACAAATTGGGTTTGTGGGGTTACCGGAACAGGTGCCGTTACAGAGTCTCCAAGGTGTGCATTTCCATAACCTTTCATAAATACCACCTCACCGTCTTTTACAACGGCTACAGCCATTCCGGGTACTTTCCACTCATCTATTGCACGCTGGCACATTGCGTCAAAACCATCGGGAATAGATTTATAATACTTCTGGGAAGAATTGTTGCAGGATGCAAGTACAAATATGGACAACAATGCTCCTGCCGTTAAGATTTTTTTGAAAAAGTGTTTCATATAAGTTTTGTTAAATGATTTTCACCCCTCCAAAGTTACGGCAAATAAATTAAAGCAGAAAGTTTAAAGGGCATCAGTTTATGGGACTGTCTATTATTTCACACTCCAAATCTCCGTGGAAAGTGTATTTTACTCCCGACAGCATACATTCCACATTTTCCATACGGATTTTCATCAATCGTGATGCCATATCATATTTGAGTAGATACATCTTGCCGGAATATTTGTTTGTATAATCGTATGACGAACCTGAGAGGGGTTTGGAGAAACTGAACTCTTTTATATTAACCTTACTCAATTGATCTGCTTTGCGGAGATTATTGGTTTGAATAATTAGAGAAAAGTTGCTTTCAGCCATTTTCATATTGGTAGATGCACTGATATAAGAGTAATCCCCGTGCAATTCTTCTGTGTAGCACACCTTTTTCTCCAATAATATGGTGGAACCATCTGAACTGAGTACCATAAACGGTATTTCCGTTCTGGCTGCATCGTTACTTAAAATATCCTCTTTTGTACAGGCTGTGCACACCAACACTACAGCGGATACTGCTGCCATAGCAATGATTTGAAAAAACTGTTTCATAATTTATGTTTAACTGAGTTTGAATAATTGATTTATCTGAATATAAAACGCAGCAATTATCCAAATACTGCATCTGCCAGCTACTCCGTCTCCTCAGTTACAAGCACCTCTCTCTTATGCTCCTCCTTTTTTGCAGGATATGCAATTCTGGCGTGATAAATCTCCTGCAGATGTTTGATGAATACCGCCTTGACAATATTTATCTCTTTAATGGAGATATCTGCCATTGCCAGCTGCGAGTCTGAAATTCTCTGGCTGGTAATGTTGTTTACCAATTTGGTAATGCTCTCCTTGGAGTAATCTTTAAGGGTCCTGGATGCCGCCTCTACTGCATCTGCCATCATAACCACAACCTGCTCTTTGGCTGTAGGGAGTGTTCCCTGATATGTAAAGGCATTAATGTCTGCCGGATCTCCCCCATTATTGCAATACTGTGTATAAAAATATCCTGTTTGGGAGCGGCCGTGATGTGATGTTATAAAATCAACAACTATCTGAGGCAGATTATGCTTGCGGGCAAGTTCAACACCGGCTGCCACGTGTTTTATAATCTCCTGCGCACTCTCTTTTGGAGAAAGTCCCTTATGATAATCTACACCCGGTGCCTGATTCTCTATAAAACACTGCGGATTGCTTATCTTTCCAATGTCGTGATACATTGCTCCAACCTTTACAAGGCGTGAATTTCCCCTAATGGCCATAACAGCCCTCTCTGCAAGATTTGCCACCTGCAACGAGTGCTGGAAGGTACCGGGAGCCTTTCTTGCCAAATCCTGCAACAAACTGTTATTGGTATCAGACAGCTCTTTAAGTGTTGCAACAGAGACCAATGAGAAAATTTTCTCAAGCAAGAACACAAGAGGATAAGCGGCAACAACCAGAAATGCATTACAGAAAATGAGCATAAAGATTGTATAGTTCACCCCCTCAAAAGCTCCGCTCTCCATAAACCTGAATGCAATATGTATAATAAACATTCCCATACAGATAATGAATGAGTTGAGGAACTGCAGCCACCCTTTATAAAGGAAAGAGAATGAAACCAGTGCAATACCGCCAGCAACCACATTCATAAGATATATCTCCACCCCATACTCAGAAATTACAAGTATTGGTGTAAGGGCAATCATATATATAGGGAATACCAGCCTGTTACGGAAAAATGCCATCATATACAGGGCAAATACCGCGTATGGAACTCCAAACATAATATGTGCATCAAACCTGCGGGCAAATACAGTTGCAAGAAAAGCCATAACCACCACCAGCAACAAGAAGTTGAATTTGTTGCCTGAACTCAGGATATCAAAATTCACAAAATAAATGGTCACATAAACCAGCAGCAGTACCATAATGCACACTATTGCGTGTGAAACATACAACTGCCACATATTTCCTGTAAAGCCATAACTTAATTCATACTCAGCCTTATAAGAATCCAACAGCTGTTCAATATCTGCTGTAATTGTCTCACCCTCAGTAACAATAAGCTGTCCGGCATAAACCATACCTTTGGTTGGGGAGATATAGTTTACAGCCTCCTTATGCAGCAAGTCAGTATTCTGCTGGCTGAACACAAGATTAGGCTGCAACAACCCCTCCAAACCATATAAAGTAAAGAGGGAATCTGTGTTGTATTGCGCCATATTCAGAGCCAGATCCTGTTTCAGATATCCTATTCCCGACAATACCGTAAACATATCCTGCTGCAGGACTTCCTCTGTCACTTTGTCTTTCTGCACAATTACATAACTGGTACGGGATGAGGAAGATTCGTTGTTGTCGGGAATAATACCCACACCATATATGTGCTCCAGTGCCGATGCAATCTCTTTCTCCAGATTTGCCGGTATTGCATACTTCACCTGCTTGCGGGCAAGAGCTGTCATCTGCGACTTCCCAACTGACTCATCATAAATATAATAAGGGATAACCTTTGCCGCCGCCTCATCTCTCTCTGCAAAGAGTTCTGCCTCTGTTTTAAGGATTGGAAAATCCATTGGGGCAACCAGGGTTTCATACATCCAGGGTCTTCCCTTGTGGTATTCATATTTGAACTTTCCTTCATTTGGAAAGAATACCATCATTACTATAAAGGCCATTGCAAGACTTACGTAAACAGATCTTTTCTTAAGTATGGCCTTTGTTTTATTTACATTTATAATATCCATATCACAAAATTACACTAATTTTGCGCTACTAACCAAATAACTTTAATATTATGACCCGTTTTGCAGTAGCATTTTTAGTATGCATGTTTGCATTTGGAAAGGCAAGTGCCCAGGAGCTTATAGTTATTGAGAGCAAGAACCTCAAATGCAATGATTCAGTATTGGTATTTACACCGGTAAACGTTAATGAGAACACTCCAACATTGTTCCTTCTTCACGGATGGAGCGGCTGCTATGCCAACTGGAGCCAGAAACATAATATTCAGGAGATTGCCAACAGAACAAATTTCAGGATCATTACTCCCGACGGTTTCTACAACAGCTGGTACCTGAACAACTCAGACCCTGAGAAAATGCAGTGGAGAACCTTCTTCTGGAGCGAACTCTACCCTCAAATGAAAGAGAAATACAATCTGGTTCCCGACAAAACTTTCATTACAGGTTTGAGTATGGGAGGCCACGGAGCAATGAACCTTTTCCTTGATAATCCCGATGCCTTCAAATCTGCCGGCAGTATGAGCGGTGTGCTTGATCTTCAGCTTACCCCTCTTGCCGAGAAAGAGATTTCTAAGGTTATTGGAGATGACAAAAACAGATTGTATGAAGAGAGTGCCATTAACAGGGTACAGGTGCTTGCAGGAAAGAACAAACCTTTTATTGTAAGCTGCGGTTATGATGATTTCTATGTAAGATGTACAGATTTGTTCTCCCAGAAATGCCGTTATATGGGTATCCCTCATTTTGCATTGCTTACCCCTGGAAAACACTCGTGGCCTTACTGGGGCTTTGCCCTTGAGGAGCACATTGCCTTCTTCCAGAAACTTTTGAGAGGAGACCAATTAGGATATTAAAATCTCATTCTAATATGACAAATGAATTTATAAACTGGCTACCTCATTCGACGGTTGCGAGTTATTTCGCAAGAAATGACGAAGCAGAGGAGACTGCGTCGTAGCCGGTTTATAAAATTCATTTGTCCAAATATTCAGGATAGATTTTTTATTCTGTGTCATAAGTTGACAAAACACCAGAATACTTTTGTATCGTAAAACAAAAACGGTACAAACTTAAAATCTGGTGTTATGAGAGAATTTTTACTTGACGCAATGGGTTATGCAACATTGGTTGCAATGATTGGTTCAATAGTTTACACTTGGGCAAAGCTCAATGCTGAACTAAAGAAAATGGAAAACGTAAAATGAAACTTTGGAGCAGAAATTTTATATTGGTAAGTTTGGGCAACTTCTTAATGTACAACGCATTCTATATGTTGTTGCCCATACTGCCACTATATCTGGCAAATGAGCTGCACGCAAGTGAATCAATGATAGGCACAATCTTGTCGCTCTACACTATTGCCGCACTTGTAACCCGTCCGATAGCAGGATTCTGGTTAGACAAAGTTGCAAGAAAGCCACTGATGATGTGCTTCTATCTGTTCTATATCTCAATGTGCCTCAGCTACACTTTAGCCGCCACATTGGGACTTTTCTTTATAATAAGGTTTGTACACGGAATAGCCTTTGGAAGCTCTACTGTGGGAATCAATACTATGGCAGTAGACATAATTCCGGAGAGCAGACGTGGTGAGGGGTTGGGCATATATACCTCTTCCACAAGCCTGGCTATGGCAACCGGCCCTGTAATCTCCCTCTTTATGCACGAGAGTGGAATAGCTTTCAGCACCATCTTCATTACCGTATTCTGTGTAGGCCTCACTGGTTTTATATGTGCAGCCAACATTAAGGCAAAAAAAGATCAGGAATTCTCTACAAAAAAGTTCTCAATCAAACACCTCCTACTGAAAGCCGGATTGCCTGAAGCAGCAGTTATGGTTCTCCTCACATTTGGCTACGGTATAATTACAGTTTACCTCTCAATCTATGCTAAAGAGGAGGTTGGAATTACAGAAGGGGTTGGTTACTACTTCACAATCTTCTCAGCCGGCCTGGTTGCAGCCCGACTCTCATCTGCAATGATTCTCAGAGGGGGAAAATATATAACCGTATTTGCACTGGGAATAGTTTCCCTAATAATAGGATTCTTTATAGTGGCATTTGTACATAACCCAGTTGCATTCTTCTCATCGGCAATCTGTATGGGTGTGGGTTACGGACTCATCTCCCCTACTGCCCAAACAATGATAATAAACCTTGGGCAAGATACAGAGCGAGGAGCTGCCAATGCCACTTACCTCACATTCTTTGACTTGGGTGTGGGAGCCGGTGTATTCTGCGGAGGCATTATTGCCCAATACTCCAACTACTCTACCGCATACGCTGTTGGATTTGTATTTACAATCTTTGGATTGATATACCTTCTTACATTCATTAGAAAGCACTTTAAGGCCAACAGATTAAGATAACCTGAATGAAACTGCATATCCTTATAGACAACCTGCCGCCACAAGGATGCTTGGAGCTTGCCAATGAGCACGGCCTCTCTGTATATTTCACCCTGGAGGGGAAGAATTACCTTGTAGATACCGGGGCAAGCGGCAAGTTTATGCACAATATGGAGCAGTTGCAGGGTGTATGCGCCCCAGATGCTGTAGACTACGTTATAATCTCCCACGGCCATAACGACCACACCGGCGGACTCCGCAAGTTCCTGGAGGAGAACACTGCCGCACAGGTATATCTTCATAACACAATACAGGGGAACTATTTCTACTCCTGCCGCCCCAAGAACGGCATCCGTGAGGCCCGTAACATAGGAATGGAGCAGGCCCTTTTCATAGACTTCCCTCACAGGTTCACCCAATTGGAGGAACCTTTTGCACTCTCGGAAAAAGTAACAATATTACCTGTATGTGGGGAGAAAAAACACCCAACCCCAATGGGAAATGAATTCCTTTACCAGAATGATTTTCCCGATGATTTTTCTCACGAAATGGCACTCCTTGTAGAATATTCACAGGGAAAATATGCAGTAATCTCCCCTTGCACCCATAATGGCATCCTGAATGTGCTGGAGTGCTGTGGAGAGTATTTGCGCAGCAGCAAGGGACTGTCGGGAAGAGAAAATTTAGGATATTTTGTTGGTGGCCTCCATTTTGTGGATTATTTGAATATACCCGGCAAGGAGGATGCTGCAGAAAAAGAGGCTGCCTCCATTGCGGAAACAGCCTGTACTATAATGGAATTGTATCCTCATTTGAAGATTTTCTCCGGGCACTGCACCTGCCAGGGGGCAAGCGAACTCCTTAAGAAACACCTTGGAAACAATTACTGCACTTTCTGCACAGGGAGTGAAATTGAGTGCATCTGATTCTACAACACAATATCTTTCATCCCTAATTTAGGCACAAAATGCACCCCATCCTTGCGGTAATAATTGCGGGAGTCTTCTGTATTTATATTGGTAAGCTGTATGTTCTCAGCCCCTTTTCCAATTGCAAGTAACAGTATTGGTTCATACTCAAGTTTGAACTCCTCAGTAACCTCAACCTTATTGAATGCTCCAATACAGATTCCGTTAAGGCCAAGTTCTACTGCTTTTAGAAGCATACTTTGTGCTGCTATTCCCAAATCTATATCTACCCATTTGTTCTCCTGCACTGTAGTGCATATTATAATGAAGGCATTTGGCTCTGTACCCGGGAACGGAAGATTCAGCTCCGGCAATGCCCCTGCCCATTTGGTATATTTCTGCAGCCTTGGAGCATCCTCTGCAGTAATCAGCTTGAACCTTAGGGGTTGCTGGTTTTTTGCACTTGGGATTTTGGTATATACCTCCACAATTTTAAGCAGTTCTTCTTTGCTTACAATATATGATGAATCGTACCCCCTGTAACTTCTGTTCTTTAAAAGAAGGGAATTGAGACTTGGATTGTTGACTGTAGTTTTGTGTTTTGGAGCAGCAGTTTTTCCTGCGTGGAACTCCTCAAATTTCTTCTCAAGGTAATTGTCTGCCATAATGATATCTGTGTTGTTTATACCGGTTTTAAACCTGCATTCCACACAAATGTAAGGAAAAAACACTACATATGTATACTAACAAATCTACACTTTAACCTTATGCTTGAAAAACTGTTTGGTTTCAATAGAGAAAAAGCCTTCCAAATAGCTTTTAGACTATCCGAAGGCTCTCTTGTGATCCGCCTGGGGCTCGAACCCAGGACCCCAACATTAAAAGTGTTGTGCTCTACCTGCTGAGCTAGCGAATCTCCCGTTTTGGGACTGCAAAAGTAGGTATTTTTTTTAAATTAGCAAATAAAACTTGCAAAACAGCACCAAAACTTTCTATATTTCTTCTTTCATCTTGTAAACAGCATTCCAGTCAGAAGTGCGTATTACAAATTTATTGTAAGAGTAATCCACCTCCATCTCTATATCATCCAAAGAATCTTTTTGCATATCATAGCCATTAGCATAAAGATACTCTCCTATTGGAATCTCCCTGTCTACAATCACATCTCCAAGTGTACCGTCTGCATTCAGGTCTCTAATATAAAGTTTGAGTATAAGGTTTTCAGGATCTTGCTGTCTGAGCATCCTGCACCTGAAATGAGTATAGGTATTCCCTATCCCAAATACCCCAACTTTGGTATAAGATCTCTCCTGTATGAATTCTTTTCCCACATAGAAACCTGAGCTGGCACACTCCAGTACCATATCGGCTTCATAATCACTTCCAACCCACCCTTTAATGTAGATATCAACTGTAGCAAACTCCTTTTCAGGCTTTACCTTAATATATGAGTTTTCCGCCATAGTGCTCAGGATATCTGTAAAGAAATATATGGAGTCTGCAGAAACATCATCCAACTTGGTAAAATATGTACTGCTGCTGTACACTTCATTAAGAAGTGTTGCACCTCTCATATTGCCCCACAACAGGCATTTTACATTGCGTGAACGCGGAACCTCAACTATATAGGGCTGGGAATATGAGCGGCGGTATATGGTATCTTTAAACAGCAGTTCTCCATCCCCTCCAAAAAGCCACATCTGCCACTCCTTAATTCCCTTGTCTACCTCCATAAAATCTACTGTAAGGTAATTGGGACAGTTTTCCCTGTTTTCAAATACAGTACAACTGCACAAAAGGAACAACGCCGGCACTATGAACAATACAGTAATCATAAGCCTTCATCTAAAACTCCACTGTACTTCCAGGTAGGGAATTCCATCCCAACACCTCAAGATCAAGAGACAATGTGCCAATTTCAACATCCTTGTCGGGATCCAATGATCCAGGTCTTTGTATCTTTACATCTATTGAATAGCAGCAGTTTCTCTCAAGCTCCTTTATAGCAATGGGATAATAATAAGTGGTACCATTAAGGTCTGCCTCAATTACAAGTCGGGTAAAGCGGTTCTGATCATTCTCCTCTGTACGATTATTCTCATAACAGTAAAAATAATGGGCATTACTGTATCCGGCATCATCTATACTGGCAGCCAACTGGTCATACAACATTCCGGACATTGTACATCCTGTCATATCAGCCTCCACATATTTTTTGGAGTTTATCAGTTTCAGATTCTCACCACTACCATCATAAAGATACTTCTCACCCTGTACATTTATCAGATAAGCTTTCACATTCTTAAGAGAACTTCCTTCATATGGGGTACCCTCAAAAGCTGAAGCCACTGAGTTTAACTGCACTCTGGCAACCATTCTCTTAATTGTCATGGAGATGCTCGACGCCAACTGCAAAGTCTCCTCCTTACTTCCAACCATAACAAAGTCTTTCACATCATCTTTAAACAGTTCTGCAGTCTGGCTTTCAAATACACTTCTGGTCATACCGCTTGTCCAACTGTCCTTATGGGAATTTGCAACTGCATAAATCATTTTTCTGCCGGTTGTTGTCCTAATCTCCAAATCTGTAAGCGTCTCCAGCTCTGAACCAATAAATTTCTTGTATCCGTCAAGCATTCCATCATCATCTCCATCTGTCACTCTGAATATAAATACCTCAAGAGTCTTAATATTGTTGTCAGATGTCTGATTTCCATGCCCGGTTCCCGATGCCCTGGTATTGTCCTCATTCTGCAATGTGATACGCACAACACTCTCCTCTACAGGAATTACATTCTCCTGAACATTCTCCTTGGTACAGCTGCATACCGCCGCTGCTGCCAATGCAATCATAATTGATTTTCTCATAAAATTGTTTTTTTGTTAGTAAATAGTTAGTTGTTTGGAAAAATTCCATATCGTTTTATCAATGCACTTATCTCAGGATCAAGATTTCCCCTCAGCCTCATTGCTTCATCCTGCTCCACTGAACTCAAGAAATGCTGCAATGCCTGACGTTCATCTCCCAACCTGCTGTAAACCACAGCCAACATATAATCCCTCCTGGCATCTGCCGGCAACTTCAACAAGATGTCAAGGGCAGACTTGTTATAATCCATACACACATATGCGACTGCCGTATTATAGCACGCATACGGTCTGAGCAATGTTACCGCAAGTTTGTAATCCCTCTCCTTAAGGGCTTCCACACCTCTCATATATACAGAATCAAGCTGTGTGGTATGAACTGTATCCTTAATCATCCCTTTCCTGTGCAGCATAAAATTGAACTGTACCCTTCTGAGTTTGGGATAAATATTCTCTTCTATGTACCGGAATCCCTCCAATCTGCGCAAGGCCACCTCCCTTGCATCAAGATCCTCAATAATCCAAAGGGCCATAACCCCACCTCTGCCCACCACAAGAGTATCCTTCTCTACAAGGGAATATAACCCCTCCCAATCCTCCGGAACAGAAACCACCTTTATGTTGTCTTCACCAAAACCCTTCTCCATAACCTTATTTTCTTCCCGATAATTCTCATCTTCATTTATCTCCCACATACTCTTTTTCAAAGAATCCTTATATGACTGCACATATTTTGAAACATACTCCTTTATTGAAACACCCCTCAACCTCGAAATTCTCTCATTAACCTGCAGCTTTCCGTCGGGAGAACCACTTGCAGCTATATGGATAGAATCCATTACAAATTCCTCATTCTCAAGAATCTCCCCTATATTTTCCCTCATTGCTGAAAGCTCTTTCCCATTAAGGGAAAAGTTTGGATCTATATCCCATTTACCTTTCCGGAACTCAATATTGTAAGATGTGGTCAAATGCAGATCTCTATAAACCACTTTCTTAAGATACCTTTCCGTATTATCTGCAAAAGCCGACATTGAACTGATATAGAACGTTACCGGCATTGTAGGCTCAAGTGCGCATAACCTCCTGCCATTGGTATACACCTCACCGTGCATAACCATCTCAACCTTTTTGAGTCCCGGCATTGTCTTGATTGTCTGCTCATAATAATACCTGATTCCGTTTATTGTCTTGTCATATACTACCGAATCCAGCCGTACTCCCCCTCCAGGAAACGGATCCACAACAAACCGGTTGTAGATTTCATTGCTGGCTGCGGCCATATTCTCATTTATCCTCTCCTGCACTCTTTTTCTGAAATACTTTTCAGCCTCCTGTTCCATTGTATTGCCGGTTCTGGCATTGAATCTCTCAAGAAGTCTTCTACGGGTGTATACAGAATCTGCCATATCCACAGGAACTATTTTGCGCAGATAATTGTCATACATATAATGCTCCCAATTCTGGATTTTTCTAAACCTCTCGCCGGTTATGTATATTTTGTCTGTTCTTAGAGTATCACCCATTATATGATAATGTGGAGAAAATCTCACCTGCCACTCTTTCTGCTGCAGTTCCATTGGCACAGAGAGTTCAAAGACCAGATCAACCTCACCATTTCTCTCAGCCACGTGTCTGAACTTTGCAACAACCACAATCTCATCAAGTTTGTCTGTAGCCACCATCTCTCCGCTCTCTTCATCCTTTACAGCATTCATTGTTATCATATTCCCATATACCCCTTTAACCTCAATGGTCTCTACAACTTTAACTGTATCTTCCTTCACCTGCATCCGGGGAATATCATCAATGCTCCCGGCAGCAACCTGAGCAGTTATCCCCTCTTTCTCCACCAATGACAATCTTCTTCCCGACGCACACCCGGCAAATGCTACAACAAGCAATACCGGCACCAACTCATTAAGAATATGTTTCATCCTCCACTATTTATAAGATCAATGACAGTTGCACCAGCAGGTTGGATGGTGCTACAAATATCTTTTTATCCTCACCTGTAACCTTTCCGCATTTTGGACACTCATACTCTGTATATGAGGTATAGCCCGCCTGTAACCCAATTCCAAAGTCGAGATTGAGCCTTTTATTGAGCATAAGCGAATACCCTCCCCCCGCAGAAACAGAAATAGCCTCACCCTCATAAGCTCTGGAATTCCATATTCCTCCTGTATTGTATAAAGAGAAACTCATATGGGAGTTTACAAACCAGCCTGTATTTGTATACCAGAGCCAATATTTGGAACCAAGAGCTACAGAAGCTACCCTGTTCTGCATCTGCCTGTCCAGTTTAAGGGTAAAAGGATTATATCGTACCCTTGAATAAAAGGACCATTTGGGCTTTGGACTTAAACCAAATTCTGCATTGATTGTTCCAATATTAACATAGTCGAGCAGATTGGTTGAAACATACATATTCTGCCCTAATGAACTGGTGCCCGGCAAGAGCGCGCCCAGCACAACCAATAAAATGTAGATTTTTTTCATCGCTTTTTTTTGTGCGAAAATAGAGCTCTCCACTACGACAGTTCACCTGAAAAAGACAAATCTTCAAGTTCTTTGAAAAACATTTACATTTCAGGATTTTGATTGCTTTTTTTAAGAAAAACAAGATAAAATTTACGGATGCAAAAACTGCAACCACATTCAAAATCATCAAATAATATAATTATGGAAAAAAGACATTGGTGGGTTCCCCTTATATTGGGAATCATTGTTCTGGCATTGGGCATTATTGTAATGATATTCCCACAAGCCAGCTATCTGACATTAACACTTCTATTTGGTATTACTATAATAATGTCGGGAGTAATCTACATTGGAATGGCCATATCAAAGGATATCAAAGGGAAAGGATGGCTCGCTGCAACTGGTCTGATTGAGATTATTTTAGGTATCATACTTGCCATGATGCCGGCAATCTCAGCAATTGCCCTCCCAATCTGCCTTGGATTCTGGCTTATGTTCAAAGGATCTTCACTTATTGGAGTGGGATATGGCTCAAAAGATTCTGCAGGAAGCGGATGGGGATGGACAATCTTCTCTGCAATTGTACTTGTTATTTGTGGAATCATTATCCTTATGCAGCCAATACTTTATGGTATGGAGGCTGTAATATGGTGGACATCCATATCTCTGATTATAGGTGGGTGCGCACTTATGAACTATGCTTTCAGACTGAAAAATGATCCGGACCAATAAAATAAAGGGGAGGCCTGGCAATCTGCACCAGATTTGCCAGGCCTCCCCTTTATTTTAATACTGTACAAACAGAATCCATTAGAAGTTAACTCTCAATGACATCTGCATCCTGTTATCCTGTCTGAAAGTATCATTCTGGTTCTTTCTGCTGCCCCACAAATATTCCACACCAGTTGACAATACAGGAGAGATTCTGTAAATGAGATTGGTCACAAAATATGTGGCCCTTTTGTAGGCACTACCATTTGTCTCCACTACATCTTCAGGATAAAAACACTTCACTTCGCTGAATGTGGCAGATGTTGACAGTTTGTTGCTTATCATATATTGCAGGCCAATGTATGCTCCAACAACATCTACCCCCTTAAGGGATCCACTCTCTACCGGAACCATATCCATTCCCAACCCCTGCAAATCCTGTACATATGAGGCAATTCCCCGCCCGTATACACTCTGGCTGAATAATGTAAACTTTCCAAAAGGGCTCGCACCACTTAATTTAAAGCCTATACCTTCTTCATTACCCCTCTTGCCGCTTGCGTAATTATAGTATGTCATAGTTCTCAACAGCCCTGAAAACCTGAGCCACCCGGTTCCTTCTTTCCAGCTGTATTGTATATAAAACGGGATATCCGGAACACGCTGGTTTACCGCTCTCCCATAAGTACCGTATGTTGCATTTACGGATGGATACTCCACTCCTACCCCAAGTTTCCAGTGTTTGTTCAGGGCAATCTGGTAATCAATGACCGTATTGAAAAGAAATGTCATTGCATTAGGTCCCTGCTGGTCTATTGTCTGGGCTGCAGCAGCTCCATCTGTAAAAAGGCTGGTATTATAACCTACAATCCAGTTCCTGTATGTGAGATATGCCGCTTTCAGTGAAAAACCATAGCTGTTCATCCCCTCTCCAAAACCAAAATCTATATATGCACCAACCTTATCCTTTGTTTGGGGCAGTGCCACAAAGTTAAAGAACAGATTGGATGAAGCCGCACTCATCTGAAACAGATTATTGTTGCCCGGCTGTTTCACCATTGGTATTGCACTGGTAATAAAATAGATCGGACTCTCTATAGGGTTCCCAATATCGTACGAAACCGACCCCCTTATATAACCGCCTATACCTAAATAGAATTCCTGATCTTTGCCTATTACCGAGAATCTCGGCATTCCAGGAGCATTAAAGTATTTTGGAGCATTCTCTTCCAAAACCTTTAAGACAACAGTATCCTGTCCATTTGCCTTTAGGACAGAAATGGTGGCTACAAAGATGCAAGCCACCACAATTCTAAATGATTTCATTACTATTTTCATTCTTGGTCTTCAATTATAACAACTCTATTAAGCTGGGCTCCTTCAAATCTCTGCTGGGTAGAACCTACTGCCTGGATACTCAACTGGTCAGGATTTACACCAAACTGCTCTACCATTGCTTTATAAACAGCCTCTCCTCTCTTCTGGCTCAATTTCATATTGAACTCCGGTGTACCTGTCTCCTTGTCTGCAGATGCATACAAGACATATCTCTTTTCTGGTGAATTTTTCAACATTTCTGCTACGTATCCAATGTTTACCAATGCCTTCTTGCTTAAATCAGCCTTGCCTATTTCAAAGAAAATTGCAAGATCCGGGAACAATACAACAGGCGGTTCCTCACTCATCTCCTCATTCAATGCCACTTGCTGTTCATTGATCTGCTGCAACATCTGAGCCCTCTTCTTCTCAGCTTTAGCCAACAGACCTTCCAATACTGCTATCTGTTCTACATATTGGGTATTGTCTTCAACTACAATAAGATCTGAAGCCCTCTGGAACCCTCTGTTGTTGAATTTATAGGTAAGCCCTACAGTAACTGCACCCAATGCATTTACCCCTTTACTTCCCTGTGTATACGCAAATCTCTGATTTACAAACGTACTCTTCATCTCAATATTGAGATCCAGTGCATCTGAAAGTCTCAGATTATGCAACAGGCCCACAGTGGCAGCCAACTCATTCTTTGATGTCCCATTACCGCTGGATCTTGCCCAACCTGCACCAACAAACGGTACAAAATTCCAGAATCGGTCAATCCTCTCACCCCCTATTGCATTTGAAATGTTCCATAAAAAGTCACCACGCAGGTTCATTGTATTGAACTTCTCTGTATAGTATCCATTGGCATCTGCCCTACCCTCTGAATACGGCAGATTTCCTTTGGTCCACCCCTTAGCCTTTAAACCTGCATATTGCAACCTTACACCTACAGCTGGAGTTATCCATTTTCCAAGTGAAATGTCAAGAGCTGGAGCCACTCTGTCTCCAAAATCTCCATATGTATCACTTTGCCCAAAATAAATTTGGGCACCACCTCCGGCCGAGAAGAACCAGTTATCCCAAAAACCGTTTGTTACATACGGGCCTTTCTGTCCCTGAATCTCTATTACTGTCTCATCCTGTGAAAATGCAGAGAATGCAAATAGAGAAACAACCATAACTAATAATACTTTTTTCATAACGTTGAACTTTAAATTAATCCGCTCTACTAATCACAACAGATATGATTCTATTTTGTTTTTTTTTAACAAAAACTTAACTTTGGTTGAATATTAACTGCAGACTTATGAAAAGATTAATCATTATTTCATTGGCATCACTTACATTGGTATGCTTTGGTGGAGGCAATGCTCTTGCTCAGAATCAGGAACTCTCTAAAAAAGAGGCTAAAGAATTAAAGAAAGAACAAAAAAAGGCAGCAAAAGAGAGACAAAAGAAAATAGACAATTACAAAGACGCTGCATCATTTGCTATTACTGCAAAATATGTTAAAGATGGTAATTTTGTCCTTGAAGCAGACCAGATCCGTACTCAAAAAGGAGGTATAGCATCTGTTTCTTCAAATACAAACTTCTTATGGGTATCAAACGGAGAGGCTGTTGTCCAGATTGCACCAAGCAACTTTATTTCCGGTCCCAATGGTGTGGGCGGAATAACCGTTGAGGGTAAAATCTCAAATGTGGAGATAAGTGAGGGCAAATCCGGTAATCTGTCATATTCATATAATGTTCAGGGAATAGGTATTTCTGCAACAGTTAAAGTTATGCTTACTAAAGGAGGCACCAATGCCAGTGCTACAGTATATCCAAACTTCAACAGCACCGAGATAACACTTACAGGCAGAATTACCTCTCCTCAAAAATCAAAAGTGTTCAAAGGCCGCTCATTGTAAACATTCAGCACTGTTGTTTGTTTCTAAGGGTAATTGAGCTACTTTAATTTTTATAGGATGAAAAAATTTTACTTATTTTCAATTACCCTTCTTACTTTACTTATTTTTGGAAACGGACTATATGCACAAGACTTTGGAGATGAAACCACAATGACAAGACAAGAGGCTCGTAAGGCAGCAAGGGCAGCTCACAGAAAAGCCATTGCTGCAGAGAACCAACAATTGTTTGAACAGGCGGTACAAGCTCTTAAAGATGGATCTTTTGTAATTGAGGCAGACCAGTTGCTGTTTCCACAAGGACTTACAAAATTTGTATCGGGCCTGACCAACTTTGTATCAATGAATGAAGGAAAGGCTGTAATACAGATTGCCACCAGTAATTTCAGACCCGGACCTAATGGTGTTGGTGGAATAACTGTAGAAGGGAATGCCTCAAACATCACTATGAGTACAGATAAAAGAGGTGTTGTATACTACAATTTCATGGACCAGGGTATTGCCGTTTCAGCAACTGTAAATATACAGTTGACTGGTGATGGAAACAGGGCTACTGTAACTGTCTACCCTAACTTTAACAGCAATAACCTTACACTTACAGGAAGATTGGTTCCGTATGACCAGTCAAATGTATTTCAAGGCCAGACAATTTAGACAGATTTGACCACGTCCGCAGATAAGTACCACAAATAGCCCTTTACATTTGTGTAGCCCATTGAGGTGAGCAGTTGCATATATCTGCTCACCTGTTTTTTATACTTGCGCTCTGTATCTGTATCCTCAGGTGAATATGCACCAAATTTATAATCTATTACAATTGCTTCCCTCTCTTTTACCAGAACTCTGTCGGGACGTCTCTCCTCCCCCTCAGGTGTGAGGATGCTGCACTCATTCATCACCTCATATTCATTGGAGAACCATCTGTACTCCTCTACAGAAGCTATCTTACTCCTGACCATCTCAAACAACTCCTCCTTACCGCAGGTTGCTACCCCCTCGGCACAAGCCCTCTCCACTGCCGCCTCCACACTCTCTTTATAATCTACTAAAGAAAATACGTAGTGCATTGCTATTCCGTGCTCCCTGATTGACTCTCCATCTCCAATTGAACCACCTTGGGCAACAGTTGCTGTTCTGTGCGGATCTACCGGATGGGCAAACGGATTGCCAAGCATTTTTTTGCATATCACACCTTTTTTACCCTTATTGCAGGATTTTTTCCCAATCACAATCTTTTCATCCCAACCATACTCATCTTTATTGGCCAGGTAATACCTGTACAAGATATCGGAAATGCTTTTATCATCTTTACCTGTATCCTCCATCATTGGAGCAAACACAACAAGACCATCTTTAGGGCGTGTAAATGCCACATATACAGTGTTAATACTATCTATAAACTTATAGAGTCTCTCATTCAGGTATTCCCTTGCAAATTCCGTATCAAGCAATCCCTTGGCATATTTTACTGGAACCGGCATATTCTCCATACTGCACCATAAATTAGGAGCTAAAAT
Source organism: Candidatus Egerieisoma sp. (assembly GCA_045645465.1). Taxonomy (GTDB): domain Bacteria; phylum Bacteroidota; class Bacteroidia; order Bacteroidales; family UBA932; genus Egerieousia. The sequence goes on from JAZRIV010000012.1 coordinate 49,295, forward strand.
AGGAGTATGATCAAGTTTCTCCTCAAGGAAAGGAATTATCACCACCCTGTATGCCAAACCTTTAGACTTATGGATAGTGGTAATTGTTATAGCATCCATATCTTCAGGTGCAGATATTGTCCTGGCAGAACCGCTCTTGTCCCACCACTCCAAAAACTGCGACACATTGGTACCATTACTTGCTGTAAACTCAAGCACTATATCCAAAAATGCCTGCAAGAATGCAACCTCATTCTGCTCCTCTTCCAATAGGGCAGAACGGACAAGTTTCTCGCATAGCTGGTAAAGTGAATACTCCTTTATCTCCTCCACATCCGGTATCTGCTGGAACTTGCGCAGCACCGCCAACGAAGCACTCTGAGGATTCTCCATTTCCCTAAGTATGTTCACAATCTTCTGTACACCTTTGCTGGAGCTCACATACAGAGAATCGCTTGAAATTATATCATATCCGCACTCCAACAGTTTGTTGGCCACAATATTTCCCTCACTCCCCTTTCTTACAAGCACTGCCATATCACTGAAACTGTACCCCAAAGCAAGCAGCTGTTCAATTTTTTCCGGCAACAATGCAAGCACATTCTCCTCAAAGTCATCCTCCCTGTCAACAAACTCCACCTCAACAAAACTCTTTTTTTCCTCTCTTCCTTCAGGTTTTTCCTGTTTCACCCCCTTGTAAAGTTCAACAATGGTCTTTTTCGCCCCCTCTTCCTCACCATACACCCCCTGTGCAGTCTTTGCACAAAATTCAAAGAAATCATTATTGAATTCCCTTATCTCCTTTCCACTTCTGTAATTCTCAATTAAAGGTGTCCCTCCAAGTTCATCTTTTCTGAACAGTTTGTTCAGATCATCTTTAAGTATCTTCCAGTCTGAACCTCTCCATCTGTAAATACTCTGTTTTTCATCACCTACAATCAGGTTTTCATTTCCTGCAGCAAGACTGTTCAGCAGCAACGGATAAAAATTCCTCCACTGCAAAGAAGAGGTGTCCTGAAACTCATCCAGCATAAAATTATCCAATCTTGCCCCAATCTTCTCATATACAAAAGGGGTATCACTGCCATCAATGATTTTACCCAACAACTCAGTAGATTCAGAGAGGAGAATCACATTCTTCTCCCTGCAATACTCCACAACCCTCTCATATATATCATTCAAAATACCCAGCACATTCAAATTGGAATACACCGCACAAGCAGTTGCATAACCACAATACCCGTCATCCAAATGCCCAAGAATCTTCCCGACAGTTTCATTCAGTTCCCCGTATACCCCCTCAATTGCAGCCGGACATTTCTTTCCTGCATACCACTCATCAATATTACAATGAATCTTTCCCAAAGTGGCAGTTGGTACAGGAATCATCCCTTTCCCATTCCACTGGACAACCTTAGAGAGATAGTTGAACGGAGACCTGGTCTTCCCCCCCTTAAAATCAGAAGGCTCCAACGAATGCCCACTCATCTGTTCCAACCCAATCCTGCACAACCCAACCAGTTCCTTCTCAAAAGAGACAATTTTACCCTTCATCTGCTGCTTGAAACCGGCAACTCCCTCAATGGTAAGATTTTCTGCCACATCTCCACACCTCTCCTTAGCAAGTTTGAAATCCTCAGAGAAAATCTGCTTCCCCAACTCCATAATCTCCCCTTTAACATTCCACGAAGCCCCTTTATCCACACTCTCCAAAGAATACTCAATCAGCCACTCCAGCAGTTTGCGGTTCTGGGGCAAATCCAAATCAGAGAACATCCTGTCAACCGCCTTCATAAGCACACTGTCTCTGTCCAGCTCCACATTATAGGTTGCCATACGTCCAAGTTCCTTTGCAAAAGAGCGCATAACCTGCTGAAAGAACTTGTCTATGGTGCTTACCCTAAACGAGGTATAATCGTGCAACAAAGAGATAAGAATCTCCCTTGCTTTACAGCATATCCACTCTTCATCCTTTCCAGTACACTCCACCAACTCTTCCAAATAATCAGAGCCCCCTCCTTTTAACGACAACTTGTACAGCTCCTCCAAAATCCTCTGCTTCATCTCATCAGTAGCCTTGTTGGTAAAAGTTACCGCCAAAATATGCTTGAATGCATACGGCTGCCCAAACAGCAGTTTGATATACTCACCTGTAAGCCTATGTGTCTTTCCAGCACCGGCAGATGCCTTATAAATGTTCAACATACCCAATATCCAATTTCCCGTTATACACTCAAACTTATTTTCCGCAAATGGCCCTATGTCCGCAATACCCGCACCGCTTTTCGTCGGGGTTAGCAAAAAATGGAATATCCCTGTTAAAAATCTCCTCCACACACTCTGTCAGGAGTCCTTTAAAAATCTCAAGCTTCTCCTTCTCAAGTTTCAAAGCCATAATCCCCTCCTTTGCAATCTTCTTCAAAGGATAAATTACCAGTTCCGCATTGCCTGCATTTTCTCCTCCCGATACCTTTTCCTCCAGACATATCAGTGCATACAGATACAGTTGCAACACCGCCTTATATCTGCCGTCACCCGACTTGTCGAACAACACCGAAATATCAAGCCCTTTTGGAGGGGCATCCACACTGCCTGTCTTATAATCTATAATCCTTAAGACATCCCCCTCAACAATTCTGTCTATCCTGTCTACAAATGCCTTGAACTTAACCTGCACAGCTCCATCATACACCGGCAAAATATAATGGAATTCCCCCTCACCCTTTTCATATCTGAACGGGGCCTTTCCCATATCCAGCATCAGAGCCAGATATACATATTTGTTTATAAGGGCCTCTACAATCTTATGCTGTCCGCTCAAATCAGAGACATTCATAAACTCCTTAAAGCCATCCAGTATATAACCTTTTATAACACCTCTGTCTGCAATCATTGCAGAAATATCCTCACCATTCACCCTTTTCCCCTCAAACGGCTTGTAAAGATTCTCCATAACATAATGGAAAATGCTTCCAAAAACATTGCTCTCAACACTTTCGGAAACCTCTTCCTCCTCCTTAAGTCCCTCCACATTCTCAAAATAGAACTTTAAAGGACAAGCTATATAATTGTTTATGGCACTTGCAGAGAGAGCCTTCTTTCCCCCCACAGCAAATCTCTCCTTCAAAAGACCCATAACAGCCTCATCCTTAACCACAGCCGTTTCATTCACCGCTTTCTCTGCCTGCAGAGCAACAGCAACCGCCTCTTCCTGCACATCTGCGCCAAAATGGTATTTCAACTGCTTTATATATCTGCTGGCCTCACCGCTTGCAAGTCCCTCACTCCTGGTATCATAAATCATAAAGATATTCTTGGCCCTGCAGATGCTCCTGTAGAAATGGTATGCCGCTATACCATCCTGCAACTCGTATGTAGGCAAGCCAAAACCAACCCTCAAATTATAAGGTACCACAGACTGTGACACACTTGCAGATGGGAACTTGCCCTCATTTGCAGATATTATTATCACATTGTCAAAATCCAGAGCCCTTGTCTCCAGTGTTCCCATAACCTGAAGCCCCGACAACGGTTCACCCTTAAACGGTACAACTATGCCACGGCACAATTGTTCCTGAAGCTTGAACCAGGTCTTCCCCTCCATAGGAATATCCAAATCATCAAGTCTTTTTACTTTCAGATAATACTGGTACACAAACTCCCTCTCCCAAGAATCAATCCTGCTGTCGAGCATACCAAGCAGATTAAGCAGATAAGCAGCAATCTCCTTTGGTGTAACAACCACTTTAAGCAATCCAGAAAGGAACTCATCTTCACACTCCAAAGCAGCAGTGCCATCTGAAATGTAAATAAGATTCCCCTTAACAATCCGCTCTTTTATCTTCTTAGCACCATCTGCAGAAATCTGCTTCACATATCCGTGAGAAAGAAGCTCCATTAAAGATTTATGATAAAAACACCTCTTACCCCCTCTTTCCCTCACATCAAGCTGCAACTGTTTTACAAGCTCCATAAAAGAAACCAAAGGGGTAGTGGTTATAGGATACCCCATTGTTACATTTATCGATTTGAATTTTTCCGGAATAGAATTCAGCACCGGCAGGAGAAGATTTTCGTCGGGAAGCACAACTGCTGTAGAAAATGAATCTTTTGCATCCACACTCTCTTCAGGAAAAAGTTCCTCCAGAATATCTGCAACCACAAATGCCTGTCCTACTCCCGACGGAGCCCCATATACCCTTACCCTCTGATTCTGTATTGCTGTTGCCCCTCCATCTATTTTGAAAAAAGAAGGGAACTCCTTAACAAAGGAACTTATTATCTCGGAGGCGCCATTCTGCGGATCTGTCAGCATCTGGCCATAGAAATCCCAGTAGAAATCCCCCTTTCCGCTATCCCTCAAATGTTGCATCACCCTCCTCTCACACTTGTTAGGAGCGTTCAGGCCAATAAAAACAACCTTTTTGTCAAAATCCAATGCAGATATACCCTCTGCTACGCTACGGTAAATCTGCCCCTCATATCCAACCCCTTTTGAGACCAATGCCCCTTTGAAATTCTCATACAGATTATACATAATCCCCCATATGGAGGTAAAGAATTCCTTCTTCTGGCTCAGTTCTCCTCCCCTGAGGTAGTTGGTCCAGAAAGTCTTCACCGCCTCAAACTGCTTTTGGGTAAGAAACGAATAATCATTCTCCAGCTCTTTCAGATCCCTAATATTGGTAAAAAGCTGGCGGGCATCAACCATATATTTGTCTACATCGTTAAAATCTTTAAGAATTGTATCCCCCCAATGCACAAACTCATCAAAGGGCTCTTTCTGTATTGCCTCATCAAAGTTCAGCGCCGGATATTTCAACAATATATATTCTTTGTACAACAGATACAGCTGCTCCACATTATCTGCCTGAACAAGACCGCCCAACTGTGCAAAGAAATCACTGATTGTTATAATTTTTGGAGAAAAGAGCGGTTTGCCGGTAACAGCACCATACTCCTTGCCCAAATACATCTGAAAAAACTTCAGGGAACGTCTGTTTGGCAATACAAACACACAATCCAATGCATTATTTTGCACGTGCGCCCTGGCAACACTCCTCAAAAACTGGTTCTCCATACTCACTACCTCAAATCTTTTACTTTATGTTTCTCACCTACCACCCAAACGGTATCACCACACTGTATTATTGTAGAAGATGTTGTTCTTATAAATGTATTGTTATCTTCTCCCTCAAGCCCCACAAGCAATACTCCAAATTTCTCCCTTATATGGGTAATGTTTGCACACTCCCCAACTAAAGGAGAACTCTCTGCCAAAGTTATCTGGAACAACTCAAGTTCCGCACCTGGCCCTTCATTAGGCTTTCTCTTCTCCTCAGCAGCCTCTTTAAAGTCAATAATCTGCTGGTCTGTTCCAAGAATAATGAGAATATCCATCGGGAAGATAATCTCCCTGTTTGAAGGGAGGTCTATTACCTCCATACCTCTGAGTATCTGAATTATAAGAGCATTTGTCCTTTTTGTATGGTGAATATGGGAAATGTCCTTTCCTGCAAGGAAGGAGTTTGGCTCCACCTCAACTTTCTCTATATGAATCTCATCTGCCAGCTCACGTGGCAATACAAGGGAACGTCTTCCCCCCTCACTGTTAAGGTTTGTAAGGAACCTGGTCTCAATTCTGGAGTAGTAGTGCTTGATTTTTTTTGATACCGATACCACCAGAATTACCATTACACACAATGTAAGTGCCGCACCAATACCAACAGAAACGTATGCAGACAAAGTGATTGACACTGCAATAATTGCAATGAGATACTTGAGTATCATCATAAACAACAGCGGTCCGCGGGCAAACTTCTGGTCCTGCCAGATTTTGTCAAAAGCGCCGTCGCTGTCTTTCCTTTTAAGCAATGCCCACAAGAAAGGAGCCATTGCAAAAAGGTTTACAGCAGCAGAAATTATCCTTATATGTGTTGCCTCTCCAAACCATTTTACAATATACGGATATACAATCTGGGTAAAGAAGATACCCACAAACAAGAGCCATCCCACATATATGAAAAGCCTCAACGCATAAGATTTCAACAGCTTGTTCCACTCACCCTCCTGGTTCAAAGTCTTTCTGCCTGTACCCAAACGCTCAATCACAACCCTCCACTGCGGTTTTACACTATTGTAAATGAAATTATAAAGCGGTTCACCCATTTTAATCCAATACGGAGTTATGAAAGTAGTGAGGATAGAGACAGTAACAATTACAGGATAGAGATGCTTTGGCACCACATTATGATCCAATCCCATCTGCACAATAATGAATGAGAACTCACCTATCTGGCACAAACATACTCCGGACAGTATTGCATTTTTGAGCGTCTGCCCGGAGAACAACAAGCCCAAAGTTGCAGCAAGTGGTTTTGCAATGATAATTACAACCGATATAATAAGTACCTGCGGCCAGTACTGGATAATTGCAGAAGGATCTACAAGCATACCCACAGAAACAAAGAAAATTGCCCCAAAGAAATCCTTAATGGGCTTGGTAAGCTTTACAATGGTTTCACTCTGAATGGTACCACTTAAGATTGAGCCCATTACAAAAGCACCAAGAGCCTCAGAAATACCTGCATTAACGGTAATTACCACCATCATAAGGCAAAGCCCAAGGGAAACCACAATTATTGTCTCATCAGAAAGGTGTTTCTTAATTTTCTTGAATACAGAAGGGATAAGGAACACACCACCTGTAAACCACAACAACAGGAACAGAGCCAGATTTGCAACCTTGTCTGCCAGCTCAACCCCGTTGAAGCTCTTGCTCAATACAAGTGCTGGAAGCAGCACCAGAATTAGGATTGCCACCAGGTCCTCCACCACAAGGGCACCAAAAACCATTTGGGTGAACTTCTTGTTCTTGACACCCATATCATCAAACGCCTTAATGATAATGGATGTGGAGGAGATACTCAACATACCCCCAAGGAATGTGGCAGAAACCCAACTCCAACCCATCAGACGCCCCACAATTATTCCCATACAGAACATCATCACCACCTCTGTAAACACAGTAATGAATCCGGGGCCACCCACCTTCTTAAGCTTCTTGAAACTGAACTCCAGTCCCAGACCAAACAACAGGAATATCACACCTATCTTGCCCCAGAACTCCACACTCTCAATATTGCTCACAGTTGGGATAAAAGTGATATACGGGCCGGTAAGCAAACCCGCCACTATATAGCCGAGCACAAGCGGCTGTTTAAGTTTCTTGAAAATTATCGTTACAACACCTGCAACAATAAGAATCAACGCCAAATCAGACAATAAAGGATTCATATGATGTTACTTTTTTACTCCACCCTCAGTTAATACAATCTTCCTTCCCCGCTAAAATCTACTCCACTCTTAATTATGACAATCTCTCTTCCCTCTTAAATCTACTCAACTTTCAGTTGGGAAATATTCTCAAGCGACTGAATGAACACAAACAAGCCGTTCTGCTCCCTGTGCCCCCTGATTTTCAATACAATATCTGCTTTATACACCTGTACACCACCCACCAGTTCCTCTGCCGATGTATAGCTTACAAGATGATACCTCTTCTTATGAAGCTCCTCAACAACTCTATCCAAATTGGATTTATCTGAAGTGTAAAAAGAGATTGAAACAGAACTCAGCCCCACCTTACCAAATGCCAGAGTAAGCGCCTCCAGCCCAATAAGCACAAGAATAGTAGCTGCCACACCAATAAAATACATACCGCCACCAACAGCCATACCAATACCAGCAGTAGCCCATAACCCGGCTGCAGTAGTGAGACCTCTTATAAACTGCTTATGAAAAATGATAGTACCCGCACCCAGGAAACCAATGCCGCTCACTATCTGTGCCGCCACACGAGCCCCATCATAGTTAGCCCCCTCAGCCTCAATTACGGCCCCAAAACCATACTGTGAGATTATCATAAACAAGGCACTCCCCAGGCTCACCAGAAAATGTGTCCTGAACCCCGCCTCCTTAGCACGGTACTCCCTATCCAAACCAATAATTGCCCCCAGCATCCCAGCAACAAGCAACCTCAAAACCAAATTCCATTCCATAATTCTCCTCCCGATAATTAATTACACCTCTCCCCCGCCCAATATCCTACTCACCAAGCTTCATTTCCACCATCCCGCGCAGAATTCCGCCCCTTTTTACGCGCGTAACCTCAAATTCCTCTCCCCGAGCAGAAATAGCACCCTTTTCCCGCGCGGGGAAACACTACCCGGGTACACAAAAGGGGTAACCTTGTTAAGCTACCCCTTTATATACCAAATTGCAATGCAATTATTACAATCTTGCGCGGATAGCCTTAGAAGCCTCCTCGTAGCCCGGTTTGTCCAACAGGGCAAACATATTCTTCTTGTAATCCTCAACGCCTGGCTGGTTGAACGGATTCACACCAAGCATATAACCGCTGATACCGCAAGCTATCTCAAACATATAGAACAACTCACCCAAGTTGAACTCATCAATCTGGTCAATCTCAATCTCAAAGTTAGGAACACCACCATCTGTATGAGCAAGACGTGTACCCAACTGAGCCATCTTGTTAACCTCCTCAACACGTTTGCCGGCAAGGAAGTTCAGACCGTCAAGGTTCTGCTCGTCAGCCTCAATCTTTACAGTATGGAAAGCTTTCTTGACAAGAACGTTTGTCTCAAACAAAGTTCTCTCACCATCCTGAATGTACTGGCCCATTGAGTGAAGATCTGTAGAGAAGTTTACAGAAGCAGGGAAAATACCTTTACCGTCTTTACCCTCACTCTCTCCATAAAGCTGTTTCCACCACTCACCCAAATACTGCAATTTAGGGTTGTAGTTTACAAGAATCTCTATCTTCTTGCCCAATGAATAAGCGGCATTACGGGCAGCAGCATAAAGAATTGCAGGATTTGAAGCCTCTTTCTTTACACAAAGCTCCTGCATATGTTTTGCACCCTCTACCAAAGCCTTAATATCAAAACCAGCAACAGCAATAGGAAGCAGACCTACAGGGGTAAGAACTGAGAAACGGCCACCCACGTTATCGGGAATAACAAAAGTTGTATAACCCTCCTGAGTTGCCAAAGTTCTCAATGCACCTTTTGAAGCATCTGTAATTGCAACAATTCTCTCTTTGCAAATCTCCTTGCCAAATCTCTTCTCCATATCCTCTTTAAGAATACGGAAAGCAATTGCAGGCTCTGTAGTAGTACCTGATTTTGAAATTACAATTGTAGCGTATGTTCTGTGTGAAAGGAACTCCAAAAGTTCAGCAGTATAATCCTCAGAAATGTTCTGACCCGCAAAAACAATCTGCGGATGAGTATTAGGCATACTTGCAGAGAAAGTATGAGAAAGGGCCTCAATGGCACATTTTGCACCAAGATAAGAACCGCCAATACCAACTACAACCACAGCATCAACCTTACCAATCCATCTCTTTACAATACTGTTGCAAGCATCAATCAGGGTACCGTCAATCTCAGAAGGAAGGTTAACCCAACCCAAGAAATCATTACCTGCACCATCACCTTTAAGTACTGTATCCAAACCGGCATATGCCTTCTCAATCTGCTCATTCAAAAGAGCCTCTGAAATAAAGCCTTCAGCAGCTTTTAAGTTAATTGAAACCATTATATTATTGTTTTTAAAATTTTCTTCCCGATAAATGTCACATCTTTTTCCATTTCAGATGTGTCTGATATAAAATTGGGACGACGCAGTCTCCTCTGCTTCGTCATAGCATTCTGCTATAACTCGCAACCGTCGAATGAGGTCCTCAATTTTATAAACACATCTTCAATTATATATGTCCCAATATTCAGCTTTGGATGCTTAAATCCAAAACATCAGAACAGTTCTTCAGTAAGTTGCTTGATAACAAACGGAGGATACCTCTCCTCATACAAAATTCTGTACACCGCTTCTGCAATAGGCATATCAATTCTGTACTCCTTGTTAATCTCGTGAATACAGCGGCTTGCATAATATCCCTCTGCCACCATACTCATCTCCACCTGGGCACTCTTAACTGAGTATCCCTTTCCAATCATATTTCCAAAAGTTCTGTTTCGGCTGAACTGGGAATATCCTGTTACAAGGAGGTCGCCCAAATATGCTGCAGACTTTACAACACGTGTGTCGTCGGGATGAGTGGCATTTATGAAAGTTGCCAACTCATTGAAGGCGTTGGTCATAAGAACTGCCATAAAATTGTCTCCGTATCCCAGGCCGTGGCATATACCTGCTGCAATTGCATAAATGTTCTTTAGAGCTGCCGCATACTCAACTCCATAGATATCAGTACCAGGGGTAGTTTTTATGTATCTGCAGGCAAACACATCACAAAGGGCTCTTGCCACCTCTATATGCTTGCTGGTAAGAGTGAGATAAGAGAGACGCTCCATTGAAACCTCCTCAGCGTGGCAAGGGCCGCTGATGATACCAATCCTGTCAAACGGAACGTCGTAAACTTGATGGAAATACTCAGCAATTGTAAGGTTCTTCTCATCCACAAAACCCTTTATTGCAGAGATTATGAACTTGTTGTCCAGCGAACCGGTAAAGTTCTGCATCACACTCATAAAATATGCAGACGGCACGGCAAAAACCAGCACATCTGCACTCTCAATCACCTCATTTATATCTGTACTCATATTAAGTCTTGTAGGATCAAGCAAGACAGACTGCAAATATGAACGGCTGTGATGGTTCTCACGGATGTTATCTATATTCTTTTGATTTCGCATGAACCACGATATGCTCTGCTGATGATTGAGCAACAATTTTACAAGCGCCGTTGCCCAACTTCCGCTACCTATCATAGCATATCTGAGGTTCTCATTCTCAAAAAATGTAATCATATGATTCTTCTTTTGTACAAAGTACAAATATAACCTTTTTGCCTGAGTATTAAAAATTTTTGTGGAAGTCGGTACCCGAGTTTTCCGGAAAGTCGGGTACCGACTTCCTTCCCGATCTTCTGTACCATTCGGGCTCATTTTAGGGTGATTTTATACCCTTTACTGGCATCAGAAAACACTTCGGGCACAAAACCGCTTGATCTTGTGCCCGAGTAACAATATAAACCATCTGAACCTGAAGAGACTTCTAAGGCGTAATGCCACCTAATAAAAAACCTTTTTGTTTCCTCAAGTCCACATTGTTCGACTATCAGAATCCAAAAAGGTTTAATCTGTTTCACAAACTCATTTTATAACAAGTTTCCCGACAATTGTTCTGCAACATATCCGGTATCTTCCGCCAGATTCCCTGAAGTTGCCGCCTCTACGGCCAACCTGTCACATCTCTCATTCTCGGGATGTCCGGCGTGCCCTTTTATCCAGAAAAAACGCAACTGGTGCTTGGCGGAGATTCTTAGAAACCTCTCCCACAAATCTGCATTTTTCTGTTTGTGCAACCCTTTCCTCTGCCAGTTGGCAAGCCACCCTTCATTTACCGCCTTTACAACATATGAAGAATCTGAATAGATGTTCACCTGTGCATTTGGTCTCTTAATGGCCTCAAGCCCCACTATCACCGCCAACAGCTCCATACGGTTGTTGGTAGTACAGGTGAATCCCGCACTCAGTTCCTTCCGGTGAGGGCCACAAGTAAGTACGACCCCATATCCACCAGGGCCAGGATTTCCTCTTGAGGCACCGTCTGTGTATAAGTTTATAGGCTGCATCTATGCTATCACCGGTTTGCCTGGTCTCTCTTTTTGAGGCGCCTCAAACTCCTTTACTTTCAATGGGTTTGCGTGCATCTCATCATAGCGCTCCCTGTTTCTGAACACATCCACAGCCAGATATATGGCACTGATCATAGATTGTGGATTTGCCTTGTTCTCTCCTGCAAGGTCAAATGCTGTTCCGTGGTCTGGCGATGTCCTGACAATTGGCAATCCTGCAGTGAAGTTCACTCCGCTGTCAAATGCAAGTGACTTGAACGGAATAAGTCCCTGATCGTGGTACATTGCAAGTACTGCGTCAAATTTGTACTGCATATTCACGCTAAAGAAACCGTCGGGAGGATAAGGGCCAAATGCCAATACCCCCTCCTCATTTGCCTGTTTGATTGCAGGTGCTATGATATTGATCTCCTCGTCACCCATAAGTCCTTTGTCTCCGGAGTGAGGGTTTAGTCCAAGAACTGCAAGTTTTGGCTTCACTATTCCAAAATCTTTAAGCAGAGACTCATTCATAATCTTAAGTTTGCTTACAATAAGCTCCTGATTGAGGGCCTGCGGCACCTTGGAGATTGCAATATGGCCGGTTGCCACACCAACCCTCATCTGGTCTGAACACAGGAACATAAGTCCGTCCTGTGCATTGAACTCATTTATAAGATATTCTGTGTGTCCTGCATACTTGAATGTCTCTTCTGTCACAGATCTCTTGTTGAACGGTGCGGTAACAATTGCATCCAAATGCCCCTCCTTCATCTCCTCAACAGCTCTCTCCAGCGCTGTTATGGCTGCTTTCGCACCCTCATTTGTACACTGTCCCGGATCAATCTGAAGATTGTCGGGAAGACAATTTACAATGTTCACTCTCTTTGGATGCGCATCTTTTGCAGATGAAATAATATTTGTGTTAATATTCTCTGTTTCAGGAATATTCTTTCTGTAAAAGCCAAATGCTTTTGAAGACCCGTACACTACAGGTGTACACATCTCCAAAATTCTGGCATCAGACAATGCCTTGATTATCACCTCATACCCTATACCGTTGGTATCCCCCTGTGTTATTCCAACAACTATTTTGCGTGTCATATATTTCTATGTTAAAACTTTGCAAGTTAATAAAAATTTCAGAAAATCCCCATTTTAATTGGAAGTCGGTCCCCGACTTCCCAGAAACTCGGGGACCGACTTCCAAAATTTTTCGTAACTTTGTGTCTATGGCACACATCCTTGATACTGAAATAAAATACCTCCCTGGCATAGGGCCCAAAAGGGCAGAGCTTCTTGGCAAGGAGCTGGGGATTTTCACGTTCAGGGATATGCTGTACTTTTTTCCGTTCCGCTATATAGACCGCAGCAAAGTATACACAATCAGAGAGTTGCAGCCCACAATGGCATACATTCAGGTAAGAGGAAAAATAACAAATGTATCTACCGTTGGAGACACTCCACGCACCAAAAGATTTGTGGCAACCCTACAGGACCCAACTGGGCATATGGAGCTGGTGTTTTTCAAAGGGCTAAAGTGGATTCAAGAGAAAATAAAAGTTGGACAGGAATATATTGCCTTTGGCAAACCCTCTGAGTTTAACGGAGTTATAAACATGGTGCACCCTGAGCTGAACCTCCCCACAGATGAAATCCTTTATGGAGGCAGTTCAATGATGGGGGTCTACTCCAGCACAGAAAAAATCAAGAACAGCGGCATCGGGAACAAGCAGATATCAAAATTCCAGCTCACAATTTTGGAAAAATACCTCTCTTCTATTCCCGACAGTTTACCTCAGTATATCCTTCAGAAAAAGAAACTTTGTTCACTGCAGGAAGCACTGAAGAATATCCATTTCCCCACAGATAATGCAACACTTGCAAGGGCACAACTGAGACTCAAATATGAGGAGCTTTTCTACCTTCAATTGAGCCTTATGAAGCAGAAGAGCATCCGTATGCGCAATGATGGAGGAATCCTTATGCCAAAGGTGGGAGAAGCCTTCAACAAATGCTACTCTTCTCTCCCATACCCACTTACAGGGGCACAGAAAAGGGTAATAAAGGAGATGCACGCAGATATGAAGAGTGGGAAACAGATGAACCGCCTTTTGCAGGGAGATGTGGGAAGTGGAAAAACTCTGGTTGCAGTTTTATGCTCTCTTCTAGCAGTAGACAACGGCTACCAGGCCTGCATTATGGCCCCTACAGAGGTACTGGCCCAACAGCACTATAAAGGAATTTCAGAGTTGCTTGCCCCCACCGGGGTTTCAGTTGCACTCCTTACAGGAAGCACCAAACCCAAAGAGAGACGAGAACTATTGCCAGCACTGGCTGCAGGTGAGATAAAAGTGCTTGTTGGAACCCACGCCCTTATAGAGGAGGTAGTGGTATTCAAGAACCTTGGCCTTGCAGTTATAGATGAACAGCACCGCTTTGGAGTGGAGCAGCGCTCCCGCTTGTGGGAAAAATCTGCTGTTCCACCGCATATTCTGGTAATGACTGCCACCCCTATCCCACGCACTTTGGCAATGACTCTTTACGGAGATTTGGATGTATCGGTTCTTGACGAACTTCCTCCGGGGAGAAAGCCTGTACAGACACTCCACGCCACAGAAACCCAAAGAGGAAGAATTTTTGCTTTTATGAAAGAGCAGATAAAGGCAGGCAGACAGATTTTTGTGGTATATCCGCTCATTAAGGAGAGCGAGAAAATGGACTATAAGAACCTGCAGGAGGGGTATGAAACAATAATTCAGGAGTTCCCCGCTCCCCAATATGTTACGGCTGTTGTACACGGCAAACAGAAGAACGAAGACAAGCAGCACGATATGGACCTCTTTGCCAGCGGGCGTGCCCATATCCTTGTTGCCACCTCTGTAATTGAAGTGGGGGTAAATGTTCCAAACGCCTCTGTAATGATTATAGAGAGTGCAGAAAGATTTGGTCTGAGCCAGCTGCACCAGCTGCGCGGACGTGTTGGCCGAGGCTCTGAGAAATCATACTGCATACTAATGACAGGCTACAAACTCAGCAAAGAGAGCCGCCAGAGAATTGAACTTATGTGCCAGACATCAGACGGATTTGAACTTGCAGAGGCAGATTTGCGTATGCGCGGTCCGGGAGACCTTGAGGGAACCATCCAGAGTGGCCTTTCAATGGATTTGCACATCTCCAACCTGGCCAAAGACTCACAAATCCTTGAAGATTCCCGACAGCTTGCTCTTGCTGTTCTGGAGTCGGACCCATTGCTGGAACAACCTGCAAATGCCCTCCTCCGCACCCAACTTGCAACCCTCAAAAAAGCAGGAAAGGCCCCAACTGATTATTCCCAAATAAGTTAAGTAAGTTAAATGACACAAAACACAGAAGAAGTAATCTTTTATAGGGACCTCATTCGACGGTTGCGAGTTATTGCGCAGCAATGACTAAGCAGAGGAGACTGCGTCGTCCCCCGGAGATTACTTCTTCCGTGTTATATATTTTTACTGAAAACTTCTAAGCATATCCAGCTCCTGCGCCCAGATATCAGGGTCTGGTGTCTCAAGAATGAGTGGAATACCATCAAAACGGGAATCCTTCATAATCATCTGGAACGGCACCATTCCAAGCACTCCATTGCCTAAAGTACTATGACGGTCCACTTTACTTGCAAGAGGTTTCATTGCATCATTAAGATGCATACCACGCAAATATTTGAATCCAATCACATTCTCAAAATGCTCAAACACCTGGGTAAAGCCCAACTCTGTAGAGAGGTCATACCCGGCCGCAAAACTGTGGCAAGTATCAATACAAACACCTACACGGCTTTTGTCCTCCACCTTATCTATAATCTGGGCAATCTGCTCAAAAGTATAACCAAGGTTGCTCCCCTGCCCTGCAGTGTTCTCAATTACTGCAGTTACCCCTTGAGTCTTGTCCAATGCCAAATTTATGGAATGGGCAATGGTGGCCAAACATTCGTCGGGAGAAATCTCCTTCAAATGGCTCCCCGGATGGAAATTCAACCTGTCCAAACCCAGTTGCTCACAACGGCGCATCTCATCTATAAACGCCGCACGGGATTTCTGCAACCCCTCCTCTCGCGGGCTCCCCAAATTAATCAGATAACTGTCGTGCGGAAGAATCTGTGCCGCTGTATACCCATACTTGGCACAATTATCCTTAAACAACCCTATCTCCTCATCTGTAAGCGGCTTTGCCACCCACTGCTTCTGATTCTTTGTGAACAAGGCAAACGCCGTTGCCCCAATATTATGTGCATTTACCGGTGCATTAAACACCCCACCACTTGCACTTACGTGTGCTCCTATATATTTCATAACTCCATCTCCTATTTTCTGCTAATTTACAAAAAATCCTCACCAATATGTTATAAAACACACTACGGGCACAAAATCCTGCGATTCTGTGCCCGTTATGGTATAAATTCTCCGCCCTGTCGGGAAGAAATCATTTCTTGAATGTATCTTTCAAACCGGTTGTTTTGTTGAATACAAATTTTTCAGGAGTTGAGTCCTGGTCTTTCACAAAGTAGCCAAGGCGCTCAAACTGAACTGCTATGCCGCTGTTGTCCTCCAACAATGCTGGCTCTGCATAACCGGTAATGATGTTCATTGAGTCTGGGTTCAAGTAATCTTTGTAGTCTGTACCCTCTGGAATTGCATCCATAAAAGGCTCAGTGAACAAGCGGTCCACCAATCTTACCTCAACCTCTTTGGCCTCTGAGCAAGCTACCCAGTGGATAGTACCTTTAACTGAACGCCACTCACCTGCACCCGGTTTGCTGGTTGGGTCATAGGTACAACGGATCTCTACAATGTTCCCGTTCTCATCCTTAACAACCTCCTCACATTTGATGATGTAGGTGTATTTCATTCTAACCTCTCCACCTGGTTTCAAGCGGAAATATTTCTTAGGAGGCTCTTCCATAAAGTCATCACGCTCTATGTAAAGCTCCTTGCCAAATTTCACTGTACGTTTTGGACCGTCAGGATCTGCAGGGTTAAGCGGTGCCTGGAACTCCTCAATTTTGCCATCCTCCCAGTTGGTAATGACAAGTTTCACAGGGTCAAGCACAGTCATATATCTGTTTGAACGTTTGTTCAAATCCTCCCTTACGCACCACTCAAGCAATGAAAGGTCAATTGTGTTGTCACGTTTTGCAACACCAACTTTCTCTGCAAACAGACGGATACTCTCAGGTGTATAACCTCTACGACGGATACCACAGATGGTTGGCATACGAGGGTCATCCCAACCGCGTACATAGTTGTTCTTAACAAGTTCAAGGAGTTTTCTCTTACTCATTACAGTGTAAGTAAGGTTCAAACGGGCAAACTCGTACTGATGAGAAGGGAAAATCTCAAGCTTCTCAATAAACCAGTCGTACAATGGGCGGTGCACATCAAACTCAAGTGTACAGATTGAGTGGGTAATTCCCTCAATTGAATCACTCTGTCCGTGAGCATAATCATACATTGGATAGATACACCATTTGTCACCTGTCCTGTGATGGTGTGAATAGTTGATCCTGTACATCAACGGATCACGGAACATCATATTAGGGTGTGCCATATCAATCTTTGCACGCAACACTTTCTCACCCTCCTTGTATTTGCCCTGACGCATCTCCTCAAACAGCTTAAGGTTCTCCTCAACGCTACGGTCTCTGTAAGGGCTGTTGATACCCGGCTGGTTAACAGTACCGCGGGTAGCTCTAATCTCCTCCTGGCTCTGGTCATCAACGTAAGCCAAACCCTTCTTAATCAACTCCTGAGCCCAAACATAAAGCTGCTCAAAATAATCAGAAGCATAGAACTCGTTGGCCCACTCAAAACCAAGCCATTTCACATCCTGTTTGATTGAATCCACATACTCAACATCCTCTTTTGTAGGATTGGTATCATCAAAACGGATATTGGTTTTTCCGCCATATTTCTTTGCCAGACCAAAGTTCAGGCAAATACTCTTTGCGTGTCCTATATGCAAATAGCCGTTTGGCTCCGGCGGGAAACGGGTAAGAATACTCTCGTGCTTTCCGGTTGCCAAATCGTTCTCAACTATCTCTTCAATAAAGTTCAACTGACGCTCCTGCGCCACCTCATTTTTAACTTCTTCCATTGTAGTAAAAATTAACGAGCAAATATACAAAAATTTTAACAACTTGTAAATTCTGATTGGAAGTCGGTCCCCGACTTTCCCAGAAACTCGAGTACCGACTTCCAAAAAAATTCAATACATTTGCACAAAATTCAACAACAATGGTAAGATCAATGACAGGCTACGGAAAGGCAGAGTGTCTGCTTCCCGACAGCAAAATAATAATAGAAATCCGTTCCTTAAACGGCAAAAATGCAGATATAAGTATAAAGAGCTCCCTTATTCCAAGAGAGAAAGAGATGGCAGTGAGACAACACATTGCAAAGGAGCTGCAAAGAGGAAACATAGACCTTTTTGCAACATTTGAGCAAAATGCAACAGCGCAGGTAAAACAAATCAACAGAGAAATATTTGACAACTACCTTACCCAGATTAAGGAACTTGGTTTCCCCTCTTGTACCGACACCATCCTTCAGACAATCCTTAAAATGCCGGATGTTGTAGATGTAAAAAAACAGGAGATGACAGATGAAAACTGGGCTTCCCTTGAAGAGGCAATCCACAATGCAGTAGCAGCCCTGAATGATTTTCGCTCACAGGAGGGAGAAATCCTCTACAAAGATGTAACTTCCCGCGTAGCCCTTATTGAATCATATGTAGCAGAGGTTGAAAAGCACGAGCAGAGCCGCGTACAGGCAGTAAAGGAGCGCATCAAATCCCGCATAGATGAATTGGGCATTACTCCCGACGAAAACCGTCTTGAACAGGAAATTGTATTCTATGTAGAAAAACTTGACATAAACGAAGAAAAGGTACGTCTCCGCCAGCACTGCAATTATTTTATGGAAACCATCAACTCAGAGCCGTTCCCAGGCAAAAAACTTGGCTTCATAGCACAGGAAATGGGGCGCGAAATAAACACAATGGGATCCAAAGCCAACCACGCAGAGATTCAGAAATGGGTGGTAAAAATGAAAGACGAACTGGAAAAGATCAAAGAACAAAGTTTGAATATCCTATAATGAGAAAGAGGCCGCAAGGCCTCTTTTTCATATCTCTCATCTTTTAATACCCCAAATCATATCCCAAATCAACCGTCTTCTTTGTCCCCTCCTCAAAAGTAAAGACTATAGGATTATAAAACTCTTTAGAGTAATAATGCTGTATGCTTATCACATACACACCTTGTTTCATACCCTCAACTTCACAACTGCTCTCCATAGTACACGTGCCACAATAGGCAATACCTCTTTTATTTACCTCCTGTATGGTAATTGTGTTCCCTTCCTTCTTAACTGCCAATTCAATAAGTGCACCACAATTGAATTCACCTTTCCTATGCACAAACAATTTATTCTCCTTTACTTCCAAAGTAATTGTATTGGCAACTGGAGATGACAAAGATTTGGTTGTATCCTTATTCAAACATCCGGAGGATTTCTTATTTGTTGCTTTCAGCATATTGTCATAATCAAACTCATTGCTTGACAAATAATACTCTCTGAACGCCTTGTTGTGAATATCATTAGTGTATACAAAATCCTGGCTAAGTTTATAACTCTTTACTTTTGATGTAAAGATTCCAACGCCACCATTAATATTTGAACACTCTTTATTCCCAAAAACGTATGACTGGTTATACTGCACATTAGGGAAACCAGGCATATTTTTAAAATACTCAACATAGGTACCATTCATTTGGACAAATGTCAGACTCATAGTATAAGTTTCGCAAAAATCCTTTCCAAATGCAGATATTGCCTCAGATGACATATCCCTCAAAGGGACCTTGGCAAAATCAGAGATTATTGCAAATGGGCCCGCTGTTATAATAAAGCCATCATCCCAACTCTCTTCACCATCCTGGTTATACATATAATTGGTACCCAACAGTCTGTTAGGGTTGAACTGATGAGGATTCTTGATTAACAGATAGTCTTTATGAAACGACAACTCCACAGATGCATCATCCTGTGGATATGAAAACGCATAATCCTGATACTCACTTAATTCTGCTTCTATAGAGTTAAGATCCACCTTAGTAATGGGATCCGTACCGGTATGATTTGTTGCCCAATATGTCAAATTATCGGTGGATGGGCGTCCAAAATAATTGGGATGCCCGGAAACCATAAGATAATAATCCTCATTTACATTATCTGCAGAGACAACAAATCCCGGATACGACACATTGCTCAACGGTCCGTACCAGGACGCCATTGAAAAATTAGAAGCTTTACTGCTACCAATCTTTATCTTCCCGGGGATGCTCATAGTAGAAGTTATCTCTTCTCCTTCTGCCGTAACTATATCCAACGTATACTGCTGACCCAATTGAGGCTGGAAGTCTGCTCTATAAGTACCTGGCACATAAGTCTCACTGAACTCATAAACTTTCCCTTGTGCAGTAATTTTCACCTGAGCCCCCATAATGGAGGTATAAATCTCAGGTGCCCCCTGCAATGGCAATCTTTTTAGTACAACTTGCTGATTATATGCCCTATCTGGATCCAAAACACAAAATACACCCACCTCTCCCCGCTCTTCCACCTTTGGAGCATCATCCTTATTGCATCCGACAAATACAATAACAGACATAATTAAAGAAACGCATAGAAAAAATCTCAAAGTCTTCACAGGTTATCAATTTTTAGAATGGTTCAACAATGTTGCAATATAACGCTTTTTTATAAGAATTCACAAAAAAGACTTTTTAAAATAAAAAAAGCAACATCATCTGATGTCACTTTTCCTTTTAAGATACATTCTCAACTCCTCATTCTCCCTGAACTTATACCTCTTCACAGAGAACTCCACCCATTCCCTTGCCAGTTCAAACCGTTCCAGCATCTCACACCCCACCGCAATATTATATGCAGCGTATGAAGCTATCCTGTAATTCCGGCTCTTTGTAAATGGCATCCATAACTCAATAGCCTCTTTCCATTTGAATTCCATTGCCAAGGCAAGAGGCTTTTCCCACTCCTGATTATCGGGAAAATTGACAAGCAACCTCTGCTGCAAGTTCCACTGCTGAGTAATTTTTCCCGCCAAGGCTTCTCCCACCACAGTGGAAATTTCCGGAAGTTTGCTTGCAACCAATGCATTGTATTCTGTTTTTCCTGTTCCACTCAATACATTCATATACACAGTATCTCTCAAATCCATAGAAAAAACAAGAGAATCCTCCAGTGCATCATAAATGTGCAAACCAGCAGAATAAGGGATATCAACTATACTCTGGCTATAATCTGCATCAAAATGGACAGATGATTTTACATTGAATGTGTGGAATCTTAGAGAATGTACAAATAGCTGCAAATCTGCGCCAGTGGTGAGCATAAGATCTTTCAGATATTGTCGGTCAAATTCTTTACCATCATTGAATCCGGCAAAGTCCAATTGGGAAACAGAAAAGACAGGAAGAGGATTCTCAAACCCTCTGTCCTGTCTTAGTTTTTCTCCAAAGCTCAGTGCGGCATTACTTGTACGTACACTGTCATTAACGTTTACAGACGACAATGAGAACACCGCAATCTGCTTGCCTTCCATATTGACGTTAACACCTTGCATATCCTTTACCTCAACCTCAAACATTGCCGCCTGAGGACCGCAGGCTACAAGTACCAATGCAAATATAGAGAGCAGCAGTTTTCTCATAAGCTATACGTTAAAGACCGCAAATCTCTTTAATCTCACCAATAATCTTCTCTGCAAGAGCATTAGCCGAAGCCTCATCTTTGCTCTCGCTATAGATACGGATAATAGGCTCGGTATTTGATTTGCGCAAGTGTACCCACTCTGTAGGGAAATCAATCTTAACACCGTCTATATCTGTAACTTTCTCACAGGCATATTTCTCCTTCATCTTAACAAGAACCTCGTCTACGTTAATGTCTGGAGTAAGCTCAATCTTATTCTTTGAGATAAAGTAGCTTGGATACTCAGCCTTAAGCTCGCTAACCTTGCAACCTTTCTTAGCCAAATGGGTAAGGAACAAAGCAACACCCACAAGGGCATCTCGTCCGTAGTGAAGCTCAGGGTAAATTACACCACCGTTACCCTCACCGCCAATAACAGCATTGGTAGCCTTCATAAGGGTAGTAACATTAACCTCTCCTACGGCAGAAGCGTTGTACTGCATACCGTGTTTCTCTGTTATGTCTCTCAAAGCTCTTGAAGAACTCAAGTTTGAAACTGTATTGCCTGGAGTTTGTGAAAGCACATAATCTGCAATGGAAACAAGTGTGTACTCCTCTCCAAATAGCTCACCGGTTTCACTTACAAGTGCAAGACGGTCTACATCAGGGTCTACAATAACACCAAGGTCTGCACCGCTCTCCTTCACAACCTTGCAAATCTCAGTAAGGTTTTCAGGAACAGGCTCAGGATTATGTGAGAAATTGCCTGTAGGCTCACAATAAAGTTTCACAACCTCACAACCCAATCTCTCCAAAAGGGCAGGAATAACAACACCACCCACTGAATTTACTGCATCAACAGCAACCTTAAAGTTCTGTTTCTTAACAAGCTCCACATCAACCAAAGGCAAAGCAAGCACTGCATCAATATGCTCAACATCGTATGGCTCACGGCTAAGAACTTTTCCAAGCTCATCAACCTCAACAAAATCAAACTCCTCATTAACAGCATACTCAAGAATCATTGCACCCTCAGCAGCATTAAGGAACTCACCCCTCTCATTCAAAAGTTTAAGGGCATTCCACTGTTTTGGATTATGGCTGGCAGTAAGAATAATACCACCATCAGCACCTCTTGCAACCACTGCCATCTCAACACCAGGAGTTGTACACAAACCCACATTAATCACATTCACGCCACAACCAAGCAAAGTTCCCTCCACAAGGTCATTTACCATTTCTCCCGACAATCTTGCATCTCTACCCACAACAACTGTAAGTTTGCGGCCAGGATTCTTCCCGACAAGCCATTTTGCGTACGAAGCAGTGAATTTTACTGCATCAAGAGGTGTAAGGTTGTCACCAATTGCACCACCTATGGTACCTCTAATTCCCGAAATTGATTTAATCAGTGTCATATATGTCTAAATTATAATTTTCTTAAAAACTAAAATCTTTCAAAGTTAATAAAAAGTTCCCAATAGGTACAAAAAAAAACCTTGCAGCCACACACTGCAAGGTTAATATGTATTTTCTCCTTTAAAGCGCCATAATTACATTTGCATACCGCCACAAACAGAGATAACCTGTCCAGTAACATAGCTGCTCAAATCACTGCCAAGGAAAGTTGCAACATTTGCAATATCCTCTGGAGTACCGCCGCGGCGTAGAGGAATTTTTGCATTCCAGCTCTCTCTAACCTCCTCTGGAAGTTTTGCAGTCATCTCAGTGATGATGAAGCCAGGAGCAATTGCATTGGCCCTAACACCTCTTGAACCAAGCTCCTGAGCAATAGATTTTGCAAGGCCAATCATACCTGCTTTAGAAGCTGAATAGTTGCACTGTCCAGCATTACCGTGAACACCTACTACAGAACTCATATTTATGATTGAGCCGCTTCTCTGACGCATCATAACAGGAGTTACAGCGTGTACAAAGTTGAAAGCAGATTTAAGGTTTACAGCAATTACAGCATCCCACTGAGCCTCAGACATTCTCATCATAAGACCATCTTTGGTGATACCGGCATTGTTAACAAGAATATCCAATCTGCCAAACTCTTTTACAACCTGCTCTACAGTTGCGTGTGCCTCTTCAAAAGAAGCTGCATTAGATGCAATTGCAAGAACTTTAACGCCATATGCCTCAATCTCTTTCTTTGTATTCTCTGCGTTCTCGTCAATTACAAGATCTGTAAATGCAACATTTGCACCCTCCTGTGCATATTTAAGGGCAATCGCTTTACCAATTCCCCTTGCAGCACCAGTTACAAGTGCCACTTTACCCTCTAATAATTTCATATTGTATATTTTTTAGGTTAGTACTCTTATTCTTCAACTGCAATGATTTCAGCCAAAAGATCATACTCATTGGCCCCAACAATCTTTGCAGTCACAAATTTACCAATTAATTGTTCCGGCACAAAATCGCCCAAATTGCCTATTAGAATCTCACCATCAACCTCCGGGCTTTCACCTTGAGAACGGCACACCAGCACTCCATCTGTAAAACTGTCTGCAATTACCTTCTCAATTGAACCTACCCTGGCTTCATTGGCAGCAAGAGATATGCCGCTCTGCAGCTCCATCAGCTCTTCATATCTGCGCTGTTTGGTACTTTCGCGCACTGTATCTTTAAAATGCAATGCCCCATATGTACCCTCCTCCTCTGAGTAAGTAAATGCGCCCAGTCTGTCAAACTTGTTACGCTCTACAAAGCGGAGCAGTTTTTCAAACTCCCTCCTGTCTTCACCCGGGTGTCCTACAATAAGAGTAGTTCTAAGGACCACTCCCGGAACCTTTTCCCTTATTCTGTCAATAACAGCCTGAGTCTGCGGACCGTCAATTGAACGGCGCATCATACCAAGCACTTTGGATGATGAATGTTGCAGAGGAATATCCAGATATTTGCAGATTTTTGGATTTGATGCCATAATCTCCAACACATCTTGTGGGAAACTGTCGGGATAAGAATAATGGATTCTGATCCACTCTATCCCCTCTATGGCACAAAGTTTTTCCAAAAGCTCGCCCAATGCCCTTCTTTTGTACAAATCAAGGCCATAATATGTTGTATCCTGGGCAATTACAATAAGTTCACGCACTCCCTTTGCGGCGAGGCCACGAGCCTCCTCAACCAACTCTTCCATTGGTACAGAGATATGCTTGCCCCTAATTTTAGGAATTGCACAATAAGAACAAGTCCTGTCGCACCCCTCAGAAATCTTAAGGTAAGCATAATGTTTTGGAGTGGTAAGGTACCTTTGTTGCAAAAGGGTATCATCTTTCATAAGCCCAACAGCTTTAAGCACCCCATCCCAATCAAAAGCGCCAAAAAAACCGTCAACCTCTGGAATCTCTGCAGTGAGTTCCTCCATATATCTCTGTGAAAGACAACCGAATACAAAGACATGTCTTACATATCCCCTCGCCTTTGCATCCACAGCTGCCAATATAGCCTCTATAGATTCCTCTTTGGCGTCCTTTATGAAACCGCAGGTGTTCAGAATCACCGCATCAACCTTGCTTTTGGCAGAAAGGGTATAGCCGGAACCAACTATCTCAATTCCGGCATTATCTATCTGACGCAAAAGATGCTCTGAATCAACTCTGTTCTTTGAGCATCCCAAGGTTACAAGCTGTATCTTCATTACTCCTCTTCCGGCATTTCAAGTGACTCAAAATCCAAAGAAGCGTGGTTCTTAAGAATATTGTACCACTCTACAACTTTCTTCATATGTGAAACATAGAATCTGTCTCTGTCGTATGTAGGAAGAGCCTCCTCAAACAATGCTTTAAGAACTTTTGCATCGCTTTTTGCAGATGGAGCATCATTCTCTCCCAAACAAGCGTGCATCTTCTCAAATACATCCTGCAATTTTACCTCCTCCTCATCTGTGTATATGGAAATATCAGCCAATGAAGTCATTCTTGCACTCATAGGGCAGCAACTTCTCTTCTTTGTCTGAAGAGCCTCTACAATAGCTCCCTGGGTTGCCTGTGACACATACAAAAATAGTCCTGATTGTCCACTGATAGACAGTACTTTTCTAAGATCTGTTTTCATTTGAAAATATAATTGTTTGTTTAATTGAATCCTCTCTCTTTCTTAATTGTTTCATACGCTGCTGCAACGGCCTTGAATTTCTCCTCAGCAGCCTTCTTCACATCCTCACCCAAAGTTGCAACTTTGTCGGGATGATGCTTTAAAGCCATTTTCTTGTAGGCTCTCTTAACCTCCTCATCTGTGGCAGAAGAATCTATCTCAAGCACTTTATATGCCTGATCCACATCATTCCCGCCAAACATTGCCAGGATTGAATTTGCCTCCTGGGCCGGAATTCCCAAATATGCAGCAATATTTTTAAGGTCATTGATCTCTACCTGGCTTACGTGTCCGTCTGCATTTGCAATCCCCACAAGATAGTGGAAAAGCTGCAGTCTCTGTGACTGCTCCATATGCATCTTTATCTGGGCACATATCTGGGGCAGGTCTATATTTTTATCCAATGCAGCTTTAAGTATCTGCAGAGCCTGGGGCAATGCCGCCTCCCCAAAATTTCTCCTTATAAAATCTTTTACATAATCAAGTTCGGACCTCAACACTTTGCCGTCCGACTTCATTACAGCAGCAGAAAGCACAAGCAATGAAACCAGGAAACTGTTCCTCTGCTCATTTGCCGAAAATCCTCCTCCCTGAGAATATACTCTCTGTGCCTGATTCTGGTCACCTTCAAACAGCGAACCAAGAAGATAGCCTACCAGCCCGCCCAAGGGACCGCCCAAGGCCCATCCTATTGCTCCTGTTATCCATTTTCCAATTCCCATAACTATTTGTCATTTACACAATATTCCGTTCCTGCAAACATCTATTCCATCTCTTCAATCACCTGAGCTATCTGCGGAAGCAAAGCCCTCTTGGAATCTGCAAATATAATAAAATCTGACAATGCATCCCTCTGCCCGTCATCCCATTGTTTTGCAATTCTTGCCTCAACCTGCTCCCTTGTTGCAACATCCCTTTTCATCACCCTCTCTATACGCAATTCATACGGAGCCTTTACGTGCAGCACTTTATCCGCACAACTTCTCACCAATGGCGTTTCCAGCAATATTGCACTCTCAAAAATTACAAATGCAGGCAACTTGTCCTCACTCTCCATTTGTGTGCAAACATTCTCTTTCCACTTCTCAAAATCCCTCAATACAGCAGGATGAACAACCGCCTCAACACTTCTTAGCAAGGATGTGTCACCAAATATCTTGCCAGCCATTGCCTTGCGGTTGAGCTTTCCGTCTGAGAGTATACCATTACCCAAAAGTTCCACAAGCTGCTGCAACAACATCGGGTCTGTATCATAAAGCATCTTAGCCCTGTCATCTGAAAAATAAACAGGGTAACCCAATTTCTCAAAAATACGGGAAACATAACTTTTTCCACTCCCGATACCACCTGTACAACCCAGTGTTCTAACCTCTCTCATATACAACTAAAGCACGCATTCCACAAATGCCGGTTCTATTGAAAACTTAAGAATTCCCTCAGGCATCCTTGTTACCACAGGTTTCACCACATCCTTTCTCAGAATCTCATCATACTCCACCTCTACAGAAAAATCTTGAATTCCGTATTTTTCAGCACCTGGGAAAGGTTGCCTGTACCTGACTGTAACCTCCTGAGGAATTATTGCCACATTGGCATAGGCAGGGGCATTCCCAATTATTACAGGCACCTTTATACTATGTTCCACATACCTTCCTATCTCCTGGGAGAATATCACCTCATCTACAGAAAATCTCACACCTGCAATTGGGTTAAGCTTCACAACTCCGGTAAGTGATCCCGACACATTATTGTTCTTTACAGGCTCTGTAACCACCTCCTCTATCCCTGAAATAACTGCCTCATCTCCATAAACAAACACAGAATCAGGCTTAAGGGCTATTGGGGTGTATGGCATATATTGTCGGGAGTACCTTATTACGCTGTTGGCCTGTACAGGAACTTTCTTGTTTGATTGTACAGGAAACCGGAAGAACAATGTGTCTGTAGCCACAGACTCCACTTTTATATCTGCCCCAAGGGCATCCTGAATTCTTTGGGTTATGTTGGCAGGGATGAGATAAAACATATCCCCTTGTTCTCCATATTTGTGAAATTGTCTGGAATCCACATCTTCAAGCAGGAGCGTTGCATCCTTATCATTCTGCAACACTTTAAAACCGCTCGATTTTGCCCCTATCATAAGAACATCTGTTGAAGTGGCAGAATTCTTTCTCCCCTCAATATTTGCGGTTACCTCAACATTGTACCTTATATATGAAGAATAATTGCCCGAAAGCTTCATTATGCTCCACATAAAAAAAGCCAAAAGAAGAGAGAAAACCAGAATAACCCAGTTTCTCCCTCCTCCTAAGAAATTCTTATATCCTTTTACAGATAATCCCATCAACTATTTTACAGGAATGTCAGTAACGTCCTTTACAATTGAACCTTTGTCAACTCTGATTTTCACATTAGAATCAACCTCCATCAGGATGTATGTAGGTTTTACCTCTGCCACAACACCATAGATACCGCCAATTGTAACAACTTTGTCACCTTTCTGTATAGAGTCTCTCCATTTTGCCAACTCTTTCTGTTTTTTCTGCTGAGGACGGATCATAAAGAAATACATCACAGCAAAAATAAGAACCATCATAATAAGGAAACTGAAGTTTCCACCTGTCTGTGCAGTCTGTTGCAAAATAACCAAAGTATTCATATTTATATTCTATCTTTAATTAAAAATTATTCAACCAATCCTCTTCCACTCTTTACAATTTTACCATCTTTTACCATCTGCTGCAAAATACGGTCAAGCAAGCCGTTTACAAAAACCTTGCTGTTGGGAGTACTGTAATATTTGGAGATATCCACAAACTCATTAATAGTAACCTTCAATGGAATTGACTCAAATGTAACAGCCTCTGTAACACCCATAACAATCAAGGCCAAGTCTGTAGCCACAAGCCTCTCAAGATCCCAATTGGAAACCATTGATGATACAAGCTCTGTGTACTCATCATAATTAACCATAGATTTGGTCAAAAGTTTTAGAGCATACTCCCTGTCATCCTCTTTAAGGAATGTTTTTGGAACATCAACAACTCCTTTCTTCGCTATTGACGGGATATTCTTAAGTATCACATTGATTGTATAGGCAAGATCATCCATCCAGTAAAGGCTCATCTCCTCAAGAATATCCTCCAAAAGTTCGTTATCTTCAAGTTCTTCCTCATAAATCCTCTTTACCAATACAATATCTTCCTGCAATGACCTTTCAGGATTTGCCATATAATCCTTATAGTAATCCTGAGATGTTACAGATGCAAAAAGTTTCTTTACAAAAGAGTCGTGGTCTCCCCATACAAGACCTTTCTTATGACACATTGCGCCAAATGCAGTATCATTCTCCAGTATCCCAATAAATTTGTTCTCTACAAATTTTCTATTAGGATTTGCCTCCTCATAAGTAGGATGAAATTTTTTCAAGCCAGCCTCAATCTTGGCCTCGGCAACTTTTTTTAACGCAGAAGGCAACTGCAACAAGAAACAATAAAGATCTACAGTCTTGCCACAAGAGATTATAAGCTCCTTCTCTGCCTGCATTAAAGAATCTGCTCCAGATGCCACTTTCCCAAACAGCTCCTTAAATACTTTAACCCTAATGAGTCTTCTGTTAAGCATAAATATCATTTTTTAAAAACATTTTGCAAATATAGCTTATTACCCTCAGAAAATTATTTTATATTTGTAAAACTTTTTAAAATTAATCTTAAAAAATTATGTATTTCGAGGATTTTGATAATGCGGGAGCGCAAGAGCGTAATGGTGATGATGTTTACTCTAAACCAGTAAGGGCAGGTAAAAGAACTTACTTCTTTGATGTTAAAGCAACAAAAGGAAATGACTATTACCTCACTATTACAGAAAGTAAAAGAAGAGTGGATAAGGATGGAAGATTTGTATATGACAAGCACAAAATTTTCCTATACAAAGAAGACTTTGAAAAGTTCACTGAGGGACTAGAGGAGGTAATTAAATTCATTAAAGACAAATGCCCTGTAACAGAAAGGGTGTACACAGAGGGTGCAGAAGAGAAAAATTTCTCTGATGTAGATTTTGACCAGCTATAATAGAAAACTTAGTACTAACACATATTTTAAAAAGTAAAGTGCTCCCGGGTATTGTTCCCGGGAGTTTTTTTGCGCTCCACTTCCCCTTTTCCTATGCCTATTCCACACCGTTGGGGAACGCTGAGGAGGAATTTTGTACCCCAAAAATGACATTTGGTACACAATATTTAAGCGTTTAGGTGTATCTTTGTAGAAACTGAAAACAAATACTTAAAATATATGGCAAAAAAAATTCTTCTATTGGGCTCCGGCGAATTGGGCAAAGAGTTCGTTATTTCCGCAAAACGTAAAGGACAGTATGTGATTGCCTGCGATTCATATGCTGGGGCTCCTGCCATGCAGGTGGCAGATGAGTTTGAAGTATTCAGTATGTTGGATGGTGATGCATTGGATACTGTAGTAGCAAAGCACAACCCGGATATCATTGTACCGGAGATTGAGGCTATCCGTACAGAGCGTCTTTATGACTTTGAGTCTAAGGGTATTCAGGTGGTTCCAAGTGCAAAGGCAGTAAACTTTACAATGAACAGACAGGCTATCAGAGATCTTGCTGCCAAAGAGCTGGGCCTTAAGACTGCCAAATACTTCTACGCTAAATCTTTGGAGGAGTTGAAAGAGGCTGCCCAGAAGGTTGGTTTCCCTTGCGTTGTAAAACCTTTGATGAGTTCATCGGGAAAAGGACAATCTGTTGTAAAATCTGCAGATGACCTTGAGCAGGCTTGGATTTATGGTTGTGAGGGTAGTCGTGGTGACATTAAAGAGTTGATTATTGAGGAGTTCATTAAATTTGACAGTGAGATTACCCTACTTACCGTAACCCAAAAAGATGGCCCTACCTTGTTCTGCCCTCCTATTGGACACGTACAGATTAGCGGTGATTATAGAGAGAGTTTCCAGCCGGCTCCAGTTAAGCCCGAGCATTTGTTGGAGGCACAGCAGATGGCAGAGAAAGTTACCAAAGCCCTTACCGGTGCAGGTATTTGGGGTGTAGAGTTCTTCTTAAGCAATGAGAACGGCGTATATTTCTCTGAACTTTCTCCAAGGCCTCACGACACCGGAATGGTAACCCTTGCCGGCACCCAAAACCTTAACGAGTTTGAACTGCATTGCCGTGCGGTGCTTGGCCTTCCAATCCCTGAGATAACCCAGGAGCGCTATGGTGCAAGTGCAGTTATCCTCTCAAATATTGCAAGCCAGGAGGCTCCACGCTACAAAGGTGAAGAGGAGGTTTGCAAAGAGACAAATACCTACTTGAGAATATTTGGCAAACCAACCACCAGAAAGAACCGCAGAATGGGTGTTGTAGTAAGCTACGCCCCTAACGGAAGCGATTTGGATGCCCTAAGAGACAAATGCAAGGCAGCCGCTGCAAAGGTGGAGGTATATTAATCCCGACATAAAAATTTTATTATATTTGCATCCGGATTGCCTTTGCGGCAGTCCGGTTTGCAAAACGGGGCATTAGCTCATCTGGCTAGAGCGTTAGACTGGCAGTCTAAAGGTGATCGGTTCGAGTCCGATATGCTCCACTCTCAATACATCTATTTAATCATATACGGACTCGTCTTGGCCCACGCAATCATAAGGAGATTGCAGTCTGAATGCCAGGCCTGCTGATAAAGGTCCCGCACCACTTCAAGCCACTTATGGCTACGGTTCTCATTATTGTCCCCTACATCCACAGTGCCACCTGCAGCATAGTACTGATCCCTGTTGGTACTGCAGATACGGGCATAACGTCCTGTATAGCTTTTAAGCTGGTCATTAGTGAGATGCAGATAATATTCCAACTGCTCATCTGTACAGTGTTTGTCTTCAGGCATCATTTTAGGGTCCGCAACATATACTGTTACACCATCCTTAAATACATACGGCTCATAAAACCCTTTTGTATACATATCCTCATAAACCACTCCTGAAACCGCAAACTGTGCAGCCGACTGCCATTTTATAAAATCTCTGATGCAGTTGATATAACTTGTATCCACACTCTGCTTCACCTCCCAACAAGTTGTGGCAATCCAGGTGGCAAGCTTCTCAGGTGAAGGCATAAGAAGATATACCAGCCCCCTCTTGGGCACATTTTTCTTTATATCCACACCGGTATGGTACTCATACAGCTCAACCGGATAACCTTCCCACCCTGGCACATCCCATACAGTTGCAAGTTTCTTCTGGGCCATATAGGCCTGCGCAAGCACATCCTTGCACTCTTCCACCAGTTGGGGAAATCCATTTTTCCGGAAATCCTCCGGCAAATCACTGAATCTTGTATTGGCATTTTGAGCCAAAAGTGAAATTCCTGAAACCAGAAACAAAGCTGTAAGAATAAAAAATCTTTTCATATGAACCATTATATCTTTACCCAAAGATACGATAATCTACTGGGAAAATCATCTTCCCGACAGTTTTTTATTTCATCTGCTCCGCCAACAACTTCTCCAAATCACTGCGGTTCATATTACCATCTATGCAGATAAAAGTTGTTTCGCTACCATCTTTAGCAATCATTACAAAGCTGTTTACCGTAACCCCATTACCTACAGTATACATCTTAACTATCTGACCAGAATCTTTAGCCTCCATAAGAAGCTCATATTTTCCCGATTTGATAAATTTATCCACATCAGAATATAACTGTGAATTTATCCCGGCGTTACTGCTGCTGATTATATAAAGTCCAGTAAGAGATTTGATTATAGAGTAAAAGTTCACTTCTCCATTATTCAACTCAATATCAGGCAATTTTCCAATCATCCTGAACATTGCAGGTGAAACATAAACAGCGCTTATATCCTCTGAATCGGAATATTTCTGATATATGCTCCTGCCATCCTGAGCAAAAGAACTTATAGTAACAAGCAGCAATGCTGCCAAAATGAAAAATCTTCTCATATCTTAATTTTTGTTTTCAATCACATTATTCAATATCACCATTGGCCTCTGGGCTAACGGTTTTACCTGGGCAACCGCCTCAACTCCAATGGTCATCTTCTGAGAAATCTGTCTGAATGCCTCCTCAACCTGAGCATACGCCATATAAGGATCATCAAAAGTATCCTGCAAAGTATCTTTTTCCACTCCAGGTTTCAAAAGCACCAGAGTCATAACTACCACAGCTGCTGCCGCAACTCCACCCAACTGTACAATCCTCCTTGGCATAACCTGCCGTTTCCCTATTGGTGGCACCTTAGCAAGTTCAGCAGCCAGAATCCGCTCCCTCACACGCCCGG
Organism: Candidatus Egerieisoma sp.; assembly: GCA_045645465.1. Classification (GTDB taxonomy): domain Bacteria; phylum Bacteroidota; class Bacteroidia; order Bacteroidales; family UBA932; genus Egerieousia. The sequence goes on from JAZRIV010000012.1 coordinate 82,092, forward strand.
TCAGCCCCTGCGGCACCTCCACCTGCCCATCCATTGCAGCCGCCTCAAGCTCCTCCAGTCCCATTTTTTCTATATCTTCAATCCTTTTCATAAAACATTCCATTAAATTTTTCTTCCCGATAATTTCCTAAGCTGTCCCCTTGCCCTTGCAAGCAGCACCCTCAGCGTAAGTTGCGACATCCCCATCCTATGAGAAATCTCTTCGTATGAGAGACCTTCCATTGTGCGGAGGAGGAGAATTTGCCTTTGACTGTCGGGAAGAGACTTTATAGCTCCAAGAACCTTTTGCAGTCTCCTTCTGGCATCTAAGTTTTCATCTGTTGGGGGAAAGGCCTCTTTAATCAGAGATTGCTCTGCGGGGACTGTTTTCTTTGCTCTGCGAAGGCGGCTCAGACACTCATTCTTAAGGATTCTGATGCTGTAAGCTTTTGGAGATTCCACTGTGTCCAGCCTATCCCGCATCTCCCACAACTTGAGGAAGGTCTCCTGCACTGCATCTTCCGCCTCATCTGCCTGCTCCAGTATATGGAATGCTATCTTGTAGAGCAACGGAGCCAATGGCAAGAATTCCGTATTGAATATCTTACTATTCATCCAATGCCAGTTTTGCAAGAGCCTCAGTAGAAATTTCCCCCAGAATAAATATCACTGCACACTCAGACGGGGTATGCAAAACAAGATCCCTCACCGTCTCCCCTTTAGCATCTGTAACGCCGTAAATTTTAACACTCTCACTGCCATCTTTAGCCTCAAGGAGCATTTCTGAACCATCAAGCATTTTCTCCAGACGACTGTTTACCTTAGCCTTTGTACTGTTGGAACAATCCTCATAACTGAAAACATACAAACCCCTTACATCCTTTATAAGCCTCAGAACCTGAAGAGCTTCCGGATCATCTACAGATGCAATCTGCAATATTCCTTTACCAATACTTGTTGCAAAAGTACCCAAGTGTACAACCTCAGCACCCTCATACTGGCGGCACTCAGCTATAAAATTCCCAATTCTGTCCTTGCTTGCCTTATTCCCAAATGTTGCTGCACTTGCCAGCATTGGAACCACTAAACCCAATATCAAAAAAAGTTTTTTCATAATTCATTGCTTTAACTTCTCACCACTATTGCGCGCTTTGTTGGTGCTTTATAATAAGACTCACAACACCAGTTTATGTTAACAGGAAATTTGCTTTTTTATGCTCCTTACAGCATAGTAAAGGTAGCAAAATAATCGCCATAACATTTCAATGCATTCCTCTCCAAGACAGTGGTACACCCTACCACGCCCACACATACCCACAGCACACTTCAGTTGCACCACTCGTAAACTTTCCTTACTGGTAGTGCAACTAACTGACCCTGTAGCAACCTGTACCAAAGCCTCAGTGCGCCACTATCTTGGGGATAGCCCCCATCTTCCAATCCTAAAATCAGAAAATCTTAACAAACTTTTTCTTTTTCAGAAAAGGTTTCTCAAAAAATTTTTGCATCTTGCAACCGTTACAAATAACAATAACCAGTGGGAAGATTGAGGGGTAAGCAAATGGTTATGTGCCGGCTCACAAGAATCCCGCACAAAACCTAATGCAATGGAAACTAATTATTTGAATTGTGTTGAGGAACCTAAAATCCTGTATCCTAAGAAAAAAAGTGTAAGCAAGTATGTAAGTCTGCTCTCTGATTGCGGTTTCAAGTACGTTTTTGGCAAGATTGCAAACAAGGAGATTATAATTGCTTTTCTCAACCAAGTTATTCCCGACAGAGTAATCGTTGATATCGAGCAACTGAGGAATGAGCAGCTTCCATACTTGAAGGACAGGAGAACTACCTCTTCGCTCCTATTTACTCAATAAGCATCCTCAATTTTAATATGGATGAAATGAAGGGGGAACCTGAAGTAAAATCCACTTTCAGGCTTAAGGAAATTGAAA
>JAZRIV010000013.1:0-10661 GCA_045645465.1 Candidatus Egerieisoma sp.
GCTGAGAGAGCAAATCTTGACACACTTAAGATGAATCATGCAATCTCTCCATTAGAGGATTCATCTCAAATTAAGAAAGCAAGAAAAAATATTGCCAGAATGCTTACAGTGTTGAGCCAGTTGGACAAATAATTGAGGATTCATGGAAAGAAAACTTCGTAAAGAAAGAATTGGTGTAGTGGTTAGCAACAAAATGGAGAAATCTGTAGTAGTTGCAGTAAAAACAAAAGAGAAACACCCTATTTACGGAAAGTTCGTAAATAAAACCACTAAGTTTGTTGCTCACGATGAGAAGAACGAGTGCAGCGAGGGAGACACTGTAAGAATAATGGAGACACGTCCATTGAGCAAGACAAAATGCTGGAGATTAGTAGAAATTGTAGAAAAAGTTAAATAAGCCATGATACAACAAGAATCAAGATTATTGGTAGCAGATAACAGCGGTGCAAAGGAAGTTCTTTGTATTCGTGTGTTGGGCGGTACTCGCCGTCGCTACGCTAGCGTTGGTGACAAGATTGTAGTTGCTGTAAAAAGCGCTATCCCTGGTGCGGATGCTAAAAAAGGATCAGTTTCCAAAGCTGTTGTAGTTCGTACTAAAAAAGAGATTCGTCGTGCAGATGGCTCTTATATCAGATTTGACGAGAACGCTTGCGTTCTATTGAACAACCAGGGTGAGGTTCGCGGTACTCGTATTTTTGGCCCAGTTGCCAGAGAGTTGCGTGACAACTATATGAAAATCGTTTCGTTAGCTCCAGAGGTATTATAAAAACAAGGACGTTATTATGAATAAGAAATTACATATTAAGAAAGGCGATATGGTTTTTGTAAACGCTGGTAACGAGAAGGGTAAAACCGGTAAAGTTCTTAGCGTAGATAAAGATAAGAATCGCGCCATTGTTGAAGGTCTCAACATGGTAAGCAAACATACCAAACCTAATGCACAGAACCCTCAGGGTGGTATCATCAAGCAAGAGGCTGGTATTCATATTTCTAATTTGCAGGTTGTAGATCCAGTTAAAGGTGGTCCTACCAAAATCGGTCGTAAACTAAACGAGAATGGTAAGCTGGTTCGCTATGCTAAAAAATCTGGGGAGGAAATTAAATAATGGCAAAAGAGACTAAAAACGCAGCAGTTGCTGGCGTATCACTAGAGGGCTATGTTCCTTCACTACAAAAGAAATACAAAGAGGAGATTGTTGCCAAATTGATGAAAGACTTCGGTTTTAAATCAGTTATGCAGGTTCCTGTTTTGGAGAAGATTACCATCAACCAGGGTATGGGTCAGGCAACTCAGGACAAAAAGCTTATTGAGGTTGCTCAGCAGGAGCTGACTTTGATTACTGGTCAGAAAGCTATGCTTACTTACTCTAAAAAAGATATCTCTAACTTCAAATTGCGTAAAGGTATGCCAATTGGTGTTAAAGTAACTTTGCGTGGTGCAAGAATGTACGAGTTCCTTGAGAGACTTATTGCTGTATCTCTTCCTCGTATTAGAGATTTCAAAGGTATCAACCAGAAATTGGACGGTAGAGGTAACTACACTCTAGGTATCAAAGAGCAGATCATCTTCCCTGAGATCGACATTGACAAGATTACCAAAGTTCTTGGTATGGAGATTACCTTCACTACTTCAACTGAGAAAGACGAGGAGGCTTTGGCACTTCTTCGTGAATTTGGTTTGCCTTTTAAAAAATAGTACGAATAACTAAAGAGGATAGATAATGGCAAAAGAATCAATGAAGGCACGCGAGGTAAAACGCGCAAAACTATGTGCCAAATATGCTGAGAAACGTAAACAGTTGAAAGAGGCTGGCGATTATGCAGCTCTTGACAAACTACCTAAAAACTCTAGCCCAGTACGTTTGCACAATCGTTGCTCAATTACTGGCAGACCAAAAGGTTATATGCGTATTTTCGGTATTAGCCGTATTCAGTTCCGTGAAATGGCCAGCAAAGGTTTGATCCCTGGCGTTCACAAGGCTAGCTGGTAGAAACATATTGGAGTGCACCATATTTTAATGTGGTGCACCCCTTCTGTTATATATAAAAAAAGTATTAACATTGGATATCGGGCTCCTGCGGGAGTCGATATTAAAAAAAATTTTAACTATGACTGATCCAATAGCAGACTTTTTGACAAGAATCCGTAATGCATCGTTGGCAGGCCACAAAGTGGTTGAGATTCCTTCGTCAAAGATGAAAGTAGAGTTAACCCGCGTTCTTCACGAGAAAGGTTACATTCTAAGTTACAAAGTAGTTGAGGGAACCCCTTTCAACACAATCAAAATCGCTCTTAAATATCATCCTGAGAGCAAAAAAGCAGCAATCAAAAAGATTATTCGCGTTAGTAAACCAGGTCTAAGACAGTACACCGGTGTTGCAGAGATGCCAAGAGTATTGAATGGTTTGGGTATCGCTATCTTGTCAACCAACAAAGGTATTCTAACAGATAAAGAGGCCAGAACTCTTAATGTTGGTGGTGAGGTACTTTGCTATGTATACTAGCAGATACATTATTTTCAAGAATAATCATTTTTAGTTTTTAATCTAATTAATAACAATTAATTACAATGTCAAGAATAGGAAAATTACCTGTAAGCCTTCCACAAGGTGTAACTGTTACAGTAGGTAACGATAATGTGGTTAAGGTCAAAGGCCCGCTAGGCGAGTTGACTCAAAAGGTTGACGCAGACATTAAAGTAGCCGTAGAGGGAGGCGTAGTGACAGTTAGCAGACCAACTGATCAGCCGCGCCATCGTTCATTGCATGGTTTGTACCGTGCGCTAATCAACAATATGGTTGTTGGTGTATCAACCGGTTTCCAGACTAGACAAGAGCTTGTTGGTGTTGGTTTCCGCGTTGAGGTTAAAGGCCAGATCCTTGAGTTCAACCTAGGCTTCTCACACGATATTCACTTTGAGCTTCCAGCTGAGATTAAAGGTGAGGCAGAGCCAGTTAAGAAAGGTGCTAACCCAATTCTAGTTCTTAAGAGCTGTGACAAACAGTTACTAGGAATGGTTGCAGCAAAAATTCGCTCATTGCGTAAACCTGAGCCATATAAGGGTAAAGGTATTAAGTTTGTTGGTGAACAACTTCGTCGTAAGGCTGGTAAGTCTGCTGGCGCTAAATAATAAGGAGAAGGTTTATGGCTATTAATAAAATTGAAAGAAGAAAAAGAATACATTATCGCATTCGTAAAGTGGTTAATGGTACAGCTCAGAAACCAAGAATGTGCGTATTTAGAAGTAACTGCCAGATTTATGTGCAGTTGATTGATGATGTTAACGGCGTAACTTTGGCTGCCGCTTCATCAAGAGATAAAGCTATTGCAGAGCAGGCTGCAGGTAAAACTAAAGTGGAGGTTGCTGCTTTGGTTGGTAAAGCTGCTGCTGAGCGTGCACTTGCTAAAGGCATTACCGAGGTTGCTTTTGACCGTGGCGGTAACCTTTATCATGGTAGAGTAAAAAGTTTGGCTGATGCCGCTCGTGAGGGTGGACTTAAATTCTAAGAGACTATGGCAAATATGAATGTAAAAAAGGTAAAAACTACCGAACTAGAGCTTAAAGACAGACTAGTTGCAGTAAGAAGAGTTACTAAAGTAACAAAAGGTGGTCGTCACTTCAGTTTTGCAGCAATAGTTGTTGTAGGTGATGAGAATGGTGTAGTAGGATACGGCTTGGGTAAAGCTAACGAGGTAACAACAGCAATTTCAAAAGGTATTGAGGATGCTAAGAAAAACCTTGTTAAAGTTCCTGTATACAAAGGTACAATTCCACATGAGCAGACTGCCAGATTTGGTGGCGCAAGCGTATTTATGAAACCAGCTGCTGCCGGTACAGGAGTAAAAGCGGGTGGTGCGATGCGTGCTGTATTTGAGTCAGTAGGCGTACACGATGTGTTGGCTAAATCAAAAGGTTCATCAAACCCTCATAACTTGGTAAAAGCTACAGTTGCTGCTCTTTCAGAGTTGAGAGATGCTTACACTGTTGCCGGTTTGAGAGGTATCCATATGAACAAAGTATTTAATGGTTAAGGAGGAATTGATTATGGCAAAAGTTAGAGTTACTCAGATTAAAAGTAAAAACGGAGCTTCTAAGAATCAGATTGCTTGCTTGCAGTCACTAGGAATTCGCCGTATCAGACACTCTGTAGAGTTGGAGCTTACTCCTGTATACAAAGGTATGATTGAGAAAGTTCTACACTTGGTTAAAGTAGAGGAAATTAACTAATTAATAGATTTAGCGATGAAATTACATACATTAAAACCTTCAGAGGGTTCTATTGGAAGAGAGAAAAGAATTGGTCGTGGTGAGGGATCTGGTCACGGTGGTACATCTACACGTGGTCACAAAGGTGCTCAGTCACGTTCTGGTTATTCTCGTAAAATTGGTTTTGAGGGTGGTCAGATGCCTATACAGAGACGTCTGCCAAAATTTGGATTTAACAACCCTAACAGAGTAGAATATAAAGCAATCAACCTTAGCAGCCTTCAGGCTCTAAGTGAGAAAACCGGTCTTACTGTTATCACTGTAGATACAATGATTGAGAACGGTCTTATTGCAAAGAAAGATTTGGTTAAAGTATTGGGTAAAGGTGAGCTTACTGTTAAGTTGGATGTCACTGCAAATGCTTTCTCTAAATCAGCTGTGGCTAAAATTGAGGCTGCGCAAGGTTCTACAACTATAATCTAACAAAATCAATGAAAAAATTAATTGAAACTATAAAGAATATTTTCAAGATTGAAGAGCTTCGTAACAGAATAGGTTATACTATTATGTTGCTGTTGATCTACAGATTGGGTAGCTTTGTTGTAGTTCCCGGTATAGATCCGACTCAGCTTGCAAATCTGGAGGCACAGACTCAGGATGGCCTTATGGGGCTGTTGAATATGTTCTCTGGTGGTGCTTTTGGAAATGCTTCAATTTTTGCTTTGGGTGTAATGCCTTACATCTCTGCATCAATTGTTATTCAGCTCTTGGGAATTATGATTCCATACTTCCAGAGATTGCAGCGCGAGGGCGAGAGCGGTCGTAGGAAGATGAATCAGTGGACTCGTTATCTGACAATTGTAATTCTTGCATTGCAAGGTCCAGCATACCTTACAAACTTGCATACACAGTTGCCGGAGACAGCATTCTTAATCAAAGGATTTTCATTCAATCTATTTGCAACTATAGTTCTTATTGGTGGTACTATGTTCATCATGTGGTTGGGTGAGAGAATTACAGACCGCGGCTTAGGAAATGGTATTTCTCTTATCATTATGGTGGGTATCATTGCAAGATTGCCATATGCATTGGTTGCTGAAATGGGAACAAGACTTAGTCAGACTACAGGTGGTCTTCTAATGTTGATTGTTGAGATCATTATCTTGTTCTTTGTTTTTGTGGCTACCATTGCTCTTGTTCAGGGAACCAGAAAAATTCCTGTACAGTATGCAAAAAGAATTGTAGGTAACAAACAGTATGGTGGAGTTCGTCAGTATATTCCTCTAAAAGTTAATGCGGCAGGAGTTATGCCAATTATCTTTGCTCAGGCGCTGATGTTGTTCCCAATTATATTCGCAAACTTTGATGCTACACGTGGATTAGCCGCCACTCTTGGTAACTATACAGGTTTCTGGTATAATTTTATATTTGGTTTGTTGGTTGTTGCATTTACTTACTTCTACACCGCAGTTACAGTAAATCCAACAATGATGGCAGAGGATATGAAGAAAAATGGCGGTTTTATTCCTGGTGTAAAACCTGGAAAGAAAACTGCTGAGTATCTGGATGCAGTTATGTCCCGCATTACCTTGCCAGGATCTGTTTTCCTTGCATTGGTGGCAATCATGCCTGCTTTCGCTATGAAATTGGGAATTAACAACCAGTTTGCACAATTCTATGGTGGAACAAGTTTGTTGATTCTTGTTGGAGTAGTTCTTGATACCCTTCAACAGATTGAGAGTCATCTGTTAATGCGCCACTACGACGGTTTAATGAAGACAGGACGTCTTAAAGGCCGTTCGGGAATGTAATTTTTTGATAGTTCTTTTGAAATGATAAGACTGAAAACCAACGAGGAGATAGAAATCCTTAGAGAGAATGCCATTTTGGTCTCAAAGACTTTGGCGGAGGTTGGTAAAGCTATTGCCCCGGGAGTTGCAACCAACTCCCTGGACAAACTTGCTGAGACCTTTATCAGAGACAATGGTGCTGTACCGGGCTTTCTTGGTTATGGTGGTTTCCCTTACACATTGTGTATCTCGGTTAATGATGTTGTAGTTCATGGATTTCCCAGTGACTACATTCTTAAAGAAGGAGATATAGTTTCTGTAGATTGCGGAACCATATATAAAGGTTTCTATGGTGACTCGGCCTACACTTTTCCTGTAGGAGAAATAGATGCTGAATCTGCAAAACTTTTAAAAGTTACAAAAGAATCCCTATATTTGGGGGCTGAAAAGGCTATAGCCGGTAACAGAATTGGAGATATTGGTGCTGCAGTGCAACAATATGCGGAAGAGGCTGGTTTTTCGGTGGTAAGAGAGATGGTAGGACACGGTATAGGATCCAATATGCACGAGTCTCCAGAAGTTCCTAACTACGGGAAACAGGGAAAAGGGAAAAAACTGTCAGAGGGTATGGTTATATGTATTGAGCCTATGATTAATATGGGCAAGAAAGACATATATCTGCACAGAGATGGTTGGACAGTAAGTACTGTAGACAAAAAAAGATCTGCTCATTATGAGTTTATGGTTGCAGTACGAGCTGGAAAGGCGGATGTCTTGACAACATTTGATTATATCGAAAATAAGTTTTAATAATATAAATTGTAAGGAAAGTAATAATATGGCAAAACAATCTGCTATAGAAAAGGATGGAACAATTATTGAGGCGTTGTCTAATGCAATGTTCAGAGTAGAACTTGATAATGGACACGTTATTATCGCTCACATATCGGGAAAAATGAGAATGCATTACATTAGAATTTTGCCTGGCGATAAAGTAAGAGTTGAAATGTCCCCTTACGATTTGACAAAGGGAAGGATTTCTTTCAGATACAAATAAAAACTAAATACAATGAAAGTAAAAGCATCCATCAAAAAGCGTAGTGAAGACTGCAAAATTGTAAAACGCAAAGGTCGTTTATATGTAATTTGCAAAAAGAACCCTAAGTTCAAAATGCGCCAGGGATAATTTCCAATTGTAAACAATTAAGAAAAAAAGATAATTATGGCACGTATAGCCGGAGTAGATTTACCAAAAAACAAACGTGGAGAGATAGGTTTGACCTATATCTTTGGAATTGGTCACAGTTCTGCCAAAAAAATCCTTAGCAAAAACGGAATTGATTTCAACACTAAGGTGCAAGATTGGACAGACGACCAAATCGCTGCAATTCGCGCAACAATTGCAGAAGAGTATAAAATAGAGGGCGAGCTTCGTTCTGCTATTCAGTTGAATATCAAACGTCTTATGGATATTGGATGTTACAGAGGTATCCGTCACAGACTTGGTCTTCCTGTAAGAGGACAGAGCACTAAGAACAATGCACGTACCCGTAAAGGTAAGAAGAAGACAGTAGCTAACAAGAAGAAAGCAACTAAATAATAGAACCTAAGAATATGGCAAAGAAAACAGTATCTAATAAGAAGAGAGTTGTTAAAGTTGATGCTTATGGCGAGGCTCATATCTCATCAACATTCAACAACGTTATTGTGACTCTAACAAATAGCTTAGGTCAGGTTATCAGTTGGTCTTCTGCTGGTAAAATGGGTTTCAGAGGTTCTAAAAAGAACACTCCTTATGCAGCTCAGGTTGCAGCAGCAGATTGTGCTAAAGTAGCATTTGATTTAGGATTGCGTAAAGTTAAGGCTTATGTTAAAGGCCCAGGTGCTGGTCGTGAGTCTGCTATTCGTACTATTCATGGTGCAGGTATTGAGGTAACAGAGATCATTGACGTTACTCCACTTCCTCACAACGGTTGTAGACCTAAAGGTCGCCGTAGAGTATAATTCCTAATAATTTTAATTTGATTTAATATGGCAAGATATACTGGGCCTTCTACAAAAATCGCCCGCAAATTTGGAGAGCCAATCTTTGGTCCTGACAGAAGTTTTGAGAAAAAGAATTATCCTCCAGGACAGCATGGTTTGGCTAAGAAGAGAAAAAAATCTTCAGAGTACGGTATTCAGCTAAAAGAGAAGCAGAAAGTAAAATATACTTACGGTGTATTGGAGAGACAGTTCCGTAATCTTTATGAGAAAGCTGCTAAAATGAAAGGTAAAACAGGTGAAAACCTTATCATTTTGTTGGAGTCTCGTTTGGATAACTTGGTATACAGAATGGGTATTGCTCCTACACGCGCAGCTGCAAGACAGTTGGTTTCTCACTGCCACATTGTTTTGAATGGTGAGACTATGAACATCCCTTCAACAATTGTTAAACCTGGTGATGTTGTTGGTGTTAGAGAGAGATCAAAGAGTCTTGAGGTTGTTCAGAACAGCATAGCTGCTTCTGCAAACAAATATTCTTGGTTGGAGTGGGATTCTAACTCTCTATCAGGTAAATTCTTGAATCTTCCTGAGAGAACAGAGATCCCTGAGACTATCAACGAGCAGCTTATCGTTGAGTTGTACTCTAAGTAATGAATCTTTGCTTATAAGCGTAACACTAATAAAAATTAAAGAAAATGGCAATTTTAGCATTTCAAAAACCGGATAAGGTAATAATGCTCGATTCAACCGAGACCTTTGGTAAATTCGAATTCAGACCTTTGGAGCCTGGATATGGTATTACAATCGGTAACGCGTTGCGTAGAATATTGTTATCGTCACTTGAGGGTTTTGCTATCACTTCTATCAAAATTCAGGGGGTAGACCATGAGTTTGCCACTATACCTGGTGTGATAGAGAGTGTTATCGACATCGTCCTTAATCTTAAACAAGTACGTTTCAAAAGAATGATTGAGGGTGAGGATAGCGAAGTGATAACTGTAACTGTTAGTGGTAAGCAAGATTTTACTGCTGAGGATATTTCAAAGCATCTATCTTCATTCAAAGTCCTTAACCCTGAGCTTCACATTTGCTCTATGGAGCCATCTGTCAAGCTTTCTATCGATATGAGAATCGGTAAGGGTAGAGGATTTGTTCCTGCAGATGAAAATAAAGTAGAGGGAGCACCATTTGGTACTATTCCAATTGACTCTATCTACACTCCAATCAAAAACGTTATGTTCAATGTTGAGAACTGGCGTGTTGAACAGAAGACAGACTACGAGAAGTTGAATCTTGAGATTACTACTGATGGCTCAATCCATCCAAAAGAGGCTCTTAAAGAGGCAGCTAAGATTCTGATTCATCATTTTATGTTGTTCTCAGACGAGAAGATCAGTCTGGAGACAGCTCCTGAGGTTGTCAGCAACGAGTTGGATGAAGAGTCATTGCGTATGCGTCACTTGCTTTTGACAAAATTGTCTGATATGGAACTTTCGGTTAGGGCTTTAAACTGTCTTAAAGCAGCCGAGATTGAGACATTTGCAGACCTCGTTTCTCACCAGCGTGCTGAGCTTATGAAGTTCAGAAACTTTGGTAAGAAATCATTAACCGAGATTGATATGTTGATTGATAGACTGAAACTATCGTTCGGCATGGATGTTACCAAGTATAATATTGAAAAAAAGTAATATAAAATGAGACACAATAAGGCAATCAACCATTTGGGTAGAAAAAGTGGTCACCGTAAGGCTATGTTGGCTAATATGGCATGTTCTCTTTTGCTTCACAAACGCATTGAGACAACTGTAGCTAAAGCTAAGGCTTTGCGTATGTATGTTGAGCCGCTTATTACTAAGTCTAAAGATGACAGCACTCACTCTAGACGTACTGTATTCAGCTACCTAAAACAGAAAGAGGCAGTTACTGAGTTGTTCAGAACAATTGCTCCTAAAATTGCAGAGCGTCCAGGCGGATATACCAGAATTCTTAAAACTGGTTTCCGTGTAGGTGATGCTGCAGATATGGCAATCATTGAGTTGGTAGATTTTAACGAGGCAGCTCTAGCTTCTGCTCCTAAAAAAGAGGCTAAAAAATCAGCTACTCGTAGAAGCCGTTCTAAAAAAGCTGCTGAGGCTCCAGCTGCTGAGGAGAAGGCTGAGTAATTCTACACTGGTAAATAAAAGAGGAGACATCCAATTGAAGGATGTCTCCCTTTTTATATAAATATCTTGATTAATATAGTATCAGTATGGATAAATCAGTAAGAGTTTTTGAATATGTTCCACAAGGAGTATGTTCAAGATTGATACATTTGGAAATAAATGCAGAAAATGTAATTGAAGAGGCATATTTTGTTGCAGGGTGTTCTGGAAATACTCAAGGTGTATGCTCTTTAATTAAAGGAATGAAGGTGGAAGATGTCATTTCCAGATTGGATGGAATAAAATGTGGAAACAAAACTACCTCATGCCCAGACCAATTAGCTCAAATGCTGAAAAAAATTGTATCATAAATGCAAAATAATTTTGCATAGAAGAAAAAAGTGTCTATCTTTGCAGCCCGCAAATGAGGGGATGGAGATGAGAGGATTTTGGAGCGACGGCAGATTGAAAAATTTTTCAAAAAAATAAAGAAAAATTTGGCAGTTAAAAAAAAGTCCGTATCTTTGCGGTCCCAA
>JAZRIV010000014.1:0-1102 GCA_045645465.1 Candidatus Egerieisoma sp.
CAATCAAAGGAGAGTTTAAATGGCAATACATCCAATAGAATTTAGATATGGAACTCCAGAAATGAAAAGAATCTGGGAACAGGAAAACAAGCAGCAAAGAATGTTAGATATTGAATCTGCATTGGCTCAAGCTGAAGGTGAGCTTGGAATCATACCAAAGGAATTTGCAGATGAAATCAAGGCAAAAGCAAATACCAAATTTGTTACAGTAGAACGTGTAAGTGAAATAGAAGCTGAAACAAAACACGATATCGCTTCCCTTTCAAAAGGATTAAGTGAAGTCTGTGAAGGAGAAGCAGGAGAATACGTTCATTTTGGAGCAACCTCTAATGATATTGTAGACAGTTCCAACTCCTTGCTTTTAAAGGATTCCATTGAAGTTCTTGAAGAAAAGATCGAAAGATTAACTAAAATAATCCTCAAATTAGCTGAAGAGAACAAAATGAAAGTCTGCATTGGCCGTACTCATGGTCAGCATGCACTTCCAACCACTTACGGCATGAAATTTGCAATCTGGGCAGATGAGCTCCACAGGCAATATGACAGATTGCAACATGCAAAAGACAATGTTTGCCTTGGAATGATGGATGGTGCTGTTGGAACTACCGCTGCACTTGGAACCCAAGGTTGGGAAGTTCACAAGAAAGTGTCTGAAATTCTTGGATTAAAACCTGCTCCAATCACAAACCAGGTCTTGCAAAGGGACAATCATGTGGAATTTGTAGCAACCCTTGCAAACATAGCAACCACCTTAAGCAAAATAGCTCTTGAGGTTAGAAACTTGCAAAGAACTGAAATTCAAGAGTTAGGTGAATTCTTTGACCCTGAAAAGCAAGTTGGAAGCAGTACAATGCCACATAAGATGAACCCTATCACAGCAGAACGTATTTGTGGTGTTGCAAGAATCGTCAAATCCTATGTAAATGCAGCTATGGAAAACAATCCTCTCTGGCACGAAAGGGACTTGACCAACTCTTCCTGTGAAAGAATCATGTTCCCTGAAGCATGCATATTAACAGACTACATTCTCAACTTAACAATCAAGCTCATGAACAATCTCATCTTCTATGATGAAAACATTGAAAGAAACCTTAATTTCACA
>JAZRIV010000015.1:0-28158 GCA_045645465.1 Candidatus Egerieisoma sp.
AGTGCGAAGCTAGCCTCGAGATGAGATTTCCATATAGGGTCGTGGGAGACTACCACGTTGATAGGCCGCAGATGTAAAGGCAGTAATGTCAAAGTCGAGCGGTACTAATAGCCCGACACTTCAGTTGTGGAGCGTGTGAACAAAATATATAAAAAGTTTACAACGTAACAGCATAACATTTATTTTTTCTCTCTCTTACACCATACACGGGTTGGTAACCTGAAAATAATAACCGGTACGCAAGTACGAAAGCGAAAGAACAATGGTGGTAATAGCGACGGGGATCCACCTCTACCCATACCGAACAGAGAAGTTAAGCCCGTTAGCGCCGATGGTACTGCTATACCAAGTGGGAGAGTAGGTAGCCGCCAACTTTGAGGACCTTCAGAAGAAATTCTGGAGGCCTTTTTTTTTATGCCGATTTTACGCTTCTTCAGACTCGTTCAGTTAAACATAGTACCTCTTGGATTGTTTTATTAATATCTTATTTTATTAACTTTGTATAAGACTTAATATTTTTACTTATGAAGATAATCAGATTTGTAGCATCAGTTATTCTATTGATGTTTGTTGCGTTGCCAGTGTTTGCTCAGGAGGGTACTACTTATAAGATTACAAATAAAGGGGTTGTGAAAACTGTTGAGCAGGGAGACGAGACTGAACAGTTTAATGTTATCAAACCTATAATGGTACTGAAGTCGAGATATGAGGTAACAGAGAATGGATATTCAAAATTTTCTGTAAAGAATGCCCGTCTGGGAGTTCAGGGAGATGTTTCAAAGATGTTTTCTTACCGTCTTATGGTAGATTTCTGTGCTGAAAACAAGTTGAGTGTACTTGATTTGTATGCTGTCATCAAACCAGCCAAAAGGCTCTCGTTTACTGTTGGCCAGCAAGGGTTATCTTTATACAATTCCTGGACAGTTTCTCCAAACTCTTTGGATTATGTCAACAGGCCTTTTATAGGAAAATACTTCATTTCAAGCCGTGATATTGGCGTTTCTGTGAAATATGCCATTAAGAAGGAGGGATTCCCTATAAACGCAGAATTAGGCGTTTATAATGGCTCTGGAATCAATAATCCTACCTGGAGCAAATCTCTTGCTACTGGTGGCCGTTTGGAGTTCGGTTCTTCTAAAGAGGGATTCAGGGCATCGGGGAAATTTTATAACCAGAGAAATGAGGGCTATACAGATTTGTATGCAGGTGCAGATGTGAGATATGAAAATCCAAAATTCAAGGTAGAGGCTGAATATATGTCAAAGAAATATGGTGAAAAATTGGATGCTGGCTACAATCCATCTTATTTGGGTGCAGCATATGTGGAGGGTATGTTAAAGGTTAAGACAAACAGCAATACTGTAAAGAGGGTAGAGCCTGTCCTCAGATGGGATGCAATGGGTTATGATGTAATGGATAGAGGTTTTGGGGTGAACAGAATTACAGCCGGTGTAAATGTGCTTTTCAATACCGGTGCTGGTACAACTATGTTAAGACTGAATTATGAGCAGTATTTCAAATCTAAAATGGATATGTCAAAATTGTTCAAGAATGCAAGAGATACTGAGAACAAACTCTCTTTGGAGTATCTGATGTTCTTCTAAGAATTGGGGTTATACATAAAAAACTGTCGGGAAGAGTGTGTTTTCCCGACAGTTTCTGTGTTATATAGGAGTGTATATTACTTCTCCAATTTGTGGATAGCCAAACCGCTCTGAAGTTTAGGCTCAAACCAGGTAGTTTTTGGAGGCATAATGTTGCCTGTATCTGCAATGTCAATAAGCTGTTTCATTGATACTGGATACAATGCAAAAGCTGCTACCATCTCACCTGAATCAACTCTCTTCTTAAGCTCGCCAAGGCCACGGATACCACCTACGAAATCAATTCTCTTGGAAGTTCTAAGGTCTTTGATATCCAACAGCTTGTCAAATACAAGATTTGAGCATACAGTTACGTCAAGTACGCCAATTGGGTCTGCATCATCGTATGTACCCTCTTTAGCCTGTAGTGAGTACCACTCGCTACCAATGTACATTGAGAAGTTGTGAAGTCCGGATGGAGTGTAAATCTCTGCACCTTTTTTCTCAACAATAAAGTCCTCGCCAAGTTTCTCAATGAACTGCTCTGCAGTCATACCGTTAAGATCTTTAACAACGCGGTTGTAGTCGATGATTTTCAGATGGCTCTCTGGGAATACTACAGCCATAAAGTAGTTGTACTCCTCCTCGCCGGTGTGGTTAGGGTTGTTGCGTTTTTTCTCCTCGCCAACAAGAGCTGCAGCTGCAGTTCTGTGGTGACCGTCAGCTACGTAGAATGCAGGAATCTCAGCAAAAATGTTTGTGATTGCTGCAATATCCTCCTCGTTGTCAATTACCCAGAACTTGTGGCCGAAACCATCTACAGGGGCAATGTAATCGTACTCAATCTCTTTGGTTTTGATAGTACGCTCAACAATCTCATTGATTTGTGCGTTGTCTGGATAAGCAAAGAAAACAGGCTCAATGTTGGCATTCTGATTTCTAACGTGAATCATTCTGTCTTCCTCTTTGTCTTTGCGGGTAAGCTCGTGTTTCTTAATCTTACCGGTCATATAATCCTCTACGTTTGCGCAAACTACAAGACCGTACTGGGTTCTGCCGTCCATAGTCTGAGCATAAACATAGTAGTTCTCCTTAGCATCCTGAACAAGCCATCCTCTCTCTTGCCATAGTTTGAAGTTCTCTACAGCTTTGTCATAAGCCTCCTGGCCATGCTCATCAGCTATAGGGTCGAAATCAATCTCTGGTTTGATGATGTGAAGCAGTGATTTCTCACCAGCCTCAGCTTTTGCCTCAACAGAGTTAAGTACATCATAAGGACGTGAAGCTACCTCTGCTGCATATGCTTTTGGTGGGCGGATAGCTGCAAATGGTTTTACTTTTACCATAGTTTATATCAGTTTTAAGTGTTTTCTATTTGTTTACCTGGAATCTCTTGTTGCCTGTAGTAAAGAAGTCTACAATCTGGTTTGCTGCAGCAAGACCTGCGTTTACATTAGCCTCAGCTGTCTCAGCACCCATTTTCTTAGGAGTACCATATACACGTTTGCCAAACTCCTCTGCTATTGCAGCGTGGTTTGCAGTAGCAACGTCTGTAATGTATTTAAGGTCTTCTCTCTCTCTAAGAACTTTAATTAGCTCCTCCTCGTTGATAACCTCTTTTCTTGCAGTGTTAACAAGACAGCCGCCTTTAGGCATTCTTGAAAGAAGGTTGTAGCCGATAGAGTTCTTTGTCTGCTCAGTTGCAGGAATGTGAAGAGATACAAAGTGTGAGTTCTCGTATAGGTCCTCAAGTGATTTTGCTACGATTACACCCTCGGCCTCCATAGCCTCAGCAGGAACAAATGGGTCAAAAGCCATAATGTTCATACCAAAACCTCTTGCGTGGCTTGCAACAAGGCGTCCTACATTACCGTAAGCCTGGATACCCAAAGTTTTGCCTTTAAGCTCTGAACCTGTACCTGCTGTAAGCTGGTTTCTGCTCATATAAATCATAAAGCAAAGAGCAAGCTCTGCCACTGCGTTTGAGTTCTGGCCAGGGGTATTCATTGCTACAATACCTTTCTCTGTACAAGCTGCAAGGTCCAAGTTGTCAAAACCAGCACCTGCTCTAACTACAATTTTAAGGTTTTTAGCAGCCTCAACTACCTCTCTGGTAACTTTGTCTGAACGTACAATAAGTGCATCAACATCTGCAACTGCAGCAAGAAGCTCATCTGCAGAGGTGTATTTCTCAAGAGTTGCAAACTCATAGCCTGCAGCCTCAACTATTTTTCTGATACCGTCAACAGCCACTTTTGAGAATGGCTTCTCGGTTGCTACCAATACTTTCATAATGTATATGTAATTTTTATATAATTAATGTCTTCCCGATAATTTTATGCCGCCACATTGCGGAACAGACACAGCAGCATATAAAAAATATGGGGGTAACTGCTTTAGGATGCAATTACTCCCATATTAAGGTTCAAATTATTTATGCAACTGCTCGAACTCCTGCATGCAAGCAACCAAAGCCTCAACAGCTTCTTTTGGACAAGCATTGTAGATAGAAGCTCTGAAACCGCCTACTGAACGGTGGCCTTTGATACCAACCATACCACGCTCTTTGGCGAATTTGAAGAACTCGTCCTGCAACTCCTCTTTACCAGGAGCCATTACGAAACATACGTTCATTAGCGAACGGTCCTCTTTAGCAGCAGTACCTACGAACAATGGGTTTCTGTCAATCTCGTTGTAAAGAAGCTCTGCTTTCTCTTTGTTGATTTTGTACATAGCCTCTACTCCACCCATCTCTTTAACCCATTTAAGGGTCTCGTGCATTACAAAGATAGGGAATACAGGAGGAGTGTTGAACATAGAGCGGTTTCTAACCTCATCTGTGTAGTGTGTACGGTAGTCAACCATTGTTTGGATAGGACGGTCAACTTTGCCAAGAAGGTCTTTGCGAACGATAACGAAAGTTACACCAGCAGGACCAACGTTTTTCTGTGCGCCACCGTAAATCATACCGTATTTCTTAACATCTACAGGACGGCTCATAATGTCTGATGACATATCAGCAACCAAAGTTACAGGAGAATCCATATCCTCGTGGATCTCTGTACCGTAGATAGTGTTGTTTGTAGTGATGTGGAAATAGTCTACATCTGTAGGGATAGTGTATCCTTTTGGAATGTAAGAGTAAGTTTTATCCTCTGAAGATGCAACTACCTCTACCTCACCGTAGAATTTAGCCTCTTTTACAGCTTTTTTAGCCCAAACACCTGTCTGAAGGTATGCAGCTTTAGTCTTTAGAAGGTTTGCAGGAACTTCAAAGAACTGGGTTGAAGCACCACCACCAAGGAACATTACAGCATAATCTTCTGGGATGTTAAGAAGCTCTCTCCATAGCTGCTCTGTCTCAGCCATAATTCTCTCCCAACCTGGAGTACGGTGAGAAATCTCAAGGATACCGATACCGGTGTTGTCAAAATCTTTGATAGCCTCAATTGCAGACTCAATAGCCTGTTTAGGAAGGACGCAAGGACCTGCGTTAAAGTTATATGCTTTCATTGTATGTATATTTATTAAATTTTTGTGTTGTTCAATAATCAGTCAAAGATATGAAATTTTCAGTAACAAATAGAAATAAAAACTTAATTCTCAGTTATAATCTTTAAATTGTCTGAACTTGTGTTCTTTTCGCAATAATGGCAATGAAGTTTAAGTGCAGAATCTTCGTATGTTGTTTTGAATTTTGTGGTAATAGGCTGATGGTTTGTGATGCATTTTGGGTTCGCACACTTGACAATTCCCTTTATTTCGTCGGGAACACGGAGAACTTTTTTCTCTATTACCTCAAAATCTTTTATTATGTTGATTTTTGCATCTGGTGCCACAAGTGCAACTTTATTTATCTCTGTCTCTTCAAAGAATCTGTCTGATACTTTGATGATTGCTTTTTTGCCAAGCAGTTTGCTGTCCAAGTTTGTACCGAATGTAATCTGGTTCTGGCAATCTTTCAGCCCTAAAATGCTGATCACTTTGAAGAGCTGGTTTGCCGGAATGTGATCCAGTACTGTGCCGTTCTTAATGGCACTTACTTTCAATTCTTTTCCTCCTTTTTCCATAATCCGTATCTTTTTAATTGCCAATTATTACCTGTAACCGAGCAGATATGAGATGATAGCCATTCTGACGTAAACACCGTTCTCTGCCTGTTTGAAATAGTATGCGTGTTTTGTATCATCCACATCCTGAGCTATTTCTGTAACTCTTGGAAGCGGATGCAGAATCTTCATATTGTCTTTTGCCCCGGCAAGCATTGCTGCGTTGAGGTTGTATGTGTTTTTCACTTTCTCATACTCCATAGGGTCTGTAAAGCGCTCCTGCTGTACACGTGTCATATACAGGATGTCGCAATCGTTGATGTTTCCCTCAAGATCTTTTGTCTCTGTGTACGGGATTCCTTTTGCATTAAGGAAATCTTTGTATTCCTGAGGCATCTTAAGTTCGTCGGGAGCAGTAAATGTAAAATGTGGGTTGAAATGGGACATTGCCTGCAACAGAGAGTGGACAGTTCTGCCGTATTTGAGGTCTCCCACCATATTTATCCTCAAGTCTGTAAGTTTGCCTTGTGTCTGCTGGATTGTGTAAAGGTCGAGCATTGTCTGTGACGGGTGCTGGTTGGCTCCGTCTCCGGCGTTTATGACAGGGACTGATGCCACTTCTGATGCATACCTTGCAGCTCCCTCCAATGGGTGTCTCATTACAATGAGATCTACATAATTGGAAACCATTTTTATGGTATCTTTAAGTGTTTCTCCTTTGCTTACACTGGTGTTTCCGGCATCGGAGAATCCAATTACTCTGGCGCCAAGTCTGTTTGATGCAGTTTCAAAACTCAAACGTGTTCTGGTGGAAGGTTCAAAGAAAAGGGTTGCAATAACCTTATCCTGCAGGATTCTCTGAACTTTGTTCTTTTCAAAATCCTGTGCTACATCCAATATGTGCAGCATCTCTTCCTTTGTGAAATCGTGGATGGAAATTAGACTTTTAGGCATATCTTGTAAATATTAAATGTTTTCCTCTTCATTTTCTTGCTGTGGCTCAATTTTCTCAATTCTGCACCCTTCCAGTTTGTCAAAACTCTCCAGAAAAGTGCCAATCATTGCCAGCCTTACATCTACCCTTAAAGAGCAGTTAAGGTCAAACTGCTGGTTTGTTGGTGTGAGCACCAGATCCTTCAGACGTTTCATAACCGCATTCATCTGAAGGTAGTCAAATATTATGTTGTATGGTTCGGTTGCAATCTTCTCTATGATTGTGGCATTGGCAATGGCATCTGCGGCAGATGTCTTGTAGGCCCTTATAAGACCGGGCACTCCCAACTTTATTCCACCAAAATAACGTACTACCACAACCAGTATGTCACTGAGTTCTGCAGAGAGAATCTGCCCGTAGATAGGTCTGCCGGCTGTAGATGAAGGTTCTCCGTCGTCGTTCATTCTCCACACACTGCCGGTATGCCCCAATCTGTAGGCGTAGCAATGGTGGCGGGCATCGTAATATTCCTTCTTAAGTTCTTGTATTATGGATTTTATTTCCTCTTCTGTAGTTACGGGATATGCAAAAGCAAGGAACTTGCTTCCATTGTCCTTGAACAGGCCGGTTGAAAGCTGTGAAATGCTTTTGAAACAATCAGAGACAGGCGTTTTCTTAGTATCCATACTAAAATGTAAAGATACACAAAAAATCCAATGAAAAATCTCTTTTTGACACTAATTTCATCTCCTTTTTCCATATTTCCAATGACGCAGGAATATTATGGATTTTTCTTAAAAATGTTGTATCTTTGAGTTCAGCAAACACTTTTTAATTGACACAAGATGATATACAGGTATAAGGCTTCAATTCCGGGAAGCAAAGTTTTTATGAGGGAGTATGAGATAAAGGGGGAGACAACCTTGTACAGACTCCACGATTTTCTTGTAAATGATTTGGATTTTTCTCCAGACCAGATGGTGGCATTCAGAGGGTTGGATGAGAATGAGAAGCTCAGAAGTGAGTATGGCCTTTTTGATATGGGTGATGGCTCAATGGATATGGTTACCATAGAGAAAGCCATTAAAAAAGGGGAGGTAAATCTCTTGTATGTCTTTGATTTGAGAAAGGACAGAGTTATAAAACTCACCTTAATGGGAGAGGCGGAAGAATCCAGACGAGCATCGTATCCGAGACTTGTAGCTGAAAAGGGACGTAACCCTGAGCAGTTTGCCAATGGATATGATGATATGGACCAGTATTCCGAGCCTATGAATGACTCCGCAGACGAGGAGGTGTCATTTATGGATGATGAATTGCCGGAGGGTGAGGAATAGCAAGAATTATGCAGAAGGAACTCACAATAATTCTTGGACCCACAGGGGTGGGAAAAACCGATTATTCCATTGATTTGGCATTGGAATATGGCTCCCCAATAATAAATTGTGATTCCCGACAAATATACAAAGAGATGAACATAGGTACCGCATCGCCTACAGCCCAACAGCTGGAGACGGTGCGGCATTATTTTATACACACCCACAGCGTAACCCAATACTATACGGCGGGGCTCTATGAACTGGAAGCAATGGCATTGCTGGAAGCGCTGTTCAAAGAGCATGACAGACTGGTAATGGTGGGTGGCAGCGGAATGTACATAGATGCCCTATGTAATGGGTTGGATGATTTCCCGCCTGCAGACCTGCAGCTCAGGGATTCTCTTATGAAAAGGCTGGAGGTGGAGGGGATTGAATCCTTACGCAATGAATTGCGGATTGTAGACAGGGTTTCATACGATACCATTGATATTGCAAACCCTCAGAGGGTTGTGCGGGCGCTTGAGGTTACCTTGCAGACAGGCAGAAAATTCTCTGACTGGAAAAGTGCACCTAAAAAGGTAAGGCCGTTTGCAATCCGTAAGATTGGAATCAACCGCAACAGGGAAGAGCTTTATGACAGAATAAACAGAAGGGTAGACATTATGATGGAGCAGGGGCTTCTGGCAGAGGTGGAGGGATTGGTACAATACAAAAATCTCCCTGCCCTAAAGACTGTAGGATACAGGGAGTTCTTTGATTATTTTGATGGAAAGCACTCATTGGAAACAGCGGTTGAGCTTGTAAAGCGCAATTCCCGCCACTATGCCAAAAAACAGCTTACCTATTGGGGACGCGACAAGGAGATTGAGTGGACAATCTTTTAGTTTCCCAATTCTGAAAGGAATTTGATTCTTATAAGCCTGACCTCTTCTTCTGTGTAATCTGGGCCAAGTGCTTTCATTGCCTCGTTTACAGAATCTGAAGTTGCCTCTTCCTTAAAGTACTCATAGATGTCATCAACCTTGTCTTCATCTATGATCATACGGATGTAGTAGTCTATGTTGATTTTTGTACCTGCACCAACTATGGCTTCAAGCTCGTCATAAACTTGCTCAAGTTCCATATTTTTGGCATCGGCTATCTCATCCAAAGGAATCTTCTTGTCTACGCTCTGTATTATGTAAACCTTGTTGAGTGATTTGTTGGCAACTGTTTTCACTACAAGGTCTGTAGGGCGTTCAATCTCATTTTCCTCCACGTATTTGGCAATAAGGGCAAGGAATTCCTTACCGTATTTCTTGGCCTTTCCTTCACCTACACCCTGACAATTTTTAAGCTCTTCTACAGTTGTAGGGTACATTATAGACATATCTTCCAGAGACGGGTCGCCAAAAATGACAAAGGCCGGGAGTTTCAGTTTTTTGGATAACGAGTGTCTTACATCTTTAAGCATGGCCAATAGTGTTGGGTCTCCACCACCTGCCTGGTGTTTGGCAGATCCAATTGTCACTACGTCGTCGTCATCATCGGTGTTGACGAATTCTCGGTCTTCTGTCAGCATTACAGAGTATGGCTCTGCCAGGAATTTTTTACCTTTTTCTGTTATTGAAACAAGACCGTATTTTTCCACATCCTTATATAGGAATTGCATTACCAGTGCCTGCCTGATTACAGCAAGCCAGAAACGGTGATCCTTACCAGGAATTACTCCAAACCATTCAAGGTCTGTATGGTTGTATGATTTTATAATAGAATTGTTTACTCCTCCAAGTATGTTTGCAAGGTGCTCTGCCTTAAAGTTCTCCTTAATGCCTGTAACAAGTTCAAATACTGTTGCAAGGTACTCTTTGCCCTCAAAGAGTTTCTTAGGGTAAAGGCAGTTGTCGCAGTTGCCGCAATTCTCTTGTGTGTATTGTTCACCAAAATAGTTCAGCAGGGTTTTCCTTCTGCACTGGTTTGACTCTGCATACGCTATGGTATCGTTTATCAGTTGCTTGCCAATCTCCTGCTCTGCAACAGGTTTGCTCTGCATAAATTTCTCCAGCTTCTGTATGTCTTTGTAGCTGTAGAAAGTTATACATTGCCCTTCGCCTCCATCTCTGCCGGCCCTACCGGTCTCCTGATAGTACCCCTCAAGGCTCTTTGGTATATTATAGTGTATTACAAATCTCACATCAGGCTTGTCTATACCCATTCCAAATGCAATTGTGGCTACAATCACATCTACCTCCTCCATAAGGAAAAGATCCTGGTTGGTAGATCTTGTTGCTGCATCCAGTCCTGCGTGGTACGGACGGGCTTTAATGCCGTTTACGTTAAGCAGCTCTGCAAGCTCCTCAACTTTTTTACGGCTGAGACAATATATGATGCCTGATTTGCCCGGATTGTTCTTTATGAACTTTATTATCTCCTTTTCTGTATTTACTTTAGGTCTTATCTCGTAGTAAAGGTTATCTCTGTTGAAAGAAGACTTGAACACTTTTGCATCTGACATTCCAAGATTCTTCTGAATGTCTGACTGTACCTTTGGTGTTGCGGTTGCCGTTAGGGCAATTATTGGAGCCTTGCCTATTTCGTTTACAATAGGGTGGATCTTTCTGTATTCCGGACGGAAATCATGGCCCCATTCTGAAATACAATGAGCCTCATCAACTGCGTAGAATGAAATTTTACATTGTCTGAGCAGTTGTATGTTTTCCTCTTTTGTGAGGGATTCAGGTGCCACATAGAGCAGTTTGGTAACCCCTTTAAGCATATCATCCTTTACCTCCTGCAACTGGGTTTTGTTAAGGGATGAGTTTAGGAAGTGTGCAATACCATCTTTGTTTGCCACAAAGCCTCTTATGGCATCTACCTGATTTTTCATAAGTGCAATCAGAGGGGAGATTACAATGGCAGTGCCCGGCATCACAAGTGCCGGCAACTGGTAGCACAATGATTTGCCGCCACCGGTAGGCATAAGGACAAATGTGTTATTGCCCTCTATAAGATGTCTGATGACAGCTTCCTGTTCTCCCTTGAATGAATCAAATCCGAAAAATTCCTTAAGTTTTTCGTGTAAGATTTCCGATGTTACCTGCATACAAATACGAAAATAATAGGGTGTAGTCTCTTTTTTAGTTACCTTTGTGGCTCTAAGTTACCTATAAGTTTATTTTCTGCAAAATTTTTTTTTATGGAAAAGGTGCGTTGATGATGTTTTGACAAGGAGGTAAGACCATCTCTTTCTCCCGACGGAACAATACAGGATACTATCATCAATATTTTCAGAACAGATTGGGTGCAACAGTTGTTTTGGATGAAGATGTAAAAAAAATATGCTATATTTGCCCACTTAACAGATAAAATTTGTTGATGGCGACGAAAAATAAAATTCTCACAGGCAGTATTGCTGCCAGAAATTTTCTCAATGTATTTCTGCATAATGAGTCGGTTGGTGGCATTCTTCTTATGCTGTGCGCTGTTGTTGCACTGATGAGTGCAAATATTCCGCAACTGAATTTTCTTCACCAGATATGGGATACACACTTGGGCATTACAATCGGGAGCTTTACCCTTGAGATGTCTTTGGTGCATTGGATAAATGATGCCCTGATGGCTGTATTCTTCTTTGTTGTGGGACTGGAGATAAAGAGGGAGATGATGGTTGGAGAACTGTCTTCTTTGAAACAGGCCTCTTTGCCAATTGTGGCGGCTGTGGGAGGTATGGTGGTTCCAGCCATAATCTATTCTGTATTCAATTTTTCTGACCCTGAAAGTGCCTCAGGTTGGGGTATTCCAATGGCAACAGACATTGCTTTTGCATTGGGCGTTCTATCTTTGTTGGGGAAAAGGGCCCCTCTTGGTCTGAAGGTGTTCCTTACAGCTCTGGCTATTGTGGATGACTTGGGGGCAATTATTGTTCTCGCAATTTTCTATCCTACACATGCATTGCATTTTGATATGCTCCTTTATGCCGCTGCCATAGTGATTTTCCTTTATATCCTTAACAGAAATAAGGTAAACAATCCTTTGTTGTATATAATTCCGGGAATTTTCTTGTGGTATTTCATCTTCAAGTCGGGTATTCATGCCACAATTGCAGGTGTGATTCTGGCACTTACAATACCTTCAAAAACTGTTATAAACGAGGTGCGCTTTGTTGTGAGCATAAAGTATTGGCTGGAGAAGTTCAAGAAGGTCAGCAATAGTGAGGTTGAGGTGCTTGCAAATCCGGAGCAACAGCATATCATACATCAGATAAACAAGAATGTGCAGAATATAAACCCGCTTATGCATAAGTTTGAATCGGGTTTGCATCCTTGGGTGACATTTTTCATTATGCCGGTTTTTGCATTGGCAAACGCAGGTGTTGTCCTTGATGGAGGCTTGCTGGCGTTCCCTATGCCTTCTGTTGCAACTGGAATTTTCTTCGGACTGTTTCTTGGCAAGCCTCTTGGGATTTTCCTTTTCAGTTTTGCGGCAGTCAAGTCCGGTATTGCGGAACTTCCGTCTGGAACAAATTGGAAACAGATTTTTGCGTTGGGTATAATTGCAGGTATTGGATTCACAATGTCAATCTTCATTGATTCGCTTGCATTTACAGATATGGATTTGATAAATATAGGTAAGGCAGCCATTTTGGGCACGTCTCTTGTAGCTGCTGTTGTGGGGTGTCTTGCGGTTTATGTGACTTCTCCTAAGGGGAACAGTTTGAACAAATAACATTAAAAATATATAAGAAAATGAAAGGTTTAAAATTTTTAGCAATTGGAGTTTTGGCGGGCGCAATGTTTGCGTCTTGCGGTGAGTCTACCCAGCAGCCAAAATATGAAGGAATCACCGTTGCAGAGGTTGATTCAGTAAGTTATGCAGTAGGTACTTCTTTTGGCCAGATGATCAAAGGCTCAAACATTGAAGGATTGAACTATTCTAAAGTTATGCAAGCTATGAAGGCGGTGGTTAATGGTGAGAAGCCTGTAATTGATCCGCAGCAGGCAGGTCTTGTAATCAACAATTATATGACTAAAGTTCAGTCTGCAGTTGGTAAGATGAAAGAGAAGGAGCAGGCAGAGTTCTTGGCTGCAAATAAAGAGAAAGAGGGTGTACAGGTAACAGAGAGCGGCTTGCAGTACAAAATAGATAACCCTGGCAATGATGTGAGAGCTACAGCAACTGATACAGTTGAGGTACACTATAAAGGAACACTTTTGGATGGTACTGTGTTTGATTCTTCATATGACAGAGGTGAGACTGCCAAATTCCCTCTTGACAGAGTGATTGCCGGTTGGACTGAGGGTCTTCAGCTTGTAGGTGAGGGTGGTAAACTTACTTTGTGGATTCCTTATGAGTTGGGTTATGGCCCAAGACAGATGAGCGCAGATCTTCCTGGTTATTCTACTTTGATTTTTGATGTTGAGCTTGTTAAAGTGAGCAAGGCTGCTGAGAAAAAAAGTAAATAAGTGGAAGGGTATGGCGTTGGAGATCAAATGCAAGCTTATTGACAAGCTTGCTGTACAGAATGGAACAAGTGCCAGAGGACCTTGGAGCAAGCAGGATTTTATTGTTGAGACAATTGAACAGTATCCAAGAAAAATCTGTATGAATGTGTGGGGGCAGGATAAAGTTAATGAGCTTTCTTCGTACAATGCAGGTGAGATGCTTAATGTTTCAGTGAATATTGAATCCAGAGAATTCAATGGCCGTTGGTATACAGATGTAAGGGCTTGGAGAATTCAGAGGGATGCTGTTGAGGGTGCGCCGGTGCCTTCTGCAACAGATCCGTTTATGAATATTCAGACTGAGGATGATGGAGGAGATCTTCCGTTCTAATGTCCTCTGAATAAATGCTATTGGACCGGTTCCCTTTTTCAGTCTTAAGGCTGCGGGAACCGGTTCTTTTTTTTGGCGCAGGTTTTTTTCTATATTTGCAGATTGGATAGATTAGATTTTTTAGATGAATAGTAATAAAAAACTGCTTTTGTGGGGATTTTTGGTCCTGTTCCTTCTGGTTGCGGCAACTGTGTTTCTTTTTGTAGGTCTCTCATCTGATTCAGAGGGGGATGGGTTTGTTGTAGCCGATGGAGAAGTTTCTGTATACAATGCTATTCCCAGTGATGCTGTTGTTGTATTGGATTTCAAAAGGATGGATGAGTATGCTCTGTTGTTGGAGGATACTTTATCTTTTGCAGACAATGTCCTGAATCTTGAGAGCGGTTTGGTGAGATTGCAGAAAGAACTTGTTGGAATTGATGAGATTTCGGCGGCTCCATTTGTGTATTCATTGCATTATTCATCAAAAAATAATGTCTCATTTTTGCAAATAGCAGATTTGTTAAATGTTAATAAGGAACGGGTACAACAGCTTCTGCACAGATCTGGTAAGGGCAAGAAATATAATGGTGTAGAGGTGTTCGTATTGCCTGGAGACCTTGCTGTAGCCCTCAGTGGCAACCTTTTGCTGGCAAGTTCTTCTTCATACGTTCTTGAGAGTGCGATAAGACATCTTGACAATAAAGTCTCCATAATGGATAATCCCGATTTTGAAAAAGTCCTCAAGAATTATGGGCATTTGTCGGGAGTATATGTAAATCATAATCAGATAGGAAAGCTTTTCTCTGGAATTGTGGAGAAGGGATACTTGAAGTATTCAGATTTTGTTATGGATTTCTGTTCGTGGAGCAGGTTCAACATTGTGGCAGATGGCGGCAAACTTGTTTTGCAGGGTGAATTAGACAATCTTGGGGATGAGGCCCGTTTTTCCAATATATTCAATTCCCTTCATCCAAAGAAGAGCGCTATGGGCAAGATTCTTCCTGCCTCAACTGTTTTTGCAGTTTCATTGCCAATATCTGATGTGCAGGAGTATCTTAAGCAGCACCAGCTTTATTTGGAAATGCATAAAAAGAGCGGTTCTTTTGCCTATAAGCAGAAGCTGGCTCAAGGTGAGAGTAAGGTGACACCTCGCAAATGGATTGATTCTTTGCAGGTGGAGGAACTGGTCAGTGCTTACTGTAAGTTTGGAGAGAAGTGTGAGTGGATTACTTTAATCAGAGGAAAACAGCAGTTTGGTATTGACAATGTCATATCTGCAGTTATAGAGGGCGAAAAAGTTGAGGCACCGGGTCAGTTCACTTTCAAAGGGTATGTGGCTGCGGTGTTTGGAGAGCTTTTCTCTCATTGCAATGAGGAGGCCATTTGTAAGGTTGGACCTTGGAACATTATAGGACCACAGAAAATTCTTGAAGAGTTTGCCAATGGTAATGCCCAATATTTCAGTCTTGACCATTATCTGAATCAGACACCGGTTTCAGGATTTTTGGGTAAAGAGGCTTCACTTAAATTGCTTGCCAATATGAAGGAGGCAGGCGATTCCGTACTTCAGATATTCAAGCCTTATACAAGAGAGTGTCTGGACAGCCAGATGCTTGGAAATAATTTTGAGTATCTGACAATGGATATTAAACCTTCTGCTACAGAGCCTGTTGCAGAGATTTCTTTTTATGCCACTGATTTGGAGCAGCTTCCGGTAGCTAAAGTGAGGGAAGATGGTGAGATTATGGCTTTTGAGATTGACAGTACGGTAAATCTTACTGTTGGTCCTTTTGAGGTTTGGGATGTGTCCAAGAAGTCTGCAGCTTACCTTGAGCAACTCCCTAATATGCGATTGAGGTATATGGATGCAAACAAGAAAGGCGTTTGGGCTATTCCTTTTGATACCCCTATTTGCGGATATGTTGAGCAGATTGATCTTTATGACAATGGACGTTTGCAGATGTTGTTTGCCTCTGGCAAGAAAATGTATCTGCTGGACAGGGTAGGGCGTTTTGTCTATGGTTATCCGGCAAAATTGCCTAAGGGGGTAGTAATGGGACCAAAATTGCTTAAGGATAAAAATGGTATGAAATATTCTGTTGTTTGTCTGAATGATGATAATACAGTTTCCTGGTATGATATTTCTGGTAAACCGGTGGAGGGGTGGAGCGACCTTGTGGCTCCGGAGTTCATTAAGGAATTGCCCGAGCTTGTAGATTTGGGTGGAACTGAATATTGGATTTTAAGGGCACCTTCCCAACTTCTGGTTTATACAATGTGGGGCAAGAGGGTTGAAATGGCCGACAGCAAGAAGAAAATAGATAGGGATTCAGATGTGGAATTTGTGCAGAATGGTGTGCTGAGGATAAAGTGTACAGATGGTAAGATGTACAACTGGAATCTGGAGACCGGCAAAATTAAAAAATGGAATAATTGATGGAAGGGTTTATAACTTTTCTGCTCTGTTTTGCCCTTTTTATTTGGGTAATGAAGAGAATATTTCCTCTGTTATTGACGTGGCTTATAAAACGTCAGGTTAAAAAAGGGGGAGTAGACGGAGGCTTTACGGGTTTTGGCGGACCAGGAGGTTTTGGATTCTGGTCAACCGGTTTTGGTGGAGCGCAGAATACCCATCAGCATAATGAACATAAAAAAGAGGAAGGTAAAGTAGTGATAACTGAGATTCCCAAGCAGGAGAAGGTGATAGATAAGGAGATAGGGGAATATGTAGATTTTGAGGAATAATGAACGACTTTAAAAGACTATTGGCGTATGCAAAACCATACAGCAGATTTTGGCCGGGATATCTTGTCCTGTCTGTCTTGTCTGTAATTTTTGGGGTGGTTAACTATGCTCTCATTGATCCGCTTCTTACAGTATTGTTTCAGCCGGATACAATAGACGGGCAACTGGTAAAACCTGTTTTTACCTTTGATCCTGCATATTTTGAGGAACTGTTTTCATATTATCTTGCCAGAATTATGACGGCAAGCGGAATGATAAAGGGGTTGATGTTTGTGTGCGGTTTTTTTGTTGCAGCTTCATTGTTGTCAAATATTACAAGATATCTCTCGCAGAGGATTCTGGTAGATATGCGTACTTATATAATGCAGAATATCAGAAGGGATCTGTTTAAAAAGATTTCAAGTCTGCATGTAGGGTATTTTCATAATCAGAAGAAAGGTGATATTCTATCTTCTATTTCAAATGATGTTACAGAGGTGCAGAATGGTGTGGCAGACAGTTTTCACGTGCTGTTTAGGGAACCGTTGCTGATTTTGGGCTTTTTGGCTGGCTTGTTCTATATGTCTCCCAAACTTACAATGGTCACATTGCTTACACTTCCGTTTTCTGCTTTGGTGATTGGTAAGATAAGCCGTTCTCTAAAAAGGAAAGCTGCAGATACCCAGGCTTTGATGGGGAGGATTGTAAGCCATTTTGAGGAGGCCATTTCGGGAGTGAGGATAATAAAGGCATTCAACGCACAAAAATATGTAAGGGAAAGTTTTGAGGATACAAACCAGAAACATAAGACAAGTAGCAGGAATATGTTTAACAAGCAGGAGATGGCATCTCCCCTGTCTGAGTTTCTGGGAATTTCTGTTGCAGCATCGGTACTTTTCTATGGTGGATGGTTGCAGCTTAACGGGCAGTTGGGAATGGATATGCCGGCATTTGTGGTGTATATTGGTTTTTATTGGAGAGTGCTGGAGCCTGCCAAAGCCATTTCTAAAGCTTATGCAAGTATGCAGAGGGGTATGGTTTCGGGCAGAAGACTTTTTGCTATATTGGATGTGGAGAATCCTATTAAGGAGAGGGAGAATGCCATTGGACTTGAGGGGTTCAACGATGGTATAGAGTTCAGGAATGTGAATTTTGCGTATGGACAGGAACCTGTCCTGAAGAATATAAACCTTAAGATAAATAAGGGTAAGATGGTGGCAATTGTGGGACCGTCGGGAGGAGGAAAATCTACTATGGCAGATCTTTTGCCAAGGTTCTATGATATTGCTGATGGGGAGATCCTCTTGGATGGCAGAAATATAAAGGATTATAAGTTGGAGAGTCTGATTTCTGTGATGGGTGTCGTAACACAAGAGGCCATATTGTTTAATGATACTGTTTACAATAATATTGCTTTTGGTATGGAGAATGTTACTGCAGAAGATGTGGAAAGGGCTGCCAGAATAGCCAATGCACACGACTTCATTATGCAGATGGAACAGGGGTACCAGACCAATATTGGTGACAGGGGGGCGAAGTTGTCGGGAGGACAAAGACAGAGATTGTCTATTGCCCGTGCTGTTCTGAAAAATCCTCCGGTGCTTGTATTGGATGAGGCTACTTCTGCGCTTGATACTGAGAGCGAGAGACTTGTGCAGGATGCTCTTACAAATCTGATGAAGAACAGAACATCAATTGTGATTGCCCACAGACTATCTACAATTAGAAATGCTGATGAGATTGTGGTGCTTAAGGAGGGAGAGATTATTGAGAGGGGTACCCATGACACATTGATTGGTGCAGGTGGCTTGTATTCAAATTTGTGCCAGTTGCAGAATTATAAATAGGATTATAACTTAACCTTACATATTATGGATAGATCGTTAAATAAGATTTTAGAGGAAAGTTTCAGGAAACATTGGGATTGTCCGGCTCTTTCTGATTTTAAAGGTGTAACGCTACTCTATAGAGATGTTGCAAGGAGAATAGAGAAACTTCATATAATTTTTAATATTTGTGGTGTGGAGAAAGGGGACAGAATTGCAATTTGTTCCCGCAACCAGGCAAACTGGGGTGTGGTATTTTTGGCATCGCTCACATATGGTGCTGTGCCGGTGCCTATCTTGCATGAGTTCAAACCCGGTAATGTGCATCATATTGTAAACCATTCAGATTCAAGAGTACTGTTTGTGGGGGATATGGTATGGGAGAATCTTTCGGAGAGTGAGATGCCGAATCTTGAGGCAATTATTCAGATAAATGATTTCTCTCTACTTATGTCTAAAAGAGAGCAGATTACAGACACAAGGGAGAGATTGAATGAGATGTTTGGCAAGAAGTATCCCAAGAGTTTTGGCAGTGGTGACATAAATTACCATAAAGAGGAGAGTGGTGAAGAGTTGGCTATGATCAACTATACCAGTGGAACATCGGGCTTCTCCAAAGGCGTTATGATTCCTTACAGGGCTCTTCTTTCAAATGTCCTTTTTGCACAGGAGGTGGTGCCTAATGTCAACTGCAAATCAAACATAGTTTCTATGTTGCCTACTGCGCATATGTATGGAATGATGTTTGAGTTCCTGTTTGAGATGACAGTTGGCGCTCACGTACATTTCCTTACAAGAATACCAAGTCCAAGAATAATTATGGAGGCTTTTGCAGCCATCAAGCCTGATGTGATCATTTCTGTTCCGCTTATCATTGAAAAGATTTACAAGCAGAAACTTCAGCCAATTCTTAACAAGACCAGCATGAAGGTGCTTCTAAAACTTCCTATCATAGACCAGATGCTGCAGGAGAAGATAAAGGGAGAGCTGGTGAAGACATTTGGAGGTAATTTCTATGAGATTATAATAGGTGGAGCAGCATTCAATAAAGAGGCTGATGAGTTCTTTAACAGGATAGGGTTCCCTTATACTGTTGGTTATGGTATGACAGAGTGTGCCCCTATCATTTCTTACGCAGCTTGGGATAAGGCCAAATTGTTCTCTTGTGGTAAACCTGCTCCAAGGATGGAAGTAAGGATTGCATCTTCAGATCCAAGGAATGTTCCTGGCGAGATTCAGGTTAAGGGTGCAAATGTAATGCTTGGATATTATAAAAATGAAGAGGCTACAGCTGAGTCATTTACAGAGGATGGCTGGATGAGGACTGGTGATATGGGTATAATTGATGAGGATGGCTATCTCTTCATTAAAGGAAGGTGCAAGAGTATGCTCCTTGGCCCTTCAGGACAGAATATCTATCCTGAGGAAATAGAGAGTGTCATCAACAGTATGCCATATGTGATTGAATCACTTGTAGTGGATTCGAACGGCAAACTGGTTGCCCTTGTTTATCCCGATATGGAACTTGCCGGCAAGGAGGGGTTGGACAAGAATGATATCCTCAAGAAGATGGAGGAGAATATTGCTGCAGTGAATGCTGAAATGCCAAATTACTCCAAAATTGCAGCTGTAAGGGTAGTCCCTGAAGAGTTTGAGAAGACTCCAAAGAAGAGTATTAAGAGATATATGTATCAGCAAAACAGTTAGATATGGATTCCAAACAATTGCAGTTTGACAAAAGCTACCTTAAGATGGCCGGCATTTGGGCTAAGAACTCCTATTGTGTGCGCAGACAGGTTGGAGCCCTTATTGTAAAGGACAGAAGCATAATTTCTGACGGATACAATGGTACCCCTTGTGGTTTTGAGAATGTCTGTGAAGATGAGAGCGGATGTACCAAACCGTATGTGTTGCACGCTGAGGCAAATGCAATTACAAAAATGGCAAAGTCAAACAACAGCAGTTTGGGGGCAACCTTGTATGTTACAGCGGCTCCCTGTATGGAGTGTGCAAAACTTATAATACAGGCCGGTATTGACAGAGTTGTTTATAGGGATGCATACAGAGTTACTGATGGTATAGATCTTCTGATGAGAGCTGGAGTGACCGTAGAGCAGATTACTGCTGAACAATTGGAAGATGAGTAACGCATATTGAATGATGGAAGAGAAAAAACGGAGAAATTGGATGCTCCTTTTGTGGGTATTCATGCTGGTACTGATATGCAGCATGTATGTTTCCAAATGTGGCAAAGGGAGGAGAGAACTTGCTGTTGACAGCAACAAATGGGACAAACTTATTCTTGTGCTGGATCAGATAGAGAAGAATTATGTGGATTCCATAGATTATAATGGGGTGATAGAGAAGGTACTCCCCCACCTTATGGAGAATTTGGATCCTCATTCTGTATATCTTCCACCTGTTGAACTTGAGGCAGCTGATGAGTCATTGGAGGGGAATTTCAGTGGTATAGGTATCCAGTTCAATGTCCCTGCTGATACAGCGATTGTTATAAGTGTGATTGCTGGGGGCCCATCTGAGAAAGCCGGGCTGTTGTCGGGAGACAGAATCATTAAGGTTGACGGTAAAAATGTTGCAGGTGTAAAACTCAATCAGGATTCACTTGTAAAGATGCTTAAAGGTCCAAAGGGGTCTAAAGTGGCTGTCGAGGTAAAAAGAGATAATCTTAAAGAACTCATTCCGTTTGAGATAACAAGGGATAAGATTCCTGTAAAGAGTGTGGATGTTGCTCTTGCACTTGAAGATGGGATTGGTTATGTGAAACTCTCAAAGTTCAGCAAAACCAGCTACAAGGAGTTTATGGCAGCAATGATTCCATTGATGGAGCAGGGGATAAGGTCGCTGGTATTTGATCTTAGGGATAATACAGGCGGTTATCTCGACCAAGCCTTGCTGCTCTCAAGGGAGTTCCTCAATAGAGGAGAACTTGTGGTGTATATGGAGGGCTTGCATAGGGAGAGACAGGATTTTCATGCTGACGGCTTGGGTATGTTCAAGGATCTTGAACTGTATGTGCTTATAAATGAAAATTCTGCATCATCTTCTGAAATTTTTGCAGGAGCTATTCAAGACAATGACAGGGGAACTATTGTCGGACGCCGTTCGTATGGAAAAGGTCTTGTGCAGGAACCTATATATTTTACAGACAAGTCTGGCATAAGGCTTACCGTTGCAAGATTCCACACCCCAACAGGCAGATGTATCCAGAAGCCGTATTCCGAGGATTACCAGATGGATATAATTGAAAGGTACAGGCACGGCGAGATGATTTCTGCGGACAGCATAAAGAGGGTGGATTCGTTGAAATACATTACCCCTAAAGGAAAGGTTGTATATGGAGGAGGAGGAATTATTCCAGATGTTTTTGTCCCGATAGATACTGTTGGAGTTACAGATTTTCTGGTGGCATCAAACAGAAAAAGTCTGATAGTAAAATACAGCAATGTGTTGGCCGACAGATATAGAGTGGAATTGAGGGGAGTAAAAGAGTTTGATGACCTTGAAAAGCTGATTGCATCAATTGATTTGGAGAAAGGATTTCTTGAGTTTGCAGGAAAGAATGGCGTTGTGCCAAAAGGTAATGAATGGAATGAGTCTAAAGATGTGATTCTTTTACAATTGTGCGGTTTGTTGGGAAGATATACGGTGCTTGATGACAATGCATTTTATTCGTACATCATAAAGGTTGACAATGTGATGGACAAAGTAAAGGAACTTGAAAAAGAGAAACACTTAAAATAAAAGTATTATGGCAAAAATTATTGGAATGGCTGCAGATCACGCAGGTTATGATTTGAAAGAGGCTTTGAAACCACTCTTGAGCGGAATGGGATATGAAGTTAAAGATTTTGGTACACACTCTACCGAGAGTATGGATTATCCGGATGTTGCACATCCTCTTGCTTTGGCCGTTGAGTCTGGCGAGGTATGTTGTGGTGTTGCAATGTGTGGTTCTGCCAATGGTATAAGTATGTCGCTCAATAAACATCAGGGTGTAAGAGCTGCCATTTGTTGGAAACCGGAACTTGCATCACTGGCAAGACAGCATAATGATGCAAATATACTTTCATTGCCTGCCCGTTTCATATCTGAGGATGAGGCAAAAGAGATAGTGAAAGCTTACTTTGCTGCGGAGTTTGAGGGTGGAAGACATCAGAGAAGGGTAGAGAAAATTGCTTGTAAATAATTTTTGATGGAAGGGAAATTTTTAACGGTAGACAAAGATTCCATTCATCAGCTGTTGGGAAATCTGGATGAATATCCAAACGGTGTGGTTTTGCCTTTTGACAAACCATACAGATGGACATCGGCAGATGTGGTCAGAAAGGTGAAGTTCATGGCTCAGAAACACTTTCATAAAAGGAATATAAAGGTGGGGCACGCCGGAACTTTGGACCCTTTGGCAACAGGAGTACTGCTTGTGTGTATAGGAAAGGCTACAAAACAGGCCGAAGCCTTGCAGGCAGAGCAGAAAGAGTATATTGCAACTGTTGAACTGGGGGCGACAACACCATGCTTTGATCTTGAAAAAGAGATTGACCAGAGATATCCGTATGAACATATCACTAGGGAAATGGTAGATGGTGTGCTTCCACAGTTTATGGGGGAGATTGATCAGATACCTCCAATCTTCTCTGCCAAACTGATAGATGGTACAAGGGCATATGAGATGGCCAGAGCTGGGGAAGAGTTGCAGATGAAGCCGTCGAGAATAAAGATTTATGAACTTGAAGTCCTTGAGTTTGCTCTTCCCAAACTTGTTTTGAGAGTAAAATGCAGTAAGGGGACCTATATCCGTTCTTTAGCCAGAGATATAGGTGTGGCGTTGCAAAGTGGAGGGTATCTTACAGGACTTGTGCGGACAAAATCTGGAGGGTTTGATCTTAAAAAGGCTCTGAAAATGGACGATTTGGAGAATGTGATGAAAAAATGATTAAAAAATAAGGGAAAATGAAACTTTCCCTTATTTTTTACGTATAACTTGTACTTTTGATTTTTGTAAACAGATTAGCAACTATGAAATTATCGCAATTTAATTTTCCTCTTACCATAGAGCAGATTGCAAAATACCCTGCCAAGTTCAGGGATGAGTCGAGAATGATGGTTTTGCATAAGGATACGGGTGAGATTGAACACAAGTTATTTAAGGATATTGTAAACTATATGAATGCCGGTGATACTTTTGTGTTTAACGACACCAAGGTATTTAAGGCAAGACTTAATGGTAACAAGGAGAAAACGGGTGCTGAAATAGAGGTTTTCTTGCTGAGAGAGCTTAACAAGGAGCAGAGATTGTGGGATGTGCTTGTAGATCCGGCGAGAAAGATAAGAATTGGAAACAAGCTCTATTTTGGGGAGGATGATTCTTTGGTGGCGGAGGTTATTGATAATACAACTTCCAGAGGAAGAACTTTGAGATTCTTGTATGACGGCAGTTATGAGGAGTTTAGGGATGCATTGTTTGCGGTTGGAGAATTGCCAATACCAAAATGGATTAGAACAAAGCCGGAAGAGATTGACAATGAGAGATTCCATACGATTTTTGCCAAGAATGAGGGTGCTGTGGCAACACCTGCTGCAGGCTTGCATTTTAGTAGAGAGCTGTTCAAGAGGATGGAGATTAGGGATGTGAACAGTGCTTTTCTTACTCTTCATATGGGTTTGGGGCATTTCAGGAAAGTGGATGTTGAGGATTTGTCCAAACATAAGATGGACTCCGAGCAGATGGTCATTACAGAGGAGACAGCAGAAATGATCAATGCAACAAAGGCTTCAGGCAATAAGGTGTTTGCTGTGGGTATTACTGTAATCAGAGCTTTGGAGACACCGGTAACAACCAAGGCTGAGGTTAAACCGTATGTAGGATGGACAAACAAATTCATCTTCCCTCCATATCAGTTTGCAGTTGCTGATGCTCTTGTAACAAACTTCCATATGCCTTTCTCCACTATGCTTATGTCAGTTGCGGCATTTGGTGGTTTTGACAATGTGATGAATGCTTATAAGGTAGCTCTAAAGGAGGGGTACCAGTTTGGTACATATGGTGATGCAATGCTTATTATCTGATAAGTTGCAGGTATATAAACTTATTTATACAAGGCGGTCCGGTTTTTTGTGGACCGTCTTTTTTTTCAAAAAAGAAAAATAGCCGGGCGTAAGGTGAATTTTGCTTCATCAGAAAAACTGTCGGGAAGAAAGCCTGTAGTTTTGGGGTAAAAACTATGAATGAAATTGTATATGGTTGTGCATTGGCAAAAAGTTTTCTATACAAGCCGCACTTGGCAAATGCCCTTTTGGAGGAGTATGGTTCTGTTCTTGGGATTTACAGGAATTTTAATGATGTTAATGAAAATGGGATACGGACAATGCTTGAGGCGGCTTTTTCTTGCCAGATGCTGGAATGGGCAGAAAAGGAGGTGGAGTGGTGTGTGGAAAAAGGTATTGAATTGTTGTTTTATGGAGCAGACAGATACCCTAAGCTTTTATTGGAGAGTCCTTCTCCTCCATTTATGCTATACTTTAAGGGGAATGCCAACCTTAATGCGCCCAGAAGTATCTCAATGGTTGGTACAAGGCTTGCATCTGCGTATGGTAAACAAATGTGTACCAATATAATAGGGCATATTGAGAAGTATTCTCCAATGGTGTTCAGCGGATTGGCATATGGGGTAGACATAGCTTCCCATAGGGCAGCACTGGATGCCGGGCTTGAGACTGTGGCGGTTTTGCCAAATGGGATGGATTCCATTTATCCCCCCAGACATAGGGATGATGCCGCTGCTATGGTAAAACAAGGGGGAATTCTTACAGAGTTCCCAAGGGGAGAGTTTCCTCAGAAGATGAACTTCATAAAAAGAAACAGGATTATTGCTGCCATTTCTCAGGCGGTGGTTGTGGTTGAGAGCAGGGTAAAGGGTGGATCCATGATTACGGCAGAGTTTGCATCTTCTTATAACAGAGATGTGTTTGCTGTGCCGGGGAGGGCTACAGACGGGAATTCTTTTGGGTGCAATTATCTCATTTCAAAAAATGTGGCTGCAATATACAATTCCCCCACAACCATACCTCAGGCTTTGGGATGGGATGATATTGTTATTCCCGACAGCAGTATGCAGCCTCAATTATTTTCATTTGAAGTGGAAAACAAGGAGAAAATATTACTATCTTTAAGCTCTGTTAACCCTTTGTCAGTAGAGCAGGTTTGCAGTTGTACAGGTTTGGATTGGGATACGGTATCTATATTGTTGCTTGAACTGGAACTGGAGGGGAAAATTAAAGTAAAGAACAATACAGATTATTATTTGATAAGATGATTCAGTTTGTTGACACTCACGCTCATCTGTATGATGAGGCTTTTGAGGCTGATTTGGATGAGACAATTGCCAGAATTAAGGAAAATGGTGTGATAAAGTGCATCTTTCCTGCAATAGATTCTACCACATTTGAAAATCAGAGGAGAGTTGCGGCCAAATGTGGCAGTTTTGTGTCGCAAGCTATGGGGCTTCATCCTACATCTGTTGGGGACAACTGGGAGAAAGAATTGCAGTTTGTAAAGGATGAGTTGGATAGGGACGGTTATATTGCCGTTGGGGAGATTGGAATAGACGGCTATTGGAGCAAGGAGCATATTATGGAGCAGAAAGAGGTGTTCAGGGAGCAGCTGCTCTTGGCATACAAGAAGAATCTGCCGGTAATAATACACGTGAGGGAGGCTACCGAGGAGATTTTTGAAGTATTGGATTCATTGAAAGGAGATGTCCCAAGGGGCGTTTTTCACGCCTTCAGCGGAAGTTATGAGACATACTCCAGAATAAGCAGCTATGGAGATTTTATGGTGGGGATAGGCGGTGTTGTAACATACAAGAATGCGGGTGTAGCCAGGAGTATAGAGAAAATTCCATTGGAAAGGATATTGCTGGAGACTGATTGTCCTTATCTGACTCCGGTACCTTTCAGAGGAAAGAGGAATGAGAGCAGCTATCTGGTATATATTGCAGAGAAGATAGCACAGGTGAAGGGGTGTACACTTGAGGAGGTGGCTGCAGCAACTGTAGCCAACGCTTACAGAATGTTTGAATTGTAACCAGACTAAATATACAGTTATGCACAGATCAATTCTGCTTATATATACGGGTGGTACCATTGGTATGAAACAAGACCCGGAGACTTTGGCGCTTAAGCCATTCAATTTCAATCAGATATTGGAAGAAGTTCCGGAGTTGAAGAAATTCGGATGCAATATAGATACCTACTCTTTTGATCCTCTTATAGATTCTTCTGATGTTCAGCCGGCGTTCTGGGTAAGGCTGACATCCCTGATACAGGAAAATTACAGCAAATATGACGGGTTTGTTGTGCTCCACGGTACAGATACAATGTCATTCACAGCATCTGCCCTCAGCTTTATGTTTGAGAACCTGGCCAAACCAGTGGTTCTTACCGGAAGCCAGCTACCTATTGGAATGTTGCGTACAGACGGCAAGGAGAACCTTATCTCTTCAATTGAGATTGCCTCTGCGGTAGGGGCGGACGGGCATCCGATGGTTCCAGAGGTATGTATCTACTTTGAGAGCCAGCTTTACAGGGGAAACCGTACAACCAAATACAACGCAGAGAACTTTAGGGCATTCCGTTCTGCAAACTATCCGGTTCTTGCAGATGTGGGTATTCATATCAAGTACAACACCTCTTTAATCCGTTATCCTAAAGAATGGAATGAAGATCTGGTTGTGTCACAGAAACTGGATACGAATGTGGCAGTGCTGAAGATATTCCCTGGAATCACACCTGCAGTAGTGGATGCAATCCTTAATATGGATGGCTTGAGGGGAGTTGTTCTAGAGACATTTGGTTCAGGCAATGCCCCTACGGCAGAGTGGTTTGTAAGCAGGATTAAGGATGCTGTACACAGGGGGCTGATTGTACTTAATGTAACGCAATGCCACGCAGGAAAAGTGGATATGGATGCATACGCTACAGGTGTTGCCCTTAAGAAAGAAGGTGTTATAAGCGGGTTTGACAGCACTACAGAGGCGGCTTTAACAAAAATGTTTTTTGCACTTGGACACGCTGATACAAATGCGAAAGTTAAAGCATTGTTAGAGAGCGATTTAAGAGGTGAAATAACAATTTAAGTGTAATTTAATTGCACTTTTATGGAAAATTTTACCTAAATTGCGCGGAAATTTATAGTGGAAACACAAAACTATAACTATTTAAATACATTGTTTAATTAAAAATTTCAAAAAAAATTATGAAAAAATTTTTCATGTTTTTGGCAGTTATCGGCTTCGTAGCTCTAGCTGCTAATGATGTAGTTGCTCAGACTAACGATGCAGCAGCTCAGGAGCTTCTAGCAGGTGCTGCTTCTGATGCACCAGTTTACCAGCAGATCAAAGCTAAATTCATTGATGGTGGTGTAGGCTTTATGGCTGCTATCCTTCTATGTCTTATCCTTGGTCTTGCAGTTGCAATTGAGAGAATCATTTACCTTTCACTTTCAACTACAAACACATCTAAACTAGTTGCTAAAGTAGAGGATGCTCTTGCTAACGGTGGTGTTGAGGCTGCTCTAGAGGTTTGCCGTAATACTCGTGGTCCAGTAGCTTCTATTTTCTATCAGGGTCTTAGCAGAATGGATCAGGGTCTTGAGGCTGTAGAGAAATCAGTTGTTTCTTACGGTGGTGTTCAGGCTGCTCAGCTTGAGACTGGTCTTACTTGGTTGTCATTGTTCATTGCAATGTCTCCAAACCTTGGTTTCTTGGGTACAGTTATCGGTATGATCGGTGCATTTGATGCTATCCAGGCTGCTGGTGACATTTCACCTATCGTTGTAGCTTCAGGTATTAAAGTTGCGTTGATTACTACAGTTGCCGGTTTGATCGTTGCTCTTATTCTTCAGGTGTTCTT